>NZ_JBHSNG010000017.1:0-92608 GCF_042657005.1 Rhodanobacter terrae
ACACGCTCTTCGCCAAATCCACGCCAATGGTTATAGTGCTCATGGAGACTTCCTCTTCGAGTGACGGTTGACCAGCATCACCATCATGGCCCTCGAGGCCGAAAGGGGAGGAAGTCTCTTTTTACTCGTTCAAGGCGGACGGCTCCGCCGTCGCTCAATTCCAGCGTTAGGACTTTCATGCCGGTTAACGTCGTAGCCAAGCAGAAAATTACCGTTGGCGCCGAGGAATTCGTTGAGGGTTCTGCTCCAGACGGCTCTTTCGCTGCGGTATTTGAAGACGACGGAGACACTGGCTACTTCTATGCGTTAGACCAGTCACAATCTGGTCAGTCCATCCAAGATGCCATGCACATCTACAACGTGCCCTGGCGCGCCGCGGGGGCGATCGCTTCGGCGTCGGCGCGATCATTCTTGGCCGTGCCACTCTTGCGAAACGGTTTGACGAACTGGACGGCCGTGATCCGCGGCTGCAGGCCGTACTCCAGGCAGCGTCGCGCCAGTGATGCGCGCCGCTGCACGCTTCCATCGCCACCACCGTGCCCGCCGGCAGCTGGGCCAGCCACAGGCCAAACGGCTCACGCCGCAGATCCTGCCGCCGCAGCACATGGCCGGGGCCATCCACCTCGCATGCCGAAAACACACTCTTCGTCAAATCCACGCCGATGGTTATAGTGTTCATGGAGACTTCCTCTTCTGCTGACGGTTGTGTAGAAACACCATCATGGCCCTCGAGGCCGAAAGGGGAGGAAGTCTCTTTTTACTCGTTCGAGGCGGACGGCTTCGCCGCCGCTCAACTCCAGCGTTGGACATTGGCCATGCGTAACGAGAAGAGCATTGCTGTCGCTTTCGCCTGGTACGACGAGGCGCAGTGGAAATTACTCACCGAGGTCGTGCCAGATCGAGGCGAACTCGACGCAACGTTCCAAGACTGGGAGCGTGCCGCGCATGATGCGGTGCGCATGATCGAGGCCGAGGGCCTAGTAGTCGAGCGCATTCCTGTAAACGTTGGTGCTCTTTGCGCATGGTGCGACGAGCGCAAATTGCCTGTCAACGGCGCCGCCAGAGCGGAGTATGTTGTCACTCTTCTTCGTCAGCGGCGAACGCATGTCTAACAGTTCAAGACGGGCGGCTTCGCCGCCGCTCAACTCCCGCGTTAGGTGGCTAGCCAATCCGCTTCCTGGCACGTTAGGGCAAAGAGATGGCAAATCCTGATTCGCGTGTAACGGTCCACATGGCGGCGAGCCTCGATGGCTTCATTGCTCGAAGGGACGGGCGTGTCGATTGGCTCGAAACCTCGGACGAATTCGCAGGCGGGGACACCATGGACCCGGAGTTCGTCAAAGCGTTTCTCAAAACGATCGATTGTTACGTCATGGGGTCGCGGACTTATGAGACTGCGCTGGGCTTCGAAGCCAAGGGATTCGGGTGGGCATATGGCGACAAACCTACTTTTGTCCTCTCCACTCGCGATCTGCCGCGAACCCGGAATACCGTCGAGTTCTACTCGGGCGATCTTACGCAGTTGGTCAATGAGCGCTTGCGGCCCAGATTCCGTTCAATCTGGTTTGCCGGAGGCGGTTCAGTTTGCGGCGAGTGCCTTCGTCTCGGACTGGCCGACGAAGTGCGCTATTCGATCCTGCCGATATTGATTGGCGACGGTATAGCATTCTTCGAGAAGCTCGACAGAGACATCCCGCTGCATCTGACCGAGGTCAAAGCCTACAAAAGCGGCATGTTGGCGCTGTGCTACAAGGTGCTAGCGCATCGTGGCGAGCTGTAGAACGTTGTCTGATCATGCGCTCGAGCGGACCGTGCGGGAGCAAGTTTCCGGTACAGTCATGCGCTACCGCCCGCACGGCCGCTTAGCTTAGTCCGGCAAAGACCGTGCGGATTAGATCTGTTGACCCCGAGTAGAGCACCTAAACCACCAAGGTAGTTCCCCCGACTCTGCCGGGGAGGCAGTAGAAGTTCGACGTATGCAGGAGTCCGTCGGGGAAACTCCAACTCGTGAGCCGCCAAGCACATGAGAGGAGATTTCACCGATGGACGAATACCAAAGCTTAAACCACATGCAATGGGGGAGTGCCTGTACCACGTGGTGTTCATACCGAAGTGCCGTCGTCGCACGTTGTACGTCGAGCTTCGAAAGTATGTGGGAGAGGTGTTTCGCCGATTGGCGGAGCAGGAGGAAAGCCGAGTCGGGAAAGGTCGTTTGATGTCGGATCATGTGCACATGATGCTGCGGATGCCGCCAAAGTACGCGATGTCTCAAGTGGTGGGCTTCGTCAAGGGAAAAGTGCAATCCACTTGGCGCGAGTATACGGAGATCGCAAGCGCAACTTCGTCGGAGAGAGGGGATCGTCCTGGTATTCGCAGGTTTCTACTTCAGATTCCTGAAGCATCCATGATTCGGTGGTTTTCAAACATGGAGATGACATGCTGTCGATTTGTACATCTCGTCAATGCAATCGCGCTGCACTGCTCAACTCGAATATCTGGAGGGCTTCATGATCTACCGCATGTGGCACGGACGCACTCCGCGTTCGAAGGCCGATGAGTACGCAAGGTTCCTCGAACGGAAGGCCGTTCCGGACTATCGCTCCGTGCCCGGAAACCTGAGTGTGGCTGTGCTGCGTCGGGACGACGGCGACACGACCCATTTCCTGACCGTGACCTACTGGGAGTCCGAGGATTGCGTGCGTCGCTTTGCCGGCGATGACGTGCTCAAGGCCAAGTATTATCCGGAGGATCAAGACTATCTCCTGGAGTTCGAGCCGCTGGTCCAGCATTACGCGGTGATCGTCAAGGACGATGCCGTCTGATCATCGGGCGTCGGAGTAATCGACTCTGGCCGATGCGCTGGAAATGGTGACGACAGCTTCCGGGGCCTTCGGTTCGGCATGCTGGAAAATCAGCCCTTGCTGGCCACGGTGTCTTTCGCGCAACGCGGTGATGTCCAACGGCACCGGATCCCGGATATCGCTTCGCGATTCCGGGATGACGGGCAAAATCAGGGCGTCCGTAAAACGAGCGTGCCGCTGACGCCGTGACGGGGCGCGGCCGAGCCGGCGATCCTGGTCAGCGATCGCTGGCCACCGATCCGCGCCGGCGCGGTCCTACCGCATGCGCAGCCATTCCTTCATCAGCGGCAGCCGGCGCACGCGCACGGCGCTGGCGCGGAAGACCGCGTTGGCCAGTGCCGGAGCGGCGGTCGGCATGGCGAGGAAGCTGGCGCCGGCGGGTGGGCGGTCGTCGGCGGGCACGACGATGACGTCGACTGCGTTCGGCAGCTGCGCCATGCTGGCCAGCGGATAATCCTTGTAGTTGTGTTGCTGGACCAGGCCATCCTTGAACGTGATGGCGAGGTTCAACGTGGTGGAGAGTGCGTCCAGCGTGGCGCCCGCGAGCTGGCCTTCGAGACCCAGCGGGTTGATCACGCGACCGACATCGACGGCGCAGACGACGCGCTGGATGACCAGCTTCTGGTCCTGCACCGCCACTTCGATGGCATGGGCCACATAGGCGCCGTCGATGTGCCAGCAGGCGATGCCGAGGCCGTTGACGCTGTGCAGCCAGTTCTTCCATTCGATCCGGTCGGCGACCAGCTTCAGCACGTTGGCCAGCCGGCCGGTATCGAACGTGCCGCCGACGCTCAACGGCAGCTCGCGCGGCTCGCCCAGCATGCGCAGGTGGGTGACCAGCGGATCCTCTTTCATGCTGTGCGCGATTTCGTCGATGAAGCTTTCCACCGCAAACGCATTGCTGGTGTGCGGCATGCCGCGCATGGGGCCGCGCGGGATCGCCGAATTCAGCGCGTACCAGTCGCTGCGATAGTTCGGCACCAGCGCGGCGGGCAACTGGTCGGGGTGCAGTTCGGACGTCCACAGCCGGTTGTCCGGCGTGCTGCGATGGGCCAGCGCCGACGCGCTGGCCATGCGCTGGTTCCAGCCTAGCAGCTGGCGCTTGCGGTCGAGGATCACGCTGAGGTGATGCACGGCGCCGGACCGGTAATAGTCGTGGTCGAAGTCCCCCGCGCGCGTCCACAGCAGGCGCACCGGCTTGTCGGCGGCCTTGGCCACCATCACGGCTTCGGCCACGTAGTCGTGATCGAGCCGGCGGCCGTAGCCGCCGCCGACGCGGGGCACCCGGATATCGATCTGCGCGGGGCTCAGGCCGGTCAGGCGTTGCACTACCGCCCACGCTTTCTGCGGCGCCTGGGTCGGCACGACGAGGCTGGCGCGATCCTTGTCCAGCCGCACCAGGCAGTTCATCGGCTCGGCGGTTGCATGGGCGAGCCAGGGCTGGAAATAGGTGGCCTCGAGCCGTCGTGCGGCTTTCTTGCCGGCCGCTTCGACGTCGCCGTCGTTGCGCACGCGCGAAGTGGGATCGGTCTTGCCGGCGAGCAGGGCGCTGGCTTGCTGCTCCAGCGCGTTGCTGCTTTCGCCGCCGCTGGCGCCGGGTTTCCATTCGAGCTTGAGTTTCTCGCGGCCTTGCAGCGCCGACCAGGTGTCCACGGCCAGCACCGCCACCGCCGGGGCGATCACCGTGCTGCCCAGCGGCTGACCGGGCTCGGGTTTCAACTGCACCACTTTCAGCACGCCTTTGACGGCGAGCGTGTCGGTGGTGTCGATTTGCGCCAGCGTGCCGTCCGCCCACGGGCAATGCGCCAGCACGGCGACCAGCTCGTCGCCGTAGTGCTCGTCGATCGCGTAACGGGTCAGGCCGGCGACGATGGCGCGCGCGTCGACATCGCCGGCGGGTTTGCCGATCAACTGGTAGTTCGCGGGGTTTTTCAGCGGTGGCGGGCTGGTGGGCAGGGCGATCTTGCTGGCGTCCGCCGCAAGGCTGCCGTAGGTGAAGCGGCGCCCGTCCGGCGCGATCACCGTGCCGGCATCGCAGCGCAGATTGCTGGCCGGTACGCCGAGCCGGCGCGCCGCGGCCTGCAGCAGCAGCCAGCGCGCCAGCGCGCCGACCTGGCGCAGGTCGTTCCAGGCGGCGGGGATCGAGCCGCCGTTGCCGCCGACCTGGCGCCCGTAGGTCCAACGCGGCTGGCCGTTGTTGTCGGTCACGCCGAGGCCGAGCGGCAACACGCTGACGCGGTTCCAGTCGGCGTCGAGTTCGTCGGCGATGATGCGCGGCAGTGACGTGGCGACGCCGGTGCCGGTGTCCGGATCGCGCGCGCCGATCAACACGTTGCCGTCGGCATCGATGCGCACGTAGGCGCCGAGATCGTTGAAAGTGTCGCCGAGCAGGGCCAGCGGCAGCGGGGCATCGGCCGCTTCGGCCATGCGGATGCCGACGACCAGCGCGCCGGCAGTGCCGGCCAGCACTTGCAGAAAGCGCCGGCGCGACAGCCGGATCTGGTTGGGGGGCGAGCGGTCGCTGCTCATGGCTGGCCCGCCTTGCCGGCGGCGACGCGCTTGATCGCGCTGCGCACACGGGTCTGGCAGCCGCAGCGGCAGAGGTTGGGCAGGCGATCGATGTCGTCGTCGCCGGGATTGGGCTTGCGCCTGAGCAGGTCGACCGCGGCGATCAGCCAGCCGGGCGTGCAATAGCCGCAGCCGATGGCGTCCTCGTCGATGAAGGCCTGCTGCACCGGATGCAGGCTGCCGTCGTTGCCGGCCAAGCCTTCCACCGTGACGACCTGCCTGCCGGCCAGCCCGCTCATCGGCTGGCCGATCGCGGACAACGCCTTGCCGTCGAGCAGCACCAGGTCGGCGCCGTTCTCGCCATGCTCGCCACCGTACTTGGTGCCGGTCAGGCGCAACACATCACGCAAGTACCACAGCAAGGGCATCTGCGGATCGCCGGTGTGGCGGAAGTGTTCGCCGTTGATCTCCAGATCGATGCCGTCGCGTATCTTCTCGGGCACGACGCTGCTTTCCGCAGTGACCGGCACGGCCTGGGCTTGCACGGGCGCCATCCATCATCTCCTCACGAATCTATCCGCGCATTGTGGCATTGGTGCCGCCCCCTTAGGGGTGCGCGCGACTGAACAAGCGACGCCAGACCGCATAGACCGGCACGCTGGCGGCCATGATCAGCGTAACGATACCGGCATTGCGCGGGTTGTCGCGCGCGGTCATCACCACCACCCACGCCACCGTGCCGACGAATAGCAGCGGCAGCCACGGATAGCCCGGTACCTTGAAACTCGCGTCGCCGCCGTCACGGTGGCGATACCAGAACAACGTGGCGACGCCGACCGCACAGGCCAGCCAGTCGCCGAACGTGGCGTAATCCAGCAGTTGACCATAACCGACCGACAGCGCCAGCACGATCGCCCAGCCCGACAGCAACAGCAATGCGGTGTTCGGCGTGCGATAACGCGGGTGCAGCCGCGCCACCGCGCGGAAGAACAGGCCGTCCTCGCCCATCACCTGGAGCACGCGCGCGCCGGCGACCAGGGTGATGTTGCAGAAGCCCAATGTGGAAATCGCCACGCCCAGCGCGATCAACCTGGCGCCGAGCGGACCGAACACCTGCTGCATCACGTCGGCTGCCGGCGCGCGGCTGGCGGCGAGGCCGTCATGGCCGAGCACGGCCAGATAGGCCACGTTGACCAGCACGTAGGCGACGATCACCAGCAGCATGCCCAGCGTCAGCGCGCGCGGCAGCGTGCGCTGCGGATCGCGCACCTCGCCGGCCAGGTTGTTGAGATAGGTGAAGCCGGAATACGCGAACAGCACCGGCAGCGCCGCGCCGATGAAACCGACGTTGCTGCGCGCCGGATCGACGGCCAGCACCTGGCCGTGGCCGGCACCGGCCAGGAACAGGCCGCACACGACCAGCACCGCCACCGCCAGCAGCTTGAGCAGCGCGAACAGGTTCTGGATCTGTGCGCCCAGGCGAATGCCGAACAAATTGATGCCGCCCACGAAGACCAGCGCGCCGACCGTCAGCGGCAGCGCCATCGCCGGCGGCAGGCCGAACGCCGCCGCGGCATAGCTGGCAAAGATCGTGGCTACCGCCGCGCTGGAACCGGAATAGATCACCAGCAACATGGTCCAGCCGAACAGGAACCCGGCCATGGGCCCGAAGGCCTCGCGCAGGTAGACATAGGTGCCGCCCGCGCGTGGCCTGCGTGCGCCGAGTTCGGCATAGCACAGCGCGCCGATCAAGGTGAGCACGCCGGCGCCGGCCCACAGCAACAACAGCGCCAGGCCCGATTCGGTGCGTTGTGCGGCAATGCCGGGATTGAGAAAAATGCCGCCGCCGATGATGCCGCCGACCACGATCAGGGCGGCATCCCACGGGCGCAGGCTGCGGAGATAAGTCGCGGGTGAAGTGGGGGCTGGCATGGAACCGGTCATGAGGAGATCGCGGCAGCATGGCGGCCCGCGGCGCATCCGGCAAGACGCCCGCCGCTCAGCGAATGTGCTCGAGCAGCAGTTCGCCGCGCACGCCGATCGCACAGGCGCCGCCGATCATGATGGCTGGGCCGGCCGGGTCCACGCTCACCTCGACGAAGCCATCGCGGCCGACCTCGCGGCCCTGGCTGACGCGATAACGCTGGCCGTACGCGGACAATCCGCCGGTCGCCTGCAAATATGCGGCGATGGCTGCGTTCGCGCTACCGGTGACCGGATCCTCGGCTATGTTTTCGGAGGGACAGAACGCACGCACGGCCATCGCCGCGGTGCCGTCGCGCTCGCGGCCGAAGACGCATGCGCCGATGGCCGATGTCTGTTCGCAGGCGCCGGCGAGGGCGGTGAAATCGGGGCGCAATCCGCGCACCAAGGGCGCTTCGCGCAGGTCGCAGACGATCCATCGCGGGCCGTTGTCGACCAGGCGTATCGCGGCCGGATCCAGCGGAGCGTGCAAGGCGGTGGCCAGCTCGTCGCGCAAGTCCGCGGCGCAAGGCGCGATCCGCGCCGGTGGGGCCTGCACGTGGATGATCCGCGACCGGCCGGTACCGGCTACCTGCACCGGCAGCAGACCGGCAGCGCACTCCTGCACCAGCGACGTCTTGCCGCTGGCCACCAGTCCATGATCGATCGCTGCGTACGCGCTGCCCACGCTGGGGTGCCCGGCGAACGGCAGCTCCTGGCGAGTGGTGAAAATGCGCACGCGATAATCCGCCGCCGGCTGCGTCGGCGGCAGCAGGAAGGTCGTCTCGGAGAGATTGGTCCAGCGCGCTATGCGCTGCATGGTGTCGGTGTCCAGCCCTGCGGCATCGAACACCACGGCCAGCGGGTTGCCGTCGAACAGGCGGCTGGCAAAGACGTCCAGTTGCAGAAAGCGGAGTCGACGGGTCATGGGAGCGCCTGGGGGAGCGCCAGACCATGCCACCTCTGCGACGCCGCATGCAAGCGTCCATCCGGAATGCTCCAAGCATCGCTGACTGGCGCCCATGGGCGCCAGTCAGCGCGAGGATCAACGCTGTGCCGAATCAGAAGCCGCTGCGCAGGAACAGGTCGAGGTTCCTCACATTGAGCGTGCCGATGCCGGCACCCTGGTCGTAGCCGGGTACGCCGTGATAGAACCAGTTGTCGCCGGCGCGGATATCGTTGAACGGCGACCACGAGCCGTAGCCGAAGATGTTCTGCAGGAAGTATACCTGCGGATTCCAGAAGCCCACCCGGTGCCCAGTGCTCTGCGTCAGCAGGGCGCTGATGCCGTTGAGCTGGGGCGCGACGAAACTGGTGCCGCCTTCGAACGTCAGAAGGCCCGCGCCGTCCAGTGACGAGACGAAGCTGTAGCCGGCCTCCGGATCCGCATTCAGCGAAATGTCGGGCTCGTTGCGGCCGCGGTAATTGGCAGGCAACTTGTAGTCGATGCCGAAGGCGGGGAGGAACAAGGTCTGGTTCTTCTCGCTCCTGCGGGTGCCGAAAGTGAACTGCTGATAGCGCGGCAGCGGCCAGAACACGCTGACGCCGCCGCCACCGCCGACCGAGAACACTTCAGAGGTGATATCCACGCCGAAATTGGCCTGGAAGTAGTTGGAGATGTAGTCCCAGCCCCAGACGCTTTCCTTGCCGATCGATGCTGTCGGCCCACCGCTGAAGGCGTAGGAAAACGGTACGGTGGTGCCACCTGCCGTGGTGATGAAGGGATCAGAGCCCGGGGCGTCGGCGGTGAGCGGCGGTGGCACCGGATCGGTCAGCGAGCCGCCCAGTGCACGCACCGTGTCGTAGGCGCCCGAGTCGCCGGACGTCGCGAACATCGAGATGCCTTGTGCTGCCGCTTCCAGGAAGACCTGATGGAAAGCGAGCAATTCGTCGGTGAAGTCGACACCGCCGTTGAGCTGCGGGAAGTAGAAGATTTCCGGCGAGCCCCAGCTTACCGACAAGCTGTCTACCTTGTTGTCGGACACCGCCTGGTTGAATACGTCGAAGAAGCCGGCATCGGTGTTGGGTGCGTCGTATACGATGATGTCCGCCCATGGCGCCAGGCCGCCGGACTGCTCGACGTCGAGGGATGTCTCACCCGAGCCTGCTGCGCTGCCGAGCGGTCCGCCACCGTCCACGTGCACCTGCGTGATGCGGTCGGGTTTCACTGCCAGGCCGATCGTGCTCCAGTAGCTGTAGGCATCGGCGGGCAGGAAATTCGCCAGGGTGGCGATGCCGATGGTCGAACCCTTGCCGTTCACTCCGGCCTTGTAGAGCGGGTTGATGTTGTAGCGGTTGGCCACGTCGCCGACGGTGAATTCGCCGGGTGTGCAGGTGGCTGTGGGATTGCCGGTGCAGGGCGCCGTGGCGGGTGCGGCCGCACCCTTGACCAGCGCATTCGTCCTGGCCCCCGGCTGCGGCGGGAACAGCGCACTGACGCGATGCGAACGATAGCGCGCCTCGCTGTTGAGGCCCGAGGCCACGACCAGCGTGCCGGCCAGCTCCGCGGGCACGCTCGGTGCCGCATTCGGCCGGTGGAAGGTCGAGCCGTCGCCGGCCCGGTAATCGTGGATGGACGTATGGAAGGCCGTATCGAACTGGCCGATCGTGCCGCTGACCTTGATCGCCAGATGATTGGGCAGCAGCTCGGCCTGCGCGAGCCCTTGCTGCTTCAGGAACGACTTCACCCTGGATATCTCGTCGGCGGTGGCGCCATAGCGGTCCGCGAACTGTGCCGTGGTGAGGAAGCGGTGGTACGCGGGATTGCCCGGGGTGACCGTGCTGTAGATGTACTGCTCGAGTGCATCCTGATGGTGCAGGCCGAGGACCAGCGTGACGTTCACGGTTTGAGCGGGGTTGCTTGATCCGAGGTCGACAGGTGCCGGGTCGGCAGGCGCCGAGCCGCCGGCGGCGAACGATACGCTGGCGAAGCCACAGAGCAGCAACGCCAATGAAGTCGCGAGCGACTTGCGATGCAGGTTAGTAAGCATGGGTTTTCTCCAAGGGTTGAAACGGTCGCGCCGGGCGGCGCTGCGGCCGGCAGCGTCGCGCCTGCCGGCAAGCCGTACATTCGTAAGCTGGTACCCCAACAACCAACCAGGACGGCCCCTGAATACAAATCCGTACTGATCGAGCGACGCTAGCAGCGTACGGCTGGCCCTGAAAGTGCCTGTTCCGGCGAAATAGTTTGCGATATCCATGCTCTGATCCATGCTCTCATCCATGGTGCAGCGGTCCGCTGAAGGTCGACAGGCGGATTTTTTCGCAATCGCCGCACGCCGCGGCTGTCAATGGCTTGCAGGAAAAGCGAATTATTGCGAGTTAATGGATCAACCATTCGTGGTGATGCGCAATATCTTGCGTTAATTGCAAACGTGCTGGCGGGTCGGCAAGAATGCGCGCTCTCGCGTGCATGGGGCCGCGAGGCATGTAAGCAAATACATCAAAACAGGGAAGCCATGAACAAGCAATTTCAGATAACCGCCTTTGCCGTTGTATTGGCAGCAGCTTCGAGCTGTGCGTTTGCCACCGATCCGGGCGCATTTTTCGTCAATGGCAATCTGGGGCAGTCGCATTACCAGGACAAGGGGTTCAGTGATCGCACCGATGTCAGCACTGCGGTACGCGCGGGCTACAGCTGGCAGAGCAACGTAGTCGACTTCGGCGTAGAAGCTGGCTATGTCGATCTGGGCAACGCTCGCGGTACGGTGACCGCCGGCAACTTCAATGCCAATTACAGTGCGCAGGGCAAGGGCCCGCTATTGGGCATCGACCTCAAGTACAAGTTCGTGAGCAAGTGGTTCGTTTCCGGGCGTCTGGGGTATTTTCGTTCCACGCTGGTAGAGAACATCAGTGGCCTCGGTTCGCAAAATTTCAGTGGCGATGGCGGCTACGTCGGCGTCGGCACCGGTTACGACATCACGCCACACTTCAGCCTGGGGGCGAGCTACGACAATTACCATGGCAGAGTGAAGTACACCGGTACGAGCTATGCCGACAATATCGGCGTGCTTTCGGGTTTTGCCGAATACCGCTTCTGAGTGGTTGCTTCGGTCAAAAAACAACGGCCGCCTTGCGCGGCCGTTGTTTTTTTGAGGTGCGGCCCGGTTGCGGCACAATAGTGGGCTTGCGCTGCGGATATACGGTTGCGGCGCCCTCATCTCCGAGCTCGAGCCCGTCCCATGACCATCATCAAGCAAGCCGATCTGATCCAGTCCGTTGCCGACGCGTTGCAGTACATCAGCTATTACCACCCAGTCGACTACATCAAGGGCCTGGCTGCCGCCTATGGGCGCGAGGAAAGTCCCGCGGCCAAGGACGCGATGGCACAGATCCTGATCAACTCGCGGATGGCCGCCGAAGGCCATCGGCCGCTGTGCCAGGACACCGGCATCGTCACCGTGTTTCTCAAGGTCGGCATGAACGTGCAGTGGGACGCCACGATGTCGCTGGACGACATGGTCAACGAGGGCGTGCGCCGCGCCTACAACGACCCGGACAACAAGCTGCGCGCCAGCATCCTGGCCGACCCGGCCGGCAAGCGCATCAATACCAGGGACAACACGCCGGCCATCATCAACGTGGCTATCGTGCCGGGCGACAAGCTCGACGTGATCGTGGCGGCGAAGGGCGGCGGTTCCGAGGCGAAGTCGAAGTTCGTGATGCTCAACCCGTCCGACTCGATCGTGGACTGGGTGCTCAAGACCGTGCCCACGATGGGCGCGGGCTGGTGCCCGCCGGGCATGCTGGGGCTGGGCATCGGCGGCACCGCCGAGAAGGCGATGTTGCTGGCGAAAGAGGCGTTGATGGAGCCGATCGACATCCAGGAGCTGATCGCGCGCGGCCCGGCCAATCGCGCCGAGGAGCTGCGCATCGAGCTGTACGAGAAGGTCAACGCGCTGGGCATCGGCGCGCAAGGCCTGGGCGGCCTGACCACCGTACTGGACATCAAGGTCAAGGATTACCCGACCCACGCGGCGAACCTGCCGGTGGCGCTGATCCCCAATTGCGCGGCGACCCGCCACGCGCACTTCACCCTGGACGGCTCCGGCCCGGTGATGCTCGATCCGCCGTCGCTGGAAGACTGGCCGAAGCTGACCTACGACGCCTCGAAAGGCCGCCGGGTGAATCTCGACACGGTGACGCAGGCGGATGTCGCCGGCTGGAAGCCGGGCGAGACCTTGCTGCTCAACGGCAAGCTGCTGACCGGCCGCGATGCGGCGCACAAGCGCATGGTCGAGCTGCTCGACAAGGGCGAGCCGTTGCCGGTCGATTTCCAGGGCCGCTTCATCTATTACGTGGGCCCGGTCGACCCGGTGCGCGACGAGGTGGTGGGTCCGGCCGGCCCGACCACCGCCACCCGCATGGACAAGTTCACCGAGCAGGTGCTGGCGCAGACCGGCCTGCTCGGGATGGTCGGCAAGGCCGAGCGCGGGCCGGCGGCGATCGAGGCGATCAAGAAGCACCGGTCGGTGTACCTGATGGCGGTCGGCGGCGCAGCCTACCTGGTGTCCAAGGCGATCAAGGCGGCCCGTGTGGTCGGCTTCGCCGATCTGGGCATGGAAGCGATCTACGAGTTCACGGTCGAGGACATGCCGGTGACCGTGGCGGTCGATTCGCTGGGCAGCTCGGTGCACCAGACCGGTCCGCGCGAATGGCAGGCGCGGATCGGCAAGATCCCGGTCGTTGTTCAATGACGCTGCGTGCGCAGCGCGCACCTCGGCTGCCGTCATCCAGGCGTCCGCCAGGGTGACGGTTCCCCGGTCCATACGCCCTCGCATTTAGCCATCCAAACGTCCGCAGGCATCCAGCGGTTGCATTCCACCTGCTGCGGCGCAACACTGGGGGAATTGTCTTTCCCCAACCATCGCCACTGAAGGTCGCCGTGAACCCGCAAAGCCCCGCGTCGCTTCCTGCCGACGCCCCCTGGATCGTAATGAAGTTCGGCGGCACCAGTGTCGCCACGTTGTCGCGCTGGCAGAACATTCTGGAACTGGTCGCCAGCCGCCGCGCCGAGGGCGCGCGCGTACTGGTCGTCGTTTCCGCACTGACCGGCGTCACCGACGCGCTCAAGCAATTGTGCGCGCAGGGCGAGTCGGGCAAACGCAGCGAGGCGGCCAAGGCGATCGCGCAGCGCCACTACGATCTGCTCGACCACATGCAGTTGGCCATGCCGGACACGTTGGGCGAGCGGCTAGCCGATCTGGCGAAGCTGGCGCACGAAGGCGCCGCCACGCTGGGCGAGCTGGCCTGGCAGGCGCAGGTGCAGGCGCACGGCGAGCTGATGTCCAGCGCGCTCGGTGCCGCGTTCCTCAGCCACAGCGGCCTGCCCACGCGATGGCTGGACGCGCGCGACTGTCTGGCCGCCATCGCCTTGCCGAACCAGAACGAACGCACCCGGCTGCTGTCGTCGATGGTCGAGACCAAAGCCGATCCCGCGTTGAACGCGCGGCTTGCCGCGCTGGGCGAGGTGTTCATCACCCAGGGCTTCATCGCTCGCGACGCCAAGGGCCGCACGGTGTTGCTGGGCCGCGGCGGCTCGGATACGTCGGCGGCGTACTTCGGTGCGCTGCTGAAGGCGCAGCGGGTGGAAATCTGGACCGACGTGGCCGGCATGTTCACCGCCAACCCGCGCCAGGTACCGGGCGCGCGGCTGCTGCAGCGGCTGGATTACGAGGAGGCCCAGGAAATCGCCTCCACCGGCGCCAAGGTGCTGCATCCGCGCTGCCTGTCGCCGTTGCGCGAACCGCGCGTGCCGCTGCTGATCAAGGACACCAACCGGCCGGAACTCGAAGGCACCGTGATCGGCCCGGAGGTTCGTGCGCACGCGCCCAGCGTCAAGGCGATCAGCGCGCGCAAGGGCATCACCCTGGTGTCGATGGAGTCGGTCGGCATGTGGCAGCAGGTCGGTTTTCTTGCCGACGTGTTCGCGCACTTCAAGCAGCACGGACTGTCGGTGGACCTGATCGGCTCGGCCGAGACCAACGTCACCGTATCGCTCGATCCCACCGAGAACCTGCTCGACTCCGATGCGATCGCCGCACTGGCCACCGACCTGGCCAAGGTATGCCGGGTCAAGGTGATCGCGCCGTGCGCGGCGATCACCCTGGTCGGTCGCGGCATGCGCTCGCTGCTGCACACCTTGTCCGGCGTGCTGGCCGAGTTCGGCCAGCTGCGCGTGCACATGATTTCGCAGTCGTCGAACAACCTCAATCTCACCTTCGTGGTGGACGAGGAAGTGGTCGATACGCTGCTGCCGCATCTGCATGAGCTGTTGATCGCCGCCGGCGCCCTGCGCACCGACGACAGCGCACTGTTCGGCCCCAGCTGGCAGACCTTGTACGGCAGCGGCGAAGCACCGGGTGCGGCCGCCGCCGCGTGGTGGCGCGACACGCAACGGCAGCGGCTGCTGGAGCTGGCGGCCGGGACCACGCCGCGCTACGTCTACCACCTGCCCACGGTGCGCCAGCAGGCGCGCGCGCTGAAGTCGCTGGCCGCGGTCGATCGGCTGCACTACGCGGTGAAGGCGAATACGCACCCGGCGATCCTGCGTGCGCTGGCGGCGGAAGGCTTTGCGTTCGAATGCGTCTCGCCGGGCGAGCTGGAAGCGGTCGGTGCGATCGTGGCGGAGTCGGTGCCGCTGCTGTTCACGCCGAACTTCGCGCCGCGCGCGGATTACGTTCTGGCACTTGGCACCCGTGCCACGGTCACGCTGGACGCGCTGCATCCGCTGGAACGCTGGGGCGAACTGTTCCGCGATCGCGAGATCATGCTGCGGGTCGATCTGGGCCGCGGCCTGGGCCACCACGAGAAGGTGCGCACCGGCGGCAGCGGCAGCAAGTTCGGCCTGCCGCTGGAGCAGCTCGCCGCGTTTCTGCAACTGGCCGGCACCCACGGCGTGATCGTGCGCGGCCTGCATGCGCACCTGGGTTCGGGCGTGCTGGACGCCGCGCACTGGGGCGAGGTGTATGTGCAGCTGGCCAGCCTGGCCGAGCGCATCGGCAGCGTGGCGTTCCTCAATATCGGCGGCGGCCTGGGCGTGCCGTCCCATCCGGGCGAGGCGCCGCTGGACATCGCCGAACTCGATCGCGTGCTGCGCGAGGTCAAGGCCGCTTATCCGCAGTATCAGTTGTGGATGGAGCCGGGCCGTTACCTGGTCGCCGATGCCGGCGTGCTGCTGGCGCGGGTGACCCAGCAGAAAGACAAGAGCGGTTTCCGCTACCTCGGCATCGACACCGGCATGAACAGCCTGATCCGTCCCGCGCTCTACGACGCCTGGCACGAGATCGTGAACCTCAGCCGGCTCGACGAACCGGCCACCGCGCTGTACCAGGTCGTCGGCCCGATCTGCGAGAGTGGCGACGTGCTGGGCACCGACCGCCGCCTGCCCGAGGCGCAGGAGGGCGACGTGATGCTGATCGCGCAGGCGGGCGCGTACGGCAAGGTGATGTCCTCGCACTACAACCTGCGCGACGAAGCCGACGAGGTGGTGATCGAGTAGCTTTTCCCCATCTCCCCGCTGGGGAGATGGCTCTCGGCAGCTGTGCTGCTCGAAGCTAGAATCAATCTGCTCGTTTTCCTGGTGAAGCGGGCGATGGAGAAAGACGTGAGCAACATGATTCAACCGCGGCTGACCAAGCTGTTTCGTTTCGTGCGCTGCAGCTACGCCGACGGCGTGGCCGAGCTGGCGTACGCGTTCGATGACGGCGAGGAACTGGTCGAGCGGATTCGTTTCCCGAATGCGCCGGCGGTTCCGGCCGCGCATGCCGCGGCGTTCGAGGCGGCGCTGAAACTGCTGCATCTGATCGCGGGCGTCAGCTACTACAAGGCCGGCGTGCCGCCGAAGATCGAGGTGGCGACGGGGCCGCTCGACGACGCTACGGCCGAGCTGCTCGATCAGCTGTACCTGCACGGCCTGGCCGAGTTCGCCTATCGCAACGGGCTGGATCTGCGTGGACGCATTGAATTCCCCCGCGGTGCTGCAGCGCCGACGGTGCATTCATTGAACCTGCCGAAACGCACGCTGGTGCCGATCGGCGGCGGCAAGGATTCGCTGGTCGCGGTGGAGGCGATCAAGTCGATCGGTGGTGAGGCGACCGCAGTGTGGGTCGGCAATTCCGCGCTGATCGCCGCCTGCGCGGAACGCACCGGCCTGCCCATGCTGAACATCCAGCGCGAGCTGGCGCCGGGGCTGTTCGAGCTGAATCGGCTGGGCGCGTGGAACGGGCATGTGCCGGTGACCGCGGTGAACTCGGCGATCCTCGCCGTCGCCGCGATCCTGTATGGCTACGACTCGATCGCGTTCGCCAACGAGCGTTCCGCCTCGGCCGCCACGCTGGAGTACGACGGCCAGCAGGTGAACCACCAGTGGAGCAAGAGCTACGCGTTCGAGCAGCTGCTGGGCGACTGGCTGCACACGCATGTGGCGAGCGACCTCGACTATTGCTCGCTGCTGCGGCCGTATTCGGAGCTGGCGATCACGCGTGCGTTCGCGAAGCTGACGCCGTACTTCGAGGTGTTCTCCAGCTGTAACCGCAATTTCAAGCTGCTCGGCCCGAAGCCGGCCGACCGCTGGTGCGGGCAATGCCCGAAATGCCATTTCGTGTTTCTCGCGCTGGCGCCGTTCCTGCCCAAGCCGCGGCTGCTGTCGATCTTCGGGCGCAACCTGCTGGACGATGAAAATCAGACCGCCGGTTTCGATGCGCTGCTGGAATACCAGGACCACAAACCGTTCGAGTGCGTGGGCGAGGGCGCCGAGGCGCGCGCCGCGATGCATGCGTTGAGCCAGCGTCCCGAATGGCAGGAAGACACGCTGGTCGCACGCTTTCACAGCGAGATCCTGCCGCAGCTGGACGCATCGCAGCTGGCGCTGGAGCCGTGGCTGATAGCGGGAGACGGGCATCGCGTGCCGGTGCGACTGCAGCCCGCACTGGCGGCGATCGGCTGATGAAAGACTTCGCCCCCATTCTCCTCGTTGTTGGGCGTCATGCGTATTGCTGAGCTGGTCGGCCGTCGGGTCGCGATATGGGGCTTCGGGCGCGAGGGGCGCGCGGCCATCCATGCGGTGCGTCAGCGTTGCCCGGATCAGCGGTTCACGTTGTTCTGCGCTGCAGCCGAAGTCGACGCCGCCCGCGCGTTCGATCCGGCGCTCGAGGTGGTTGCCGGCGAGCCGGATGCCGCCACGCTGAGCCGGTTCGATGTGGTGGTGAAGTCGCCCGGCATCTCGGCGTACAAGCCGGCCTTGCTGGCGGCGCTGGCGCAAGGCACGCAGTTCACTTCCGGCACCGCGCTGTGGTTCGGCGAAAATCCCGACGCGCATGTGATCGCCGTGACCGGCACCAAGGGCAAGAGCACCACCAGTGCGCTGATCGCGCACCTGACGCGGGCGCTGGGTGTGCGCACGGCGCTGGCCGGCAATATCGGCCTGCCGCTGCTGGAGCTGCCCGATCGCCAGGCTGTCTCGCAACCCGCCGAATTGTGGGTGATCGAGCTGTCCAGCTTCCAGACCGGCGAGGCGGGTCCGCTGGAGCTTGGCGTGATCACCAGCCTGTACGAGGAGCATCTCGACTGGCACGGCTCACGCGAGCGCTACGTCGTCGACAAGCTGCGTCTGGCCGACGTCTCGCGACAGCTGCTGGTCAACGGGCTGCAGCCGGCGCTGCTGGAACGCACGCAGAAGCATCCGCATCGCCTGCTGTTCGGTCAGCCGGCAGGCTGGCACGTCGCCGACGGTTTCATCCGTCGCGGCACACAGGAAGTCTTTCCGGTCGAGCAGCTCGCGGCGCCGGGCCTGCATAACGCGCTGAACGCCTGCGCCGCGCTGGCGGCGTTGGCTGCCGTGGGAATGGACGCGATGGCCGCGGCCCCGGCGCTGGCGCATTTCCGTCCGTTGCCGCATCGCCTGCAGCCGCTGGGCGAGCGCGATGGCTGGCACTGGGTCAACGATTCGATCAGCACCACGCCGCTGGCCACGCTGGCGGCGCTGGAAAGCCTGCACGGCCACGCGGTGACCGTGCTGGTCGGCGGCCACGATCGCGGACTGGACTGGACGCCGTTCGTCGAGGCGATGCGCAGCTCACCCGCCCACGCGATCGTCTGCATGGGCAGCAACGGCGGTCGCATCGAAACTGCCTTGCGCGCCGCCGGAGTGGCCTGCCCGATCATGCATGTCGCGGATCTGGCTGGCGCCGTGGCCGAGGCGAAGGTGTGCACACCGGACGGTGGAGTGATCCTGCTCTCGCCGGGTGCGCCCAGCTTCGACCAGTTCAAGGATTATGCGGAGCGCGGCCGCCGTTTTGCGGCACTGGCGGGCTTCGACTCGGCCAGCATCACCGGCATTGAGGGGTTGGGCATCGACGGTGACGTCGGCAAAACCTGAGTCGTTGTCGCGTGACGCCCAAGGCTGAGGATGCCGAAAACCTCAGAATGATCGAGGGACGGAGTTAATCAGCCTAACCTGGATCAGGCTGCTTCAGCGCGTAGCGTTCCCGCGGTTCGTTCACGCGTTTTTTTGCATCGTGGCTGATGTGCTGACTCAGCCAGGCGGCAAATTCAGCTTCGGACAGGCTGCCTTCGGCGAGGGCGATCATGGTGACGTACTTGTCCTCGTCAATGGCGACGAGATCGACGCCGTTGAGTGCAAGGAACACGCGATAGCAGACATGCGCCGTGCGCTTGTTGCCGTCGACGAAGGGATGATTGCGCGCCAGGCCAAAGGCGAGGCTGGCGGCGAGGTCGGCGAGATCCGGCGGCGGGTCGCCATAGGTATGCAGCTGCTGCGGTCGGGCGAGCGCGGAATCCAGCAGGTTCCCGTCGCGCGCGCCGCTGCCGCCGCCATGTTCGGCCAGCTGACGTTCGTGGATGGCGATGGCCAGCGGCCGTTCGATCCAGATGATCATGGTCGTCCGCCTATTGCGCCAGCTTGTGCAGGACGTTGCGGTCCTTGCGCATGATTTCCTCGGCCACTTCCATCTGCTTGGCCAGGGTCGGGTCGTAAGTGGTGAGCCGGATGCCATCAGGGGTTTCCAGCGCGAACAGCTCATCGCCTTTTTCCAGACGCAGACGGGCCAGCAGTTCGCGCGGCAGGATGACGCCGGCAGAGTTGCCGATGGTGGTGATCTTGAGCTTCATGGCGGCCTCCGGGGCAAGTTATAACGTATGTTATACGTCGACAGAGGCCTGGACGCAACGCCTCGGCACGGGAGGGCGATAGCCGCTTCGGTAGCCAGCAGGTGAAGCAAAAGGGCCGCACTTGCATGCGGCCCTTTTGCTTTTTTGCGAGGCTTGAAATTTCTACCAGATCTTCACCCGGTCCTTCGGCGCCAGGTACAGCTTCTGGCCGGGCTTGGGCGCGAACGCGTCGTACCACGCGTCGAGGTTGCGCACGGTCTGCGCGCGGAAGTTGCCGGGCGCGTGGCCGTCGCCGATCACCTGGGCACGCAGCGCGGCGGGCCGGGTCTTGGTGCGCCAGGACTGGGCGAACGCGAGGAAGAAGCGCTGGTCGCCGGTGATGCCGTCGATCACCGGTGCGGGCTTGCCGCCCAGCGACTTGTGATACGCGATCCAGGCGATGGTGAGGCCGGACACGTCGGCGATGTTCTCGCCCAGCGTCTGCTGGCCGTTGATGTGCAGGCCGGGCAGCGGCTCATACGCGTTGTACTGTTCGACCAGCTTCTGGCCGGTGGCCTTGAAGTGGGCCTGGTCTTCCGGCGTCCACCAGTTCGCCAGGCGGCCTTGCGCGTCGAACTCGGCACCGGTGTTGTCGAAGCTGTGGCTGATCTCATGGCCGATCACCGCGCCGATCGAGCCGTAGTTCGAGGCGGCATCGGCTTTCGGATCGAAGAATGGCGCTTCGAGGATCGCGGCGGGGAAGTTCAGCGCGTTCTGCAAGGGCAGGTTCACCGCGTTGACGGTCTGCGGCGTCATCCACCATTCGCCCTTGTCGACCGGCTGCCCGAGCTTGGCCAGCTGGTGCCGGTATTCGTGCTGTTCGGCGCGCAGGTGATTGCCGACCGGATCGTCGCGGCGGATCGTCAGGTCGGAGTAGTCGCGCCAGGTTTCCGGATAGCCGACGCCGACGCGCACTGTGGCGATCTTCGCCTTGGCCTTCTGCTTGGTGGCCGGCGTCATCCAGTCGAGTTGATCGACGCGGTCGGTGAACGCGGCGAGGATGTTGTCGACCATCTGCTTCACCTGCGCCTTGGACGAGGCCGGGAAGTATTTCTTCACGTAGATCCGGCCCACCGCATCGCCGAGGTCGCCGTTGAGCGCGCCGATCGCGCGCTTCCAGCGGGCGCGCTGTTTCGGCGTGCCCTGCAGCGTGTGGCCGTAGAACTCGAAACTCGCGTCGGCGAATGCCGGCGGCAGCAGGCCGGCGCTGTGATTGATGGTGTGGAAGATGAGGAAGGCTTTCCAGGTATCCAGCGGCTCGCTGGCGACCAGCGCGGAAATCCCGCGGATCGCACTCGGTTGCCACACGGTGATCTGCTTCTGCGTGTCGAGGCCCGCGGCGTGCAGGTACGCAGCCCAGTCCAGGCCTGGCGCCTTGCTGGCGAAGTCCGCCGTGTTCCAGGGGTTGTTGGCCTTGTGCACGTCTTCGCTGTCGACCAGGCTCTCCTGCGCCTTGGCGATCTTCATTTCCAGTTCGAACACGGCCTTCGCCTTGGCGTCCGCGTCGACGATGCCGGCGTTCTTCAGCTGGGCGGCGATGTAAGCCTGGTACTTGGCGCGGATGGCCGCCATGTCCTTGTCGGGGGCGAGGTAGTAGTCGCGGTTGGGCATGCCCAGGCCGCCCTGCAGCAGGTAAGCCACGTTGTGCGCGGAATCCTCCAGCCCCTGCGTGACGAACAGGCCGAACAGGTGCTCGGTGCTGAAGTTGGTCGCATTGATCGGATCGACGTCGGCGCGCAGCTGGCTGCCCAGCACGCTGGCGAGATCGGCCGGCGTCTTGATCGCGTCGATCTTCGCCAGCTCGGGCTTGAGCGGGCTCAGGCCATGTTTGGCGATGCCGGCCCGATCCATGAAGGCGGCGTAGTAGTCGGCGATCTTGCTTTCGTCGGAGCCGGCGTGCGCGTGGGCCGCGGCCGCCGCCTTGATCAGGTCGGCGTTGCGCTGCTCGGCCTTGTTGAATACCTGCAGGAAGATACCGGTGCTGGCACGGTCGGGCGGAATCACCGCGGTCTTGCGCCAGTTGCCGTTGGCGTAGCCGTCGAAGTCGTCGCCCGGTTTCACGCTGCGGTCCATGCCGGCCAGATCCACGCCGGCAGGACGGTCGGCAGCGTGCGGGGCCGGCGCGGGCATGGCCGCCCAGGCGCTCGGTCCGCACAGGACGGCGGCGGTCAGAATCCAACGGATGCGTTGCATGGTTTGATGTCCGGTAGGATGGAATGCCCACGATAGTCCGCCACCTTGCCGTTGTGGGCATGACTGATGGGCTAGCGATCGGAGGTTGCCCGCGCCGGACCGACGGCAAACCGGGTCAATGCGCGCTTTCGGCCGCCGCAGGACTGGCTTCGGCCGGCGTTCGGCATAGCGGCACCAGCAGCAGCGCCGCCACGAACATCCACGCCATCAGCCGGAACGCATCGTCGAACGCCAGCGTCGTGGCCGAGCGGGACACCAGCCTGCCGAGTTCGCCCTGTGCCATCAGCACGGCGTGCGCGGAATCGGTGGTGACCTGACCGATCCGGCCGGCCAGTTGTGCAATCACCTCGGGTGCGTTGCGGCCGCTTTCGCCCAGGCTTTCGCCGAAGCGGGCCGTGTGGATGCGGGTCTGGTCCTGCAGCCAGGTGTTGACCACCGCGATGCCGATCGCGCCGCCGAGGTTGCGCATCAGATTGAACAGGCCCGAGGCGTAGCGCAGATCGGCCATCGCGAAACCGTTCAGTGCCATGTTCACGCTCGGCACGATGCACAGCATAATCGCGAAGCCGCGCAGAACCTGCGGCCAGAACAGCGCGGCGAAGCCCCAGTCGGGCGTCATCGCCGAGAACAGCCACAGGCTGGCGGCGAACAGCAACAGCCCGGCGCTGATCGTCCAGCGCGCATCGATCCGTTGCGACAGCCGCGCCGCGAGTACCGTGCTGGCGATCTGTGCGACGCCGGTGACGAACACCGTGGTGCCGATCTGCAGGCTGTTGTAGCCGCGCACGCGGCCCAGGAACACCGGGACCAGATAAGTCGCCGCGTACAGTCCGAAGCCGATCGCCAGGCTGAACAGGCAGGCGAACACGAAGTTGCGCTGGCGGAACGGCGACAGCCGCACGATCGGATCGGACGAGCGGAACGAGCGCTCCAGGAACAGCACGAAGCCGACCAGCGACAGCCACGCTGCGGTGGCGATGGTCGGGTCGCCCAGCCATTCGTGGCGCGGGCCTTCCTCCAGCACGTATTCGAGCCCGCCGAGAAACACCGCCATGGCGGCCAGGTGCACGTAGTCGATCTTCTTCAGCATCGCCAGATTGGGCCGGTCCACCTTGACCAGCAGCGCCGACAACACAGTCACCAGGATGCCCGGCACGATGTTGACGTAGAAGATCGAGCGCCAGCCGACCGCCTCGGTGAGCCAGCCGCCCACCGTCGGCCCGAGCGTCGGCGCCAGCACCGAGACCATGCCGAGGATCGCCGGGATCAGCGCGCGCTGCTTGCCGGTGAACAGGGCGAAGCCGGTGGCGAACACGGTGGGCACCATGGCGCCGCCGACGAAGCCCTGGATGACCCGGAACACGGTCATCGACTGGATGTCCCAGGCCATCCCGCACAGCGCGCTGGCCAGCGTGAAGCTGCCGGCCGACAGCGCGAACAGCCAGCGCGTGGACAGCGCCTGCGCGAGAAAGGCGGCGAACGGAATCATCACCAGTTCGGCCATCAGGTAGCCGGTCTGCACCCAGCTGATTTCATCCGGCCCGGCCGACAGGCCCGCCTGCACGTCGTTGAGCGAGGCGGCCACGATCTGGATGTCGATCAGCGCCATGAACATGCCGAACGCCATCACCCCGAAGATGAGGAACTTGCGCGCCAGCGGCAGCTCGGCGGGCGCGATGGGTGTCGATAGGGAAAGGGTCGCGGAGGTATTCACGGGCAGCTCTTGCATTGTCGGGAAATCATAATATGATGTTGATCATATAAAAAGCGAGGCGGTCATGCGCTACGACACCGAACACAAGCAGAAGACCCGCGCCACCGTGCTGCAGGCCGCGGCGAAGGCGATCCGCGCCGACGGCCCGGATCGTGTCGGCGTGGCCGGCGTGATGGCCGAGGCGGGATTGACCCACGGCGGCTTCTACGCCCATTTCAAGTCCAAGGACGAACTGGTCGCCGCCGCGATCGGCCAGATGTTCGAGGACGCGCGCGCGCGGCTGGAGCACGACACCGCAGGACGGAGTCCGGCCGAGGGCCTGGCGGCCTATATCGACTTCTATCTCTCGAAGAAACACCGTGACGCGCGCAGCTTCGGATGCCCGATGGCGGCGCTGGCTTCGGACGTGCCGCGGCTGGCGGACCCGGCGCGCGAGCAGTTCGTCACTGGCGTGCGGCAGTCCACCATCCGACTCGGCGAGAAGCTGGCCGGGTTGGGACATGCGGCGGCCGAGGCCGAGGCGCGCTCGATGATGGCCGAGCTGATCGGCGCCCTCTCGCTGGCGCGGATCGAGACGGATGCGAAGCGCTCGGATGCGATCCTTGCCGCCTCGCGCGCGCAGTTGAAGCAGCGCTTCGGGCTGCCGTCATGAACATGCCCGGCGAAATCCCTGTCCGTCCCGTCGATGCAATCAGCCGGCTGCATGCCTCGGTCACCTCCACCTTTCGAGTGATGAAACGATGAGCGCCGACGCCGCACCACGCACGGCAGTCGTCGAACAGCCGGCAACGCCACGCACGCCGTGGTCGCGCAAACCGTTGCTCGCCGCCGTCGTGGCGCTGGTCATCGCGATCGTCGGCGCGCTCTGGATCGCCGTTCCCAAGCGCAGCGTATCCACCGACAACGCCTACCTGCAGGCCGACAGTTCGGTCGTGGCCCCGAAGGTGCGCGGGCTGGTGGCCGATGTGCTGGTACGGCACGACCAGCACGTGCATCGGGGCGATCCGCTGGTGCGCATCGATGCCGAGGAGTTCAACGCGAAGGTGGCGTCGGCGCGCGCCGAACTGCGGAACGCGCTATCCGGCGTTGCGGCGGCAGACGCCGCCCTGGTGGCGCTGGATGCGGAAGAGCAGCTTGCCGGTTCCAACGTGCGCGCGGCGCAGACGTCGATCCGCTCGTCCGACGCCCAGCAGGCGCTGGCCGAGGCCGACAGCCGGCGTTACGACGCCCTGGTCGTCAGTGGCGCGGTGGCGCGACGCGACGTGGAGCAGTTCCACGCCGCCGCCGTCACCGCCCAGGCAAACGCGGACCACAGCCGGGCGGAGTTCGCGGTGAGCCGTGATCAGGCGACGTTGACGCATGCCAAGCGGCTGACCCTGCAGGCCACCCTGGCGCAGGCCGAAGCGGCAGTGGCGAGCGCGAAAGCCGCGCTCGATCTGGCGCGGCAGGACCAGACCAACACGCTGGTACGTGCGCCGATCGACGGGGTGGTCGGTGACCGCCAGGTCGAACCCGGCGACTACGTGCAGCCCGGCACGCGCCTGCTCACCGTGGTGCCGCTGGACGCGCTGTACGTGATCGCCAACTTCAAGGAAACCCAGACCGCGCGCATGGTGGTCGGCCAGACCGCCAGCGTCGAGGTGGACGCCTTGCCCGGCCGGACATTGAAAGGCCACGTGGAAAGTTTTGCGCCCGGTTCCGGTTCGCAGTTCTCGCTGCTGCCGTTCGAGCCGGGTACCGGCAACTTCACCAAGATCGTGCAGCGCGTGCCGGTGCGCATCCGTTTCGAGGCCGGGCAAGCTGCGCTGACACGGCTGCGTCCCGGACTTTCCAGTACGGTCACCGTGCAACTGAATGCATCCCCTGCCGCACAAGCCTCGCGCTGAGCACGCGGCATTCCCTCTCTCCTTGCCAAGGTATCGATCCATGAAAATCAACAACAGCATTGCCTTCGTCACCGGTGCCAATCGCGGGCTCGGGCTCGCCTACGCCAAGGCGCTGCTTGCCGCCGGTGCGCGCAAGGTCTACGCCGGTGCACGCGATCCATCCAGCGTGCCCGTGCTCGAAGGCCTGGTGCCGGTCCGGCTCGACGTGAACAACGCCGGTGACATCGCCGCCGCTGCCGCGCAGTGCGGCGACGTCGATCTGCTGATCAACAACGCCGGCATCATCGGCGACGAGCCGCTGCTCGGCGAGAACGGTGTGGAGGCATTGCACAACGTGCTCGACACCAACCTCTACGGCGTGCTGGCGATGAGCCGCGCCTTCGCGCCGGTGCTGCGCGCCAACGGCGGCGGCGCGCTGGTCAACATGTTGTCCGCGCTGAGCTGGGCGAGCCTGCCGGGCACCGGGGCGTACTCGGTTTCGAAGGCGGCGGCCTGGGCACTCACCAACGGCCTGCGCAACGAGCTGCGCGGGCAGGGCACGCAGGTGGTCGGCGTGCACGCCGGCTATATCGATACCGACATGGTGAAGGACGTCGACAGCCCGAAATCGCGGCCGGAGGATATTGCGCAGGCCGTGCTTGCCGGTATCGAGGCGGGCGACTCCGAGGTGCTGGCCGACGATACCGCCAGGCACGTCAAGGCAGGATTCAGCGCGACACCCTCGCTGTACCTGGGTTGAGCCAGGTCACTTTTCGTAGCGGTAGTTGAAGCTGGCGCGGCTGAAATCGGTGGCCTGTTGGGCCTCGAAGTTCCAGCGCTTGCTGAAGCGGTAGCGCAGGGTGATGACTTCGCCCGGCTCGAACAGGCCGACGCCGTAGCTGAGATAGAGTCGCGGCGACAGGTACTTGCCGACGGTGAATGCCGAGCTGCCGCCGAGCGCTTCGTTGCTGGACACGCCGATGTCATCGACGCCGAGCCTGGAGCCGATGCGCTTGGCCAGCAGATCGCCGCCGGCGGAACCCAGCGCCTGCGCCGCCGCACTGACCATGCTGCCTTCGCCGCCCTTCACCTCGGACAGCGGCTTGCCGGTGATCAGATAGGACAGCGCATCGGACTGTTCCATCACCGGGTTGGAGAACACCGTGAGGATCGGCCGCTGCGCCGTGCCGGATACCAGCAGGCCGACCTGCTGGCCTTCGTCGATGGTGGCGTTCGGGTTGAGCTTGCGCACGGCGCGGATGTTGAGTCCCGGATTGTCGATCGGCGTGCTGGCGAACAGCAGTTGGCCGCGCTGGATCTGCAGGTTCTGACCGTAGGCGCGATAAGTGCCGTCGACTGCGAGCTGGCCTTGTCCGGTGGTGGCGCGGCCGGGACGTTCGCTGACCGTCAGCAGGCCGGTCACGCGGCCGTCCAGGCCCATGCCGACGATATGCGTCTTCTGCCCGAGATCCACTTTGACCAGTGCGCTGATCGGCAGCTTGCTGGCGGCCTGTTCTTGTTTCTCCTGGTCGACCACGACCACGTCAGGCGACGCCTTGGTGGCGCCGGCGCCGGGCAGCTTCTCGGTATTCACATCGGCGCTGTCGACGCTGAGGCTGCCGCCGATGTCGATGCCCTTGGCGTCCTGTTTCACGATCAGGTCGGGCGTGACCACCACTTTCGCGGCCGGAATGTCGGCGGCGGTGAACTGGCTGCCCTTGAGCGTGATGGCGGTCTGGCTGCCCTGGCCGGTACCGTCGGCGCCGAGGCCGGCGCTGCCATGGATCGCCAGCGTACCCTTGCCTGACTGCACGCTGCCGTCGAGCAGGAACTGGCGGGCGTCGGTAGTGCTGACGCTCAAGTGGCCCTGGGTCAGCTTGAGTCCGGCCGAGGGTACTTCGGCCGCGAATCCGCGCACGTTGGCCTGGCCGGTGATCGCCGGTTGTTTGAGCGTGCCGGCGAAACGGAAGTTGCCCTCGGCGCTGCCTTTGACGGTGGCCACTTCGCTGCTGAACAGCTCGATGACGGCGAGATTGTTCAGGCGCAGATCCAGTTGTCCGCCCAGCGCCTGCTGTGCGCCGGCGATCGTGACCTGGCCGTCCAGACGGCCGCCGTCGTCGAGACCGCTGTGCACGTCGATGCGCTGGCTGGCGGGTGCGAGTTCGGCGTTCAGGCGCAGCTGGTCGTAGCGCAACAGCGGCGCATCCGCCTGACTGGTGTAGGTGATGCTGCCGCGTGCCGAGCTGATCGAGACGTCGCCGCTGAGCGCGCCGGCGGCACTGCGGCGGATTTTCCCGCTGCCTTCCAGGATGCCGTCGGCGCGCATCGGCAGGTCGGCGTCGCCTGCCGCGTTCATCAGCAGCGCCAGCGGCAGCGCATGCAGCCGGTAGCTGGCGTCGAGATTGCCGGGCTTGTCCTGTTTCGCCGCCACGCACAGCTGCGGATCGCCGGCGCTCAGGCATGTTTCGGCCAGGCTCATCGCGCCGTCGTCGTAGCTCAGTTGCGCTGGCCGCCGCAGGCGCCAGCCGGGCATGCCCTGCGGCTCCAGGTCGAGGGTGGCGAGCGTGCCGTTCCATGCCGGACCTTTCATGGCACCGTGCAAGGCCAGCTTGCCGGAGAGCTGGGTGCCGCGTGCGTCCACACTCAGCCGATGGTCGCCCTGGCTGCCTTCGGCGAGCAGGTCGATGTGCTGAAACGTCAGCCCTTGCAGGTACACGTTGCTGGTCTGCAGATCCAGCTTGCCGGCCAGGCGGCTGATGTCGGGCAGGCCGACGATCAAGTGCATAGAGTCCGCCTTCTGTTGCCGCCAGGCCAGCGAGCGGCCCTGCAACTGGCCATTGATGCTGAGCTTCGGCTGTTTGCCGCGGATGGTGAAATGGCCGTCCAGACGGCCGCTGGCATCCGGCAGCCAGTCGCCCAGCGAGGCAATCGCCAGTTGCAGGTCCGCGTCGTTCTCGGCGCCCGGACGGGCATCCAGTTTCACGCTGCTGCCGCCCGAGGCGAGGTTGAGCTGGCCGTCGATCACCTGGTTCGATGACAGGTGCAGCTTGCCGTTGCCGCTGACCGCACGGTCGCGCAGCTTGCCGGCCAGTTTGCGGATTTCCAGCGTGGCGTCGGGGCCATGCTTCGGCAGCTTGCCGGTGCTGGCGATGTCGAAGTCCAGCGCGCCGTTCCAGCCGGCAAACAGCTGACCGGGATCGAAACGGCGGGCGCTGGCCTCGGCCTGCCACGCAAATACCGGTTGCAAGGTCAGCGTGCCGTTGGCCTGCACGCCGCCTTGCGGTTGCTTCAATGCCAGCGTGTGCATCGCGATCAGCTGCGTGGTGCCGTCGAGGTTCAGTGCCAGCTTCGCCAGCTTGCCGGGCGGCCCGATCTCGACATCGCCTTCGGCGTGGTACTTGTCGGCCGTGCCGCCGGCCTCGAGTTCGCCGTGGCTGGCCAGCACCTGGCCGACCAGCTCCTGCGGCAGCAGCAGATCGTTCCAGCGAATGTCGAGCTGGGCACTGAGCGGCTTCGCATCGAGCTGCACCACGCCGCTGGCGGCGACGCTGCCCTTGATCTGCGGCGAGCCGAGACCGAGCTGCTGCAAGGTCAGTGTGTTGAAGTCGCGGCTGAACTGCGCGCGCAGCGGCTGCAGCAACAGCTGGTAGTCGTTGAGATCGAGCCTGCCATCGAGCGCGCCGCCGTAGCGGTCGCCATGACCTTGCACCGCAACCGCCAGCGCCTTCAGCGAGCTGGCGCCCAGCAGCGGCTTCGGGTCGAAACGCGGCACGTCGAGCTTGCCGGTCCAGGCGTAGTCGCCGCCCTGGCTCAGATCCAGCTGCAGCTGCACGACGGTCGGCGTGCCGAGCTCGAGCTCGAAACGTGCCTGCCTGCTGTCGCTGTGCGCGACGAGGTTGCCGGCGTAGTCGGTGTCGCCGAGCTTCCACGCGAAGTCGGCCTTGCCGTCGCCCTGGTAACCGTTGCCGATCGCCAACGTGCCGGCGAGATCGACGTGGCCTTCCGGTGCCTGCAGGTCGAGCCGGCCCAGTTCGATGCCGCGGCGGGTCCAGCTGCCGGCCAGGTCGAGCTGGTTGGAGGCAAACAAGAGCTGGCTGTCCCGGGTCACCTTCACCGTGCCGATGCGGGCGCGATCGAGGATCAGCTCGACCGGCGGCTGCAGCGAGAAGCTGCCGGAGCTTGGCGTCTGATCCGGTGTCGGCTTGGGCAACGCCACCTCGACGCCATCGACATCCAGCACGAGTACATGCACGCGTCTGGCCAGCAGCGCCCAGGCGCGCAGGTCCAGATGGGCCTTGGCCACGTTCGCCACGGTGCCCTTGCCGTCGTCGTAGCGCACGCCGACCAGATCCAGTGGACCGATTAGCCGTCCCTGCGCATGTTGCACGCGCAGTGCGCCCGCGCTGGCGGCCTGCACCCGCGCCAACGCGAAGCGCAGGCCGGCTCCGGTGCCGAGCAGCCAGCCGGCGGTGACGGCGAGCAGCAGCACGACCAGCAGCAGTCCGCCGCCCAGCCAGCGCAGCCAGCGGCGGCGGTGGGGAGCGGTGGTGCTGGTCTTGGTCGTCTTGCTCATCTCAGAAGTCCGGCCCGATCACCAGGTGCAGCTCGATGCCATGGTTGCGCGAGTCGTGGATTGGCGTGCCCAGGTCGACGCGGATCATGCCGACCGGCGACAGCCAGCGAACGCCCAGGCCGGCACCGATCTTCGGACGATAGTCGATGCCGCTGAACGCATTGCCGGCATCGACGAACGCGGCCATGCCCCAGTTGCGCGTGAAGTAATGCTCGACCTCGGTGCTGGCCACCAGCAGGCTCTTGCCGCCGATCACGCGGTCTTCGCTGTTGCGCGGACCGATCGACTGGTAGCCGTAGCCGCGCACCGAGCGATCGCCGCCGGCGAAGAAGCGCAACTGGGGCGGCAGTGCGGTGAAATCGTTGGTCCAGGTGTAGCCGGCGCTGCCGCGCAGGATCAGCCGGTTGCGCTTCTGTGCGCCGAACGCGCGTATCCATTTCGCGTCGGCGGCGAGCTGGCTGAAGCTGGCGTCGGACAGCAGCGTGCCGGCGGTGCTGCTGGCGGTCAGGTTGATCGACCAGCCGCGGCGCGCGAACGTCGGGTTGTCGACCTGCTTGCGCGACAGCGACGCCTCGCCGAACACCAGCGTGCTGCGGCCATGCTCGATGCCTGGCGTGCTATCCGGCTCATTGTCGTGCTTGCCGACGGTGAACGTGCCGGACAGCGCGTGCACGCCGAGCGTGCGCGTCCAGCCATGCCACAGGCGAGTCTCGTTGCCGACCAGCTCGAGTGTGCGCGATTGCGAGGTGGTGGTATTCGCGTCACGGAATTTGGCGCCGAAGTTGAAGCTGCGCTGGTTGTCGCCGGGCATCGGGATCGAGTACAGCGTGGACAGCGTCTTCAGCCGCTGCGCCACGACCAGCTCGTTCTTCCACTTGTGCCCGCGCCGGTTGACCCAGCGCCGCTCCATCCCGCCGCGCAGGCCGAAGCCGGTATCGGTACCGATGAACGGACCGCCGGTATAGATCGTGCGCTTGGCCGGCGCCAGCTGCACGGTGACGTCGACCACGCCGTTCTTCGCCTCGTCCGCGTCCGGCAGCACATTCACCACGGCGAAATAGTCCGCGCCGTTCAGTGCCTGCTGCAGTTCCAGCAGCTGATCCTGCGAGAAGTAGTCGCCGGACTTGAACGGCACGTAGCGGTCGAGGAAGCCGTCGTCGAACTGCGAGCCTTCGAAATGCACCCGGCCGTAGCGATAGCGCGGGCCTGCCTGCCACGCCAGCTTGATCGAGGCGCTGTGGTTGGCGCGCGTCACCTCGACCCGATGGGTGAGCAGGCGGGCGTCGAGAAAACCATTGGCGGTGAGTTGTGCGCTCAGCGCGTCGCGGGCGGCATCGTAGGCGCCGTGGTCCAGCGTCTTGCCCCTCAGTTGCCCGAGCGCGCGCTGCGCGCGCCGAATCGGCGCGATCCCGTCAGCCGTCTTGTCCAACTGCACGTCGACCGCGGTGACCTTCACCGGCTCGCCGGGTCTTACGTGCAGCGTGACGCGCCAGTCCTTGCCGACCTGCTGCAGGTCGCCGGTGACGATGGCATCGTAGTAGCCGTACGGTTCCAGCGAGGACTTCGCCTGCCCGGGTGCGCGCTCGTAGAGGCGGCGCATCTGCGCATCGCTGACATCGCGGATCGCGTATTGCGAAAGTTCGACGCCGGCGATCACCGCGCCTTTCAACGGATCCGCCACACCATCCACCGTCAGCTGCACGCCGGCCCGGGCCTGTGTCGACAACAGCACCACCGGCAGCAACAGCAAGCTCAGGCGTCGGGGGATTCGGCGCATGCGTGGGGGTTCCGTCCTTGCGGGGGTCTTCACGGGGTGAGGGCAGCTTACCCAAGTCGATGTTGGCTGGGTATGAATGCCGCCGGTTACCTCGTTACATGAGCCAGAGCGTCATCCTTGATCTGCTGATGTCGCCGAGGCGACATCAACCGGCCTTGTCGCCCGCCTTGTGCGCGATCCACGCGCCGATCACTGCCGATACATAGGGAATCGACTGCGCAGCGAGGATGAACATCCACAAGGTGCCCTCGATGTAGTGCGTGCCGTAGCTCAACGCCATGCCGACGATGCACAGCATCAATGCCACGGCCATCAGCAGCTCTTCGCGCACCGGCGCGAACGCGGCGAAGTTGCTGCCGCCCAGGCGCCGGCTCTTGGCGGTGACCACGAACGAGGTCTTCTCGCGGGTCAGGCCGTGCAGGATGCCGCGGGCGATCGCATGCGACAACCCCATGCTGGCCAGCGACGCCATCAGCGTGTCGTACCAGCTGCACGGCACGCGGGCGCGGTACAGCACGATGCCGAAGATCGCCTTGGCGAAGAAGAAGCCGATCACCGGGATCAGGAACAGCTGCATCGGCAGGCTGAAGTACTGCGGATAGGCCACCATGCCGGCGGTCCAGAACAGCGCCATCAAGGTGAAGATCAGGTGCAGCGCATCGGCGAACCAGCTGAACCAGCCGGTGAGGAAGTGGAAGCGCTGGCCCGCGCTGAGCGGACCCTTCTGGGTCATCCAGCTCCAGCGCCCCTTGAGGATCTGCATCGCGCCGAACGCCCAGCGGTAGCGCTGGCTCTTGTAGGCCTTGAAGTCGGCCGGGGTCAGGCCCTTGCCCATCAGTTCATCGACGTAGACCAGCTCGTAGCCGGAGTGCATCAGGCGCAGGCCCAGCTCCGCATCCTCGCAGATCGTCCATTCCGACCAGCCGCCGGTGCCTTCCAGCGCGGTACGCCGCACCATCGTCATGGTGCCGTGCTGGATGATCGCGTTGCGCTCGTTGCGATGGTGCATGCCGATGCGGAAGAAGCCGTCGTACTCCCACGCGGTCATCCGCCGGAATGCGTTGTGCTCGAACTCGCGGTGCGCCTGCGGGCACTGCACCACGGCCACCTTGGGGTCGTGGAAGTAGCCGGTGAGGGCCGCCAGCCAGTCGGCGCGTACCTCGTAGTCGGCATCGATTACCGCCACCACGTCGGCTTGCGGGTCGGTTTCCTTCAGGCCGAAGTTCAGGGCGCCGGCCTTGTAGCCGGGCCACGGTTCCAGATGGAAAAAGCGGAAGCGCTTGCCTAGCTGTTCGCAATATGCCTGCACCGGCTTCCACACCGCCGGATCCTTGGTGTTGTTGTCGATCACCAGCACTTCGAAATTGGCGTAGTCGAGCGCCGCCAGCGAATCGAGCGTGATGATCACCATCTCCGGCGGCTCGTTGTAGCAGGCCAGGTGGATCGACACGAACGGCTGCTTCTCCGGCGGATCGGGCGTCAGCATGCCGGCGTGGCGCATCCACTCGCGCCGCCACAGCACCTCGGTGAATTCGAAACCGTTGATCAGCAGGATCGCCAGGATCGCGATCTGGGCCGGGAACAACAGCACCAGCATGGTCCAGTCGATCCAGCTCAGGTAGAAATTGAACGGCAGCGTGGCCGACCAGGTGATCAGGCCGCAGGCGAGCTGGATCAGCATGCAGAAGAACAGTCGTCCCATCAGCTTGAAGCGGCTGAAGCGGCGGGCGAAGAAGATCATCGGCAGCAGCGCCAGCAGGCTGGCCGCGATGGCCTTCCAGGGCCAGCCGGTGTCTTCCGTCACCGGACCGGTGAACGGGAATTTCGGCTGGCGATCGGCGTTGAAGATGCCCCAGTACGCCTCGGTGCGGCCCGACAGCTGCTCCTTCCACGGCTGGTCGAACGCTTCCATCAGGTAGTAGTCGATGTTGCGCTGCTTCGCCGCGAGCAGCCACTCGCGGATGAAGATCGCCTCGTTCGATACCGACGGATCGGCATGCTCGTGGCGGTCGCCGTTGGACGGCCAGCCGATCTCGCCGACCACGATGTGCTTGTAGGGAAAGCGTTGCTGCAACATCTGGTATGAACCCAGTGCCGCGGCGAGCGCCGCGCCGTTGGCTACCGGCACGCCGTTCCAGAACGGAAAGATGTGGATGGTGATGAAGTCGACATGATCGGCCAGCTCCGGATACTTGAGCCAGATGTAGTCGGGCTCGGCGATCGACACCGGCTGGTGCACGGCGGCACGCACGCGATCGAGGTAGGTCATCATCTGCGCGGGCGTGAGTTCGCCGCGGAACAGTACCTCGTTGCCCACGATCACCCGCTTGATCGAGCCGGGAAAATGACGCGCCATCGCGATCAGCGTGTCGATCTCCTTTTCGTTGTTCTCCATCCGGCGGCCGATCTCGGCGCCGGCCAGCACTTCCAGGCCATCCTTCTCGGCCAGCCGGTAGGTCTGCGGATTGACCTGCATCGAATAGGTGCGGATGCGGTCGGAGTATTTCGCGACCAGCTTGAGATCGTGGTCGATCTCCTCGTCGGTGGGATAGTCCTGCTTGATCGGGTCCTGGTAGCGCTGGAACGCGGAGAACGCGAAGCCGCCGATCTTGCCGTGCCAGTCTTCCGGACCGTGCGGCAAGTTGCCCCACCACCACAGCCCGATGTTCATCGCGGCCACGATCAGGGCGAGCAGGATCGCGGTGAGCAGCGGATACCGACTGTTGTGGTTTGTTGCGGTGGCGCTCAAAAAAATCCCCGGAGGAAGCCTGCGCAACAGGCGATGAAGCCCGAGGAGCTTAACCAATGCATGGCAGTAGGCTCAACAAGGATCGTCCGCCGCGGTCAGCGCAAGGTCAGCCCCGGTGGGAGATTCGACTTCCCGCAACCGTCCACCTGCTCCGGCCACCGCATGGTCACGAAGCACGAAAAGCGGCGGCGCATGGCGATCCTGCCATCTGATTTCGCGGGGCTCCGGACGCGCCTACCTCAGCAGCGAGCGCAGCATCCATGCGGTCTTCTCGTGTTCCTTCAACCGGCCGGTGACCATGTCGGCGGTGCCTTCGTCGCCGGCGGCATCGGCGGCCTTGATGGTGGCGCGGGCGGTATGAGCGGCGATCTCGTGGCCTTCGACCAGCTGGTTCACCATCTCCTTCCACTCCGGCACGCCGGCTTCCTCCTTGATCGAGGTGAGCTTGCCGAACTGGCTGTAGGAGCCGGGAGCGAACACATCCAGCGTGCGGATGCGCTCGGCCACTTCGTCGGCGGCCAGCCACAGTTCGTTGTATTGGGTCTCGAACATGGCATGCAGGCTGTTGAACTGCGGGCCGGTGACGTTCCAGTGGAAGCTGTGCGTCTTCAGGTACAGCGAATAGGTGTCGGCCAGCAGCTTGGACAGATGCCTGGCGACCGCCTCACGGTCTTTTCTGGCGATACCGATGGAAATGGCCATGTGCTGCTCCTTCCGGGGTGGGATGTGATGGATGGACAGTAACGGCCCGACCGCCGGCGTGGAAATGAATCCTTCCGATGTTGTCGATAGCCGGAGGCTATCAAGTCGCCAGCGGCTATCATGTGCGGTCCGATGAAAGACATCCGCACTCCCGACTCCGCTGCCGACCCGGGCCTGCGCCATCTGCGCCGGCAGCTGGATACCGTTTCCAGCCGCGACTTCGGCCGCCTGCTGGGCCGTTGGCGTGCGCTGTCGCGCCGGCCCGACGAGAACAAGCTGGCGGCATTGCGCGCGGATATCGAGCGCTCGGCGGCGAAGCGCCGCGCCCGCGTCGCGGCGAAGCCGGCGATCAGCCTGGACGAATCGCTGCCGATCAGTGCGCGCGGAGAGGACATCGTCAAGCTGATCCGCGAGCATCAGGTGGTGGTGATCGCCGGCGAGACCGGCTCGGGCAAGACTACCCAGCTGCCCAAGCTGTGCCTGGCCGCCGGTCGCGGCGAAGCGGGCATGATCGGCTGCACCCAGCCGCGCCGGCTGGCCGCGCGCTCGGTCGCCCGTCGCGTGGCCGAGGAGCTGGGCACGCCGGTCGGCGACATCGTGGGCTTCCAGGTCCGCTTCAACGATCAGGTGTCCGAGCGCAGCCTGATCAAATTCATGACCGACGGCATCCTGCTCGCCGAGACGCAGGGCGATCCGTGGCTGAGCGCGTACGACACCATCATCATCGACGAGGCGCACGAGCGCAGCCTCAACATCGACTTCCTGCTGGGCTACCTGAAGCAGCTGGCGTCGAAGCGGCCCGAGCTGAAGATCATCGTGACCTCGGCCACGATCGACACCGCACGCTTCGCCGAGCATTTCGACGGCGCGCCGGTGGTGGAGGTGGAAGGGCGCGCGTATCCGGTCGAGCTGCGCTGGCGGCCGGTGGATGCCTCTGCATCTGTAGGAGCGCACCCTGTGCGCGATGCTCTTGCACCGGTGGAAGCAAAGAGCCATCGCGCACAGGGTGCGCTCCTACGGGGGCCGCGCGACGCGTTTCAGCAGGGCAGCGCCGAACACATCGCCGCCGTGCTCGATGAAATCAGCCACGACGACCCGCGCGGCGACGTGCTGATCTTCCTGCCCGGCGAGCGCGAGATTCGCGATGCGCACCAGCTGCTGTCGCGCCGGCAATACCGCGAGACCGAGATCATGCCGCTGTACGCGCGGCTCTCGGCCGGCGACCAGGACCGCGTGTTCAAACCCGGCATCAAGCGCCGCGTGGTGCTGGCCACCAACGTCGCCGAGACTTCGCTCACGGTGCCGCGCATCCGCTATGTGATCGACACCGGCAGCGCACGGGTGAAGCGCTACAGCCAGCGCAGCCAGCTCGAGCGGCTGCATGTGGAGCCGATCTCGCAGGCCGCGGCCGATCAGCGCAAAGGCCGTTGCGGAAGAGTCGGGCCGGGCATCTGCTATCGCCTTTACGACGAGGCCGACTTTGCCGGTCGTGCCGCGTTCACCGATCCGGAGCTGCTGCGCTCATCGCTGGCCAACGTGATCCTGCGCATGTTGGCGCTGCAGCTGGGCGACGTGGAAGCGTTCCCGTTTCTGGAGGCGCCGGACCCGCGCGTGGTGGCGGATGGTTACCGCCGCCTGGCCGAGATTTCGGCGATCGACGATGGGCGCAAGCTCAGCGCGATCGGCCGCACGCTGGCGCGACTGCCGATCGACGTGCAGCTGGCCCGCATGCTGGTCGAGGGCGAAAAGCTACACTCGCTGCGCGAATTACTCACCATCGTGTCGTTCCTCAGCATCCAGGATCCGCGCGAGCGCCCGTCGGACGCGCGCCAGCAGGCTGACGCGGCGCATGCCGCGTTCGCCGACCCGAAATCAGATTTCGTCGGCGTGCTGAACCTGTGGCGTGCCTACCATGACTCCCACGAGGAGCTGACCCAGTCGAAATTGCGCGACTGGTGTTCGCGGCACTTCCTCAGCTTCATGCGCATGCGCGAGTGGCGCGAGCTGCATCGGCAGTTGCTGCTGGTGGTGGCGGAGCTTGGCTGGAAGCTGGATGCACCTGCGCCCTCTCCATCATCGCAAGCGATGGGGGAGAAGGTTGGGGCGAAGGGGCGCTCTATGTCGAAACGGGAGTCCCCTTCACCCAACCCCATTCCCCGCGAGCGGAGGAGAGGGCTCAAGCGTGATGGCGTGCGGGACCCTGTGGTTGCAGCGATCAACGAGACGGATGCAAGTCGTCTTTACGAATCCGTGCACCGCTCTTTGCTCGCCGGTCTGCCCACCCAAGTGGGTCGCAAGGACGAGAAGGGCGTGTACCAGAGCACGCGCGAACGCAAGTTCCAGGTTTTCCCCGGCTCGGCGCTGGCGAAGGTGCCGCCGAACTGGATCTTCTCCGCGCAGATCCTCGACGTGGGTGGACGCGTGTGGGGCATGATGAACGCCCGGGTGGAGCCGCTGTGGATCGAGCAGCAGGCGGCGCACCTGCTGCGCATGAGCTGCCGCGATGCGCACTGGTCGAAGAAGCGCGGCTGCGTGGTTGCGTACGAGCAGGTCAGCTTGTTCGGGCTGGTGCTGGTGGAGAAACGGCCAGTCACTTTCCAGCAGCAGGATCCGGCACTGGCACACGCCATCTTCCTGCGCGAGGCGCTGACCCGTGGCGACATCGAGAGCAAGGCCGATTTCGTGCGAGCGAACCAGCACGTGCTGGAAGAGGCGCTCGGCATCGAGGCCAAGCAGCGCCGCGAAGGACTGGTTCGTCATGAGGACGATCTGGTCGCATTCTTCGAGGGCAAGTTGCCGGAAGAGATCGCCAGCAGTCGCGCCCTGGATGCGTGGTATAGCAGGGCGCGCCCTGCCGAACAGGCTGCGCTGCGCTGGTCGCTGGACGACGTGATGGCGGGCGGCACAGGACTGGATGCCAAGGCGTTTCCAGCGTCGTTGGAGATCCCGCCACAACACTACCGGCTGGAATATCGTTTCGTACCAGGCGACGCCGCCGACGGCGTGACCTTGCATCTGCCGCTGGCGATGTTGAATGCGCTCCCGCCCGCTCGCTGCGAATGGCTGGTGCCAGGCCTGCTGAGCGAGAAGGTGGCCGAGCTGATCCGCGGCCTGCCCAAGGCACTGCGCCGCAACTTCGTGCCGGCGCCGGATTTCGCCCGCGCCTTCGTCGAGGCCGAAGCGCCCCGCGACGAGCCGCTGGAGAAGGCGTTGGCGGCGTTCCTGAAACGCGCCACCGGCGTCGATGTTGCCGCCGCTGAATTTTCCGCCGTCGAACTGCCGCCGCATTTCCTGATGCGCTACCGCTTGCATGACGGGGATACTTCATCGAAGCCGGGCAAGACGCTGGCCAGCAGCCGCGACCTCGCCGCGCTGCGCGGACAGTGGGAAGGCCAGGCACGCGAGGCGTTTTCGCGCAAGACCGACATCGAGCTGACCCGCGAAGACGTGGCGAGCTGGGACTTCGAGGAGATTCCCGCGCAGGTGCGTTCCAGCGGCGGACTCACCGCGTTCCCGGCGCTGGTCGACCTGGGCGAGACGGTGGCGTTGCGAGTGTTCGAACGCAGCGACGAGGCGCGCGCGGCACACCGGCAGGGCGTGGTGCGATTGCTGCGCAATGCGCTGCTCAGCGATGCGAAGCAGGCGCGCCGGCGCCTGCCGATCGGCAATGCGCTGGCGTTGAAGTACGCTTCACTAGGAGGAGTCGATGGCCTGCGCGAGGATCTGCTCGAAGGGGGTTTCGGCGACCTGCTCGAACGGCACGAGCTGGACGTGCGTACCGCCGGTGCGTTCGAGAAGCTGCGTACGCAGTTTTCGCGCGAGCTGTTCGGCGCCGGCATCGAACGGCTGAAGCTGGCCGAGCCGATCATCGAGGCGCAGGCCGAACTCAAGCCCTGGCTGCAGCCGCCGCTGCTCGGCTTCGCCCGCGCCAGCTACGACGACCTGCGCGAGCAGTTCGACGCGCTGATGACGCCCGGCTTCCTGCGTGAACTTCCGCCGGCACGGCTGGCGCATTACCCGCGCTACCTCAAGGCGATGCGCCTGCGCGGCGAGCGGCTGCGCCAGGACCCGGCGAAGGATCAGCAACGGATGCTGCAGGTGATGCCGTACTGGCGCGCCTACCTGCAGCACCGCGCCGCGGGCGCAGCTGCGGCAGACCTCGCCGAGCTGCGCTGGCTGATCGAGGAGTGGCGCGTGTCGCTGTTCGCGCAGGAGCTGAAAACCGCCGAGCCGGTATCGGCCAAGCGGCTTGCGAAGGCGCTGGCGGTGCTTTCCTGAGCCGCGCGGTCAGTGCGTCCGTTCGACGTGCACGTCGCCGTTGCAACCTTCCACGTACATCAGCCAGGTGCCCATCAGCGAAGGCTTGACCTTGACCGCCGGATTGGTGGCGCTCATGCAGGAGGGTGCATCCGAGCTGACCTGCTTCCATACCTGGCCGTTGTCCAGAGTGAACTGATCCTGGCCATGCCAGCCATCGAAGTGCCCCACGATGTGCGCGTCTATCTTGCTGCGCTTGGCCTTGCCGGCATAGAACACCGGCTTGCCGCTGGCGTCGACCATCTTGGTGGTGACCTTGCCGTGCGTGCTCAGCCAGCTGTCGAGATTGGCCAGTTCCTGCGGCGACAGCTTGTCCAGCCCTGCCGCCTTGAACTCGCTGTCGCTCATGCGCTGCTGCAGTCCGGTGGTCTGCTGGGCATGTACGGTCAGGCCCCACAACGGCAGCGTCAGTAGCATGGACAGGATCAGGTGACGTGGGCGGATCGGCATGGGTAAGTCCTCGGGGCACGGCGGATCGTGGAACGGCATGATGGACGATTCTGCGCGGTAAAGCGCCCTCAAGCCAAGCACTGCTCACGCCGGCCGGGCCCGGTCGTGCGCCTGCCGACCGCCGGCGGACCGCTGCGGCTACCATAGCGGTCTGTACCGGACATCCTGTCTCATGGCCCGAGCCGTCAAATCCTCCAGCTTGCTGTCATGGCGCGACGGTGCCGGCAGCTTGTCGCCGCTGCTGGCCGAGGCATTGCAGGCGTGTGCCGCGCATCCCGTTCCCGAAACCGAATGCTGCGATGTGCTTGACCTGCTCGGCATGCTCGGCTGCGATGCGCAAACCCAGGCGGCGGCCTTGTGGTTCGAGCTGGCGCGGGTCGATCCGGCGCTGTGGAAGGCGCAGGCCACCAAATTGCCGGCCGAGCTGCAGCGCCTGGTCGGTGGCCAGCAGGCGGCCGAACAGGTGTGGGCGCTGCACGCGCAGCGGGCACCGGAAGGCGCGGCCGAAGGCTTGCGCCGCCTGTTGCTGGCGATCGTGCGCGACCTGCGGGTGGTGTTCGTGCTGCTGGCGCGGCAGCTGGCGCGCATGCGCGCGGCGTCATCGCTGCCGGCGGAGCAGGCCGCCGCGCTGGCGCGGCTGACCCGCGACATCCATGCGCCGCTGGCGAACCGGCTCGGCATCTGGCAGCTGAAGTGGGAACTGGAGGACCTGGCGTTCCGCTTCCTGCAGCCGGAAACCTACCGCCGCATCGCCAAGCTGCTCGACGAGCGGCGCAGCGACCGCGAGAGTTTCATCCGCGAATCGCTGGACGAGTTGCAGCGCTCGCTTGCCGCTGCCGGCATCCATGCCGAGCTGGCTGGGCGGCCCAAGCACATCTATTCGATCTGGAAGAAGATGCAGCGCAAGTCGCTGGACTTCTCCGACCTGTACGACATCCGCGCGGTGCGCGTGCTGGTCGACAACGTCACCGACTGCTACGCGTCGCTGGGCGTGGTGCATGCGCGCTGGCCGCATCTGCCTGGCGAGTTCGACGACTACATCGCGCGGCCCAAGGCGAACGGCTACCGGTCGCTGCACACCGCCGTGCTGGGGCCGGAGGGCAAGACGCTGGAAGTGCAGATCCGCACCCACGAGATGCATCGCGCGAACGAACTGGGTGTGGCCGCGCACTGGCGCTACAAGGAAGGCGGCAGCAGCGATGCCGAGTTCGAGGCGAAGATCGCCTGGATGCGCAAGCTGCTGGAGCCGCGCGGCGATGACGACAGCGCGCTGGCCGCCGAGCTGCATACCGAGCTGCTGGAAGACCGCGTCTACCTGCTGACGCCCAAGGGCGAGGTGTTCGATCTGGCGCGCGGTTCGACCGTGCTGGATTTCGCCTACCTGGTGCATACCGAAGTCGGCCATCGCTGCCGCGGCGCCAAGGTCAACGGCCGCATCGTGCCGCTGACGTTCCAGCCGCAGAGCGGCGATCGGGTGGAAATCCTCACCACCAAGCTGGGCGAGCCCAGCCGCGACTGGCTGTCGCCGCACCACGGCTATCTGAATACCTCGCGGGCGAAGGACAAGGTGCGCGCGTGGTTCCGCCGGATCGCCCATGACGCGAATCTCGCGGCCGGCCGCAGCATGTTCGAGCGCGAGCTCAAGCGGCTGGGGCTGTCGGGCGCGGACGTGACCAAACTGCCTGCGCATTTCCACCTGCAGACCCACGATGAACTGCTGGTCTCGCTGGCACTGGGCGAGCTCACGCCCGGCCAGATCGCACGCGTGGTGCAGGAAGCCGCCCAGCCGCCGGCAACTCCGCCGCCGGCGGTGACCGCGCGGCCGGCCACGCTCGATCGCAGCGCGCTCAGCATCGAAGGTATCGGCAATCTGCTGACCACGTTGGCGCGCTGCTGCCAGCCGCTGCCCGGCGATCCGGTGCGCGGCTTCATCACCAAGGGGCGCGGCGTATCGGTGCACCGTACCGATTGCGGCAGCCTGGCGCGGCTGGCGCGACGCGATCCGGACCGGGTGATCGAAGTGAGCTGGGGCAGCGCCGCCAGCCAGGCCTACGAGGTCGACATCGAACTGCGCGGCTATGATCGCAAAGGCTTGCAGAAGGACGTCACCAGTGTGATCAGCAACGCCGGCACGCACATCATCGTCTCCGCCAGCCGGTTGCTCGCGCATACCGGCGAGGTGGAAATGCGCTTCACCCTGCGCGTGCGCGACTTCGAGCAGTTGTCGACCCTGCTCGGCAAACTGCAGGCTCTGCCGAACGTGATCGACGTGCGCCGGGTCGGCGTCGGCTGAATGACCGCGCAATGCCCAGACATGGGCGGGGCAGCGACCGGCAGCCCGATGTTAAGCTGCAGCGACAGCCTGCACAGCTACGTATCATGAGCGGACGCCGCGACCAGCACGACACACATCCACCCACCCGCACCGAGCCCACGCTGGGGGATCTCGATCGTCTGGATGTGCCGCGCGCACCATCCCCCGATGGTCTGCCGCAGATGTCTGTCGAGCCCCGCCGTCCGCGTGCGAACACGCGGGCGGACACCGACGAGCCGGAGCCTCGCCGCTACCGTCGGCGCGGCAAGCGGACTCCGCTGTTGCTGCTGCTGGCGATCGCGGTGATCGCAGCCCTCTGGCTGGGCCAGAATCGCTTGCGCGGCATGTTGCCGCGGACCGACTTCAACACGGTGCTGGCGCAGGCGCAGCAGGCCTTGCAGGAGGGCCGTCTGGACGGCCAGAACGGCACCAGCGCGCGTGAACTGTTTCAGGCCGCGGCGGCGCTGGAGCCGGACAACGACCGTGCCCGCGACGGTTTGCGCCAGGTCGGCCAGGCGGAACTGGCGCAGGCCGATGCCGCGCTGCAGGCCGGCCATTTCGATCAGGCAACGCAGGAGGCGGCGGCCGCACGCGAATTGCTCGGCGGGGGCAGCGACATCGACCGGCTCGATCGTGCGATCAGCAGCGCTCGCGCGTCGCAGGTGCAGACGGTGGATCTGGTCGACCAGGCCAGGCAGGCGCTGGCCGCCGGCAAACTGGGCGGCCCCGATGGAGCCGGTGCGTTGTACCAGCGCGTGTTGCGCGCCGATCCCGGCAATGCGGTGGCGGCGCACGGACTCGACCAGGTCGGCGCCGCACTGGCGGTGCAGGCGCGCAAGGCATTCGATGCGAACGACACCGACGCGGCGAACGCCAGCATCGAGCAACTCGCCGCCTTGCAGCCGAACAATGGTGCGTTGCCGGCGCTGCGCGCGCTGCAGGCGCAGACCCGCAAGCAGGACAACGCCGCGCTGGACGCGCTCCTCAAGCAAGGCCAGGACGCGTTGCGCGCCGGCCGCATCGGCGGCGCCGGCGACGATACGGCGCTGGCCCATTTCCAGGCCGCCCTCAAGCTCGATCCGGACAACGCGCAGGCAAAGGCCGGCCTCGGCAAGGTGGCGCAGGCGATGACGGTGCAGGCGAGCGCCGCGATCGACGCCGGCGACACCGCGCAGGCGACCAAGTTGCTCGACCAGGCCGCCGAGCTGGCACCGAAGTCGGCCGATCTGGCCGCTGCACGCGCACGCTTGAAGAGCGCGCCGTCGCAGCCGGCCGCGGCTCCGTCGGAAAACGACAGCGAGGCGCCGCCTGCGCCGGTGGTGTTGTCGCCAGAGCAAAATGCGGCGGTGGCGCGACTGGTGCAGCGTGCGAAGGTGGCCACGAAGAACGGCGACATCATGATGCCGCCCGGCGACAGCGCGTACGACCTGTATCGCAGTGCGCTGGCGATCGACGGCAACAGCGACGCGGCGACGCGCGGACTGCAGGGCTTGCCCGGGCAGGTCGAGCTGCAGTTCAACCTGGCACTCGCCGCCGGCAACCTGAAACAGGCCGACGACATGCTGGCGAACCTGGCCGAGCTGGCGCCGGGCGACGCGGTGCAGAACGCGCTGAGCGACCGCCTGACCAGCGCATGGCTCGATCAGGCCGAGCAGCAGCTGGCACGTGGCGACCGTATCGACGCCGCGCAGTCGCTGGCGCATGCCCGCAAGCTGTCACCGAATCATCCGCGCGTACTCGATCTGACTGCCCGGTTGCAGGGCAACCAGTGAGCGCTGCATGACGGTACTGGTGTTCGGCGGCAGCAGCCAGATCGGTCACTTCCTGATGCCCCGCCTGCTGGCCGGCGGTGAGCCGGTGCTGGCATTGAGCCGGCGTCCACGGCCGGCGCAAGCCGGGGTGAACTGGCTGCAGGGCGCGCTGCCCGCCGACGTTCCGGCGCTGCCGCCGTTGTCGGCGATCATCAGTTTCGGTCCGCTGCAGGGGCTGGCCGACTGGCTGGCACAGGCCCGCCTGAGTGATTCGCCGCGGGTGATCGCCACCAGTTCGATGAGTGCCGAAACCAAGCGCGACTCCAGCGTGTCCGCCGAACGCAAGATCTCACGCCAGTTGCGTGATGGCGAAGCCGCGCTGGCCGCGGCATGTACCCGTCACGGCTGCGCCTGGACCGTGCTGCGGCCGACCCTGGTCTACGGTGCCGGACTCGACAAGAGCCTGACCCCGATCGCCCGCCGCGCGATGCGCACGCGTTTGTTTCCGTTGCCGGCCGGTCATGGCCTGCGCCAACCGGTGCATGCGGACGATATCGCGCAGGCGGTGATGGCGGTGCTGGACTGCCCGGCGACATCCGGCCGTATCTTGCCGATCGGCGGCGGCGAGCGCCTGCCGGCCGGCGAGATGTTCGCGCGTGTGCGTCGCAGCCTGCCGCAGGCCACCGTGCCGGTGCCGCTGCCCGTGTGGCTGTTGCAGATGGCCCGGTTCGCGCTGCCGCCGTTGCGCGGACCGCTGAGCCGGCTGGACAGCGACCTTATCGCCGACAACGGCGAATTGCAGCGGCTGCTGGGCATTCGCCCCCGGCCGTTCCGGCCGGAAGCATCGATGTGGATGTCATCTACATAGAATAGAAACGCATGGCTGGCGTGGGAGGCTCCTGGGGAAGCTTTTGTGGGAGCGACTTCAGTCGCGATGCTCTGATGCATACACACATGGATCGTGAGCATCGCGACTGAAGTCGCTCCCACAGGTCAACAAGATCGACAGGTCGACAGGCACACATTGCCCGCGTCTGGCCACAAAACCGGCCGACGCGTTCATATGCGCGCCGGGTAGCAGGCCCTATGATCGAACCACTTGATTGCCGGATTTCCCCACGTTGGACTTCTTGAATCGTCTTCGCTCGCTCGCCCGTCGATGTTGGCCGTGGCTGCGCATCCCGTTCTGGATCGGCATGGGCTTGTTGTTCGGCTTCGTGCTGCCGTACACGCTGGTGCTGAACAAGCGCGTGCAGGATCGCTTCAACGATCTGGTGTTCGCCGTGCCCACCCGGGTCTACGCGCGACCGCTGCCGCTGGCCGCCGACATGCCGATGACGCCGGCTGCGCTGGAGCTGGAACTGACCTTCGCCGGCTACAGCAACGACGGCCACGGCCAGGTCGCCGGCAGCTGGGCGAAGCAGGGCACGCGCTATACGATCACCTCGCGCGGTTACGCCGGTCCCGACGGCGGCGAGTTGCCCAAGCGCATTCGCGTCACCCTGGGCAAGGGCATCGTGCAGTCGGTGCAGGATGCCGCCAGCAACAGGACGATCGCGCTGGCGCATCTTGATCCGGCGCGCATCGCCACGCTGTACGGCGCCAGCCAGGAGGAGCGCCGCTTCGTGCATCTGGCCGACGTGCCGCCGCTGCTGCTGAGCGGTCTGCAGGCGGTCGAGGATCGCGATTTCAAACACCATATCGGGATCGACTTCAGCGCAATCATGCGCGCCGCGGTCGCCAACCTGCGCGCCGGGCATACCGTGCAGGGCGGGTCCACGTTGACCCAGCAGCTGGTTCGCAACCTGTTCCTGAGCCGTGACCAGAACTTCACGCGCAAGCTCAACGAGGCGCTGATGTCGCTGCTGCTGGAGGCGCATTACAGCAAGGGGCGGATTCTCGAGGCTTATGTCAACGACGTCTTCCTCGGCCAGCAGGGCGGCCAGGCGGTGCACGGTTTCGCGGCGGCGTCCGAGTTCTACTTCGGGCGCCGGCTGGAGGACCTGCGCCCACAGGAGATCGCGCTGCTGGTCGGCATGGTGAAGGGACCGAGTTATTACGATCCGCGCCGTTCGCCGGAACGCGCGCTGGCCCGGCGCAATCTGGTACTGCAGGAGTTCGCCACCACCGGCCTGCTCAGCGCGGCGCAGCTCAACGCCGCGCAGGCTGCGCCACTGGATATCGTCAGCAACGGCCAGTTGCCGCACAACCGTTTCCCCGCCTTCATGCAGCTGGTGCGCACCCAGATCACCGCCGACTTCGACGATGAAACCCTGAGCCAGGGCAATCTGTCGATTTTCACCACGCTCGATCCGGCCGCGCAGCTGTACACCGAGCAGGCGATCACCGAAACCATGAAGAGCCTGGGCAGACGCGCCGATCCGCTGCAGGCGGCGGCGGTGGTGACCGATGCGAAGACCGGCAGCGTGCTCGCCGTAGTGGGCAGCAAGATCCCCGGAGAACAGGGCTTCAACCGCGCGCTCGACGCGCGCCGGCCGATCGGCTCCACGGTCAAGCCGTTCGTCTATCTCGTCGCGTTGACCCAGCCCGAGCGCTGGAATCTGGCCAGCCTGCTCGACGACAGCCCGATCAGCATGCGCCAGCCGGACGGCAGCATGTGGACACCGCAGAACGACGACAACCAGAGCCACGGTCAGCTGCCGATGGTCGACGCGCTGGCCAAGTCGTGGAATCTCGCGACCATCCATATGGGCTTGCAGGTCGGGTTGCCGCGGATCAAGGCATTCCTCGAATCGTTCGGCCTCACCGACGTCAACCCGAGTCCGTCGCTGCTGATCGGTGCGATCGACCTGGCGCCGCTGCAGCTGGCGCAGCTGTATCAATATATCGCCGCCGATGGTCATGCGCTGCCGCTGGTCGCGGTGCGCGGCGTGGTCGACGGCAACGGCCGCACGATCAAGCGCTATCAGGTGCAAGGCGGCAGCGGCGAATACCAGGAAGCGGTGCGGCTGACCACGTGGGCCATGCAGCAGGTGGCGCTGTACGGCACCGCCAGTTCGATCGGCAATTCCGGACTGGCGTGGCTGCATGCCGCCGGCAAGACCGGCACCAGCAACGACACCCGCGACAGCTGGTTCGCCGGCTTCACCGGCGAGCATCTGGCGGTGTTCTGGATGGGTCGCGACGACAATAAGTCGACCGGCCTGTTCGGTGCCACCGGTGCATTGCGCGCCTGGCGCGACCTGTTCGCCAAGCTGCCCACCCGGCCACTGTCCACCGCAACGGCCGACGGCCTGGAGATGGCCTGGATCAACCCGAGCGACGGCAAGCGCACCGAGCCGCAGTGCGAAGGCGCGCGGCAGTTTCCGGTCATCGCAGGCACCTTGTCGACCGATACCGAAGGCTGCTTCTGGCAAGGCGTGCAAAGTCTGTTCGGCGGCGGTCATCCTGCGCCCGCCGGCAGCGCCGCGCCTGGCGCCACCGACATACCCATCCGGAATTGATCATCATGTCGCATTCGTTCAAACACTTGTCCGCGCTGTCCTTCCTGCTGGCTGCCGCGCTGCTCGGCGGCTGCAGTCTGTTCGAGTCGGCACCGACACCGGCCAGGCCTACCGTAGTGCCCGACCACGACATGGTCGGGGCCATCCGCGCCGCCGGCGACCGCGAAAAATCCGTCATCGACGTCAACCCGTTGCGCGACCCCGGGGTCGCCAGCTTGCAGGACATGGCGAAGAGCGACGAACAGGCCGGCCGCTACGCGGACGCCGCGGGCAAGCTCGACCAGGCGCTAAAGCTCAGGCCGGATTCGCCCGACTTGCTGCAGGATCGTGCCGAGATCGCGATACGCCTGAAGGACTTCGCCAGGGCCGAAAAACTCGCGCGCCAGTCGTGGTCGCTCGGTCCCAAGCTCGGCCCGCTGTGCGCACGCAACTGGCAGACCATCGTCGAGATGCGCCTGCAGGCCGGCGACGCCGCCGGCGCCGATGCCGCGCGCAAGGGAGTGCAGCAGTGCCACAAGGCGGGGATATCGCGCTACTGAGCAGGCGCCGCCCGGTTCGTCGACGCGATGCATCATTTCGACGCTTGCAGGAAGAGCGTCAGGCGACGGACCTATCGTGCGAGCGACCAGGGCTTCGGAACGGCGTAGCGGGCAGCGGCACGGTTTTGCCGCACGCCGGCGCTCCGCCATACTGGGTGGATGACCGCCATCGATGACACCGAGTCCGACGACATCGGCACCCTGCTCGGTGCCGACGGCCCGTTCGCGCGCGAGCTGCCGAACTTCGCGCCGCGGCTGGCGCAGCAGGCCATGGCGCTGGCGGTGCAGCGGGCGATCGCGGGGCGCGACACGCTGATCGCCGAGGCCGGCACCGGCACCGGCAAGACCTTCGCCTATCTGGTGCCGGCGCTGCTGTCGGGCGAGCGGGTGATCATTTCCACCGGCACCAAGACGCTGCAGGACCAGCTGTACTTCCGCGACCTGCCGAAGGTGCGTTCGGTGCTCGGTGCGCGCCTGAAGACGGCGCTGCTGAAAGGGCGCGCGAATTACCTGTGCCTGTACCGGCTCGATCAGACCGTGCGCGAGGGCGCCACGTTCGAGCGCGCGCAGGCGGCGCAGCTGGCGACGATACGCGCGTGGTCGGCACGCACGCGGCGCGGCGACCGGATGGAGCTGGCCGAAGTGCCGGAAGAATCGCCGCTGTGGCCGCGCGTCACCTCGACGCCGGAAAACTGTCTCGGCGTGGAGTGCCCGTTCTTCGACGACTGCCATGTGGTGAAGGCGCGCCGCGAAGCGCTGGAAGCCGACGTGGTGGTGGTCAACCACCATCTGCTGTTCGCCGATCTGGCGCTGAAGCAGGAAGGCTTCGGCGAGATTCTGCCTGGCGCGGCCGCATTCATCCTCGACGAGGCGCACCAGATCCCCGAGCTGGCCGGGCAGTTCTTCTCGCAGAGCGTCAGCGCGCGCCAGCTGACCGAGCTGGCACAGGACGCGCTGGCCGAATGCAACGGTATCACCGGCGCGATCGGCCTGCTGCTGGAGCCGGTGGAGGCGCTGCAGGATGCGTTGCGCAAGCTGCGGCTGGCGATGGATGCATTGCCGGCGCGCGGCGCGTTCCAGCAACTGCAGGACCGCGCCGACGTGCGCAGCTCGCTGCATGACCTGCGCGAACTGCTGGCCACGCTGGCCGAACTGCTGGCTTCGCAGGCCGAGCGCTCGCGCGGCATGACGAACCTGCATGAGCGCGCCGACCTGTTCGTCGAACGGCTGGACCGCATCGTCGAAGGCGAAGGAAGTCGCGACCGCGACGTGCGCTGGTACGAAACCTTTCCGCGCGGCTTCGCGCTGTACGCCACGCCGCTGGATCTGGCAGTGCCGATGCGCGGCCTGCGCGAGCGCACCCACGCCGCATGGATCCACACCTCGGCCACGCTGTCGGTAGCCGGCAACTTCGATCACTTCGCGCGTCAGCTCGGGCTGGATGATCCGCAGACCTTGAGCCTGGAAAGTCCGTTCGACTATGCGCGGCAGGGCATGTGCTATCTGCCGGCGGGCCTGTCCGATCCGAACGCCCGCGATTACACCGAGCAGGTGATCGAGGCCGCGCTGCCGGTGCTGCACGCCTCGAACGGGCGCGCGTTCCTGCTGTTCACTTCCCACCGCGCGCTGCGTCGCGCCGCCGAACTGCTGCAGGACAAGGTGCCGTGGCCGTTGTTCGTGCAGGGCACCGCGCCGCGGCCACGCCTGCTGGAGGAGTTCCGCGCCAGCGGCCATGGCGTGCTGCTCGGGGCAGCCAGCTTCTGGGAAGGCGTCGACGTGGTCGGCGAAGCGCTCAGCGTGGTGGTGATCGACAAGCTGCCGTTCGCCGCACCGGACGATCCGGTGCTGATGGCACGGCTGGAGGCGCTGGAGCAGTCCGGCATCAACCCGTTCATGGGCTGGCAGGTGCCCAGCGCCGTGATCGCGCTGAAGCAGGGCGCCGGTCGCCTGATTCGCGACGTGCACGACCGCGGCGTGCTGGTGTTGTGCGATCCGCGGCTCACCACCAAGGGCTATGGCAAGCTGTTCCTGGCCAGCCTGCCGCCGATGCCGCGCACACGCGAACTGGCCGATGTGCGAGCATTCTTCGAAAGCGCAAAACCGTAGGAGCCCGCTGGCGGGCGATGCTCTTGCGGACTGACCAACAACATCGCGGCTGAAGCGGCTCGCACAAGGCGCCGTTCGCAGCATCTTCGCGTCGACGATTTCTACCGGCATGCCGCTCAACGCACAGGAGCCAGCGCCATGGCTGACTCGATCGAGCCCACACCGATCACCGCGCCCGAGCTGCAGCCGGTGCTGGAAGAATTGCGCCGCCGCGAGCCGATCTTCCATCGCCCCGAGTTCGGTACCACGCGTGCCGACTACGAACGCATGGCTGCCGCCGACTTCTGGGAAATCGGCGCTTCCGGCCGCCGCTACAGCCGCGCTCAGGTCCTCGACGTGCTGGAGCGCCGCGCCCCCGATCCCGCCGAACATACCTGGAAGACCCATGACTTCCATTGCCGCGAACTCGGGCCGGACACGTATCTGCTGACGTACACCCTGGAGCAGGGCGAGCGGGTGAGCCGGCGCAGTACTGTCTGGAGGCGCGCAGGCGACGAATGGCAGATCGTGTTCCATCAAGGGACATTGGTGACGCCGTGCCAGCACCGTCCCTGAGTCCAATGCCCAGGCCCAAGCGGCACGATCCGACCCGTGTAGGAGCCCGCTAGCGGGCGATGCCCCAACGCGCCGACGAAGATCATCGCGGCTGAAGCCGCTCCCACAAGAAGCACTACTTGCCGCAGACACCGGCCACGAACATTCAGTCCAGCGCTGCGCCGAAGCGATGGATGCGCGGCAGATAGTGATGCCGAGGATCCAGTGAGGCGACCACGTAGCGCGATCGCCCCACGACTTCATCGCGCGCGAAGAAACCGAGATAACGCGAGTCCATGCTGTTGTCGCGGTCGTCGCCCAGCAGCAGGTACCGACCTGGCGGCACCTTCACCGGACCGAAGTTGATGGCCGGGCTTGGCCGGTTCACCGACAGGCGTATCGCGTGACGGATGTCGCCGTAGCGTTCGATCCGGTAGCGGGCCGGATCCAGCAGGTCATCGTGGATGCCATCGTAGCTGCCGGCGGTATAGCTGGCGGCCCGGCCGTTGATGAAGATCACGTTGTTGCGCATCGCCACCCGGTCGCCGGGCAGGCCGATAACCCGTTTCACCAGCCGCTCGTGCGCCGCGCGGGAATCCAGCACCACGATGTCGCCGCGTTGCGGATCGGCCAGGTGCAGCAACGAGATGTGGGTCAGCGGCAGGCGTACGTCATAGGCCAGCTTGTCGACCAGGATGCGGTCGCCGATGCGGATGGTGGGCTGCATCGATCCGGTCGGCACCACGTTCCAGTCGGCCACCGCACTGCGGAACACGACCATGCACAACATGAAGGTGATGAAGCCCTTGTTGCGGGCCAGAAACTTCGCAATGGTGCGCATGGCTTGCCCCTTTTTCGCGATCGGATGGCCAGCCTTTCTGCTGGCGAACTGTTACAGAGACCGCGCCGGCGGTGCGAAGGTTCGCGGTCATCGGCATGCCATCTTGCGGCCAGCGTGCGGCCCGCCATTGCCTGCGCCATCGCCCTCGTTGCTGTTCTGATCGACGCTCCGACCCAGGGAGTGCAGGACATGGTCAAGTGGACACAGACGGTGACGGCCAAGGTGCTGGGCATCGGTGTGCTGGCGTTGCTGATGACGATACCGCTGATGCAGGTGAGCGGGCTGGTGAGCGAGCGTCAGCAACTGCGCGAGACCGCGGTTGCGCAGATCGCGCAGGGCTGGGGCGGTCAGCAGGTATTGGGCGGTCCGGTGCTGACGGTTCCGACGCTGACCCAGCTGATGGCGGTGGACAACCGGCCGCCACAGACTCTCTCCGGCAGCGAGAGCATGCTGGCGGACGAGTTGAAGATGGATGTGGCGCTGGCCGTGCAGACGCGCAGCTACGGTATCTACACCGCGCCGGTATTCGTCTCCACGGTGAAGATCAGCGGGCAATTCCGGGCGCAGGACCTGGCCCAGTTCCGCCGCGCCAGCAACGCGCAGTGGCAGGGCAGCAAGGCCGAGTTGCGCCTGCCGATCGGCGACCTGCGCGGCCTGCAAGAGGTGAGCGAGTTGCTCATCAACGGCAGGCCGGCGCGCTTCGACTCGTCGGCCGATCGGCTTGGTCCATGGTCGAACGTGGTGGTGCCGATCGACCTGGATGCGCTGGCCGACCAACCGATCGATGTCGAGATCAATCTCAAGCTGGCCGGCACCGAATCGCTGCAGCTGCTGCCGCTGGCGCGCAGCACCGACGTGGCGATGCGCGCGCCGTGGCGCGATCCGAGCTTCATCGGCGCGGCGCTGCCGTTGGAGCATCAGCTCGACGCCAAGGAATTCAGCGCGCACTGGCACATGCTCGATCTCAATCGCAGCTACGGCCAGCACTGGACCGATGCCGGGAATGGCCTGGACGGGGCATTGCAGGCATCCACCTTCGGCGTGCAGCTGTACCAGCCGGTCGACGTGTACCAGCGCAACGTGCGCGCGGGCAAGTACGGCTTGCTGTTCATCGCGATGACGTTCGTGGCGTTCTTCCTGTTCGAAGTGCTCAAGCGGCTGCGTGTGCATCCGGTGCAATACCTGCTGGTCGGCGCGGCGCTGGCCACGTTCTACGTGGTGCTGCTGGCGCTGTCCGAACAGATCGGTTTCGGCCTGGCTTATACGCTGGCCGCGATCGCGGTGGTCTTCATCGTGGGCGGTTACGCGATGGCGGTATTGCGTGCCCGCCGCGCCGGACTGTTGCTGGGCGGCGTGCTGGGGCTGATCTACGCGATGCTGTACGGGTTGATCGCGGCCGAGCAGTACGCGCTGTTGATCGGCGCGCTGGTGCTGCTGGTGATGGTGGCGTTGATGATGTATCTGACCCGCCGCATCGACTGGTATGCGTACGTGCCCATGACAGCAGGACCGACGACAACGGGGTCGGCATCGACCGAACCACCGGTGCCGCCACCGGCTATCATGGAGCGATCATGAATCTGCTCGCGATCGAAACCGCCACCGAAGCCTGCTCCGTCGCCCTGATCCACGGCGACGAACTGATCGCGCGCAGCGAGATCGCCCCGCGCCGGCACACCGAGCTGGTGCTGCCGATGGCCGATGCGCTGCTGGCCGAAGCCGGCATCGGCCGCCATGCGCTGGATGCGATCGCGGTGGGCCGCGGCCCCGGTGCGTTCACCGGCGTGCGCCTGGGCGTGTCGCTGGCGCAAGGCATGGCGCTGGCGCTGGACGTGCCGGTGATCACCATTTCCTCGCTGGCCGCACTGGCGCTGGAGGCGCCGGAAGAAGAAGGTACCGCGATCCTCGCCGTGATCGACGCGCGCATGGGCGAGATCTACGCCGCCTGCTACCGCCGCGACGACCATGGCGGGCTGATCGCGCTGGATGACGAGCGCATCTGCACCGCTGCGTCGCTGCTGTTGCCGGAAGCCGATGCCTGGCAGGTGGTGGGCAGCGGCTGGGCCACCTATGCCAGCATGCTGAGCCAGCGCCTCACGGGCAGGCTGCGCTCGGCCGATGGCATGCGTTACCCGCAGGCCGCCCATGTCGCCGAACTGGCGTTGCGCGAATTCCATGCCGGTCACCTGCAGGCGCCGGAGCTGGCGCTGCCGGTGTATCTGCGCGACAAGGTGGCGCTGACGCTGGTGGAGCAGGGGAAGGCGTGAGTCGGCGGTTGTTCGCTCTTCACAAGCAGGGATGACCAGCCGATGAGCCGGTCGCCGCACGACATCATCAATGATCTGGAGCGGGATCGGTCGTTGCACGAACCGGACCGGCTGCGCGAGCGCAGCGAAGTACTCGATCGTCTGGAGAGCTGGCGCCTCTGTGGTCTGCCCGGCCATCTGGAGACGGCCGTGGAAGCGGGGCTGCGCGATCGCATCGAGGCGTTGTGCGTCGACCTTGAATCCGTCGACGACCAGCTCTGCGAAAGCATTCGCCGGGACGTCCAGCTCGGCGCGGGTGCCCGCCGATTGCTCGAGTGTGCGTACGCGGCCGGTCCGGATGAGGGCGGCCGGACGGCGGGCGACAGCTATGACTATCTGGATGCGTTGATCAGCGGCGTCCTGCAGATCGACGAGCCCGGGATGCCGCTCGCCGGGCTGGCCGCGGAGATGGTGTTTTACCAACCCACGCCGGCACGGCATATCTTCGACATGATCGCGCGCACCGCGCTCGATGAGCGCGACGTGCTGATCGACCTTGGCTCCGGTCTGGGTCAGGTCCCCATGCTCGCCGCGATCTGTACCGGCGCGCGCTGCGTCGGTATCGAATGGGAGGCGGCTCATGTCGAGTGCGCGCGGCGCTGTGCGCACTCGCTCAACCTCGACCGGGTGACGTTCGTGCAGGGCGATGTGCGGGAGATCGATTTATCGGCCGGCACGGTGTTCTATCTGTACACGCCGTTCGAGGACACGATGCTGCGCGACGTACTGGACATGTTGCGGGCGCAGGCGGCCACGCGCGAGATACGCATCTGCACGCTGGGACCCTGCACCGCCACCGTTGCGCAGGAGCGCTGGCTGCAGGTCGTCGGTCCGTGGGAGATCCATCGGGCCGCCGTGTTCCGCAGCGCTTGAATGCGTGTTGCCGGTGTACCTGTGCGGACCGTGTGGCATTGATGGAGCAGAGGGCAGAAGTGAGTGGAGAGAAGTGAGGGGTGAGGGGTGAGGGGTGAGTAAAGCTCTCCCCCGGCCACTTTCCGCTCCCAGCCGACCAACTCGTTTCTCGCTTCTCTCCACTCACTTCTCAGAGTTGTCCGATCACCAGCTGCACCAGCAGACTGCTCACCGCCACCGCGATCCACACACCCAGCCCCAGCAGGATCGGCCGTGCGCCGCTGGCAGCCATCTTGCGCAGATTGGCGGACAGGCCGATCGCGGTGAGCGCCACGATGATCAGGAACTCCGCCAGCATGTGGATGGCCGGCTGGATCGCTGTCGGGATCAGGCCCGCAGTGCGGATGGCGGATGCGACCAGGAACCACAGGATGAACCACGGAAAGATGCTGGCCAGGCTGAAATGGCCCACGGTGCCGGCTTGTGCATGCCTGCGCTTTTCGCGGGCGGCGACGGCGAAGGCCAGCACCAGGCAGACCGGGATGATCAAGGTGGCGCGGGTCAGCTTGACGATGGTGGCGTAGTCGCCGGCAGTCTTGCTGAAGCTGTAGCCGGCGGCGACCACCGACGAGGTGTCGTTGATCGCGGTACCGGCCCACAGGCCGAAGCCCAGGTCGGACAGGTGCATCAGATGGCCAAGCAGCGGGAACAGCAGCACGGCGACCAGGTTGAACAGGAAGATGGTGGAGATCGCGAACGCGGTATCGTGGTCGTCCGGGCGGATGATCGGGGTTATCGCGGCGATCGCCGAGCCGCCGCAGATCGCGGTCCCCACGCCGATGAGGATCTTCAGCTTGTCGTGCACGCCCAGCCAGCGTCCCAGCAGCCACGCGGCGAGGAAGGCCACGGTCATCGTCACCAGGGTTACCGACAGCGATTCGAAACCGGTCTTGGCAACCTGGCCCAGGCTGAGCCCGAAGCCCAGCGCGATGATCGACCACTGGAGCACCTTCTTGCCGGCGAACGCGATGCCCGGCGTGTAGCGTTCGCCGGGCGACAACAGGTTGCGCACCACGATGCCGAGCACGATGCCGATCACCGGTCCGCCGATCAGCGGCAGCCAGCGCCCCAGCAGCAAGGCCAGCAGCCCGATCGCCAGGGCCAGCAGCAGGCCGGGCGCGCGCATGCGCAGCGTAGGGTGAACGAGGGTGGCGATGGACGATGTGGACATGCGTGGGCTCCGGCAATGCGCCATTGTCCGCCGGCAGCACTATCAGGAAAATTGGGAATATATGATGGAATGTATAAAATAAGCTGATGATCAACATCAGCCCCCGCCAACTGGATGTGTTCGTGCAGATCGCGCTGCTCGGCAGCGTGCGCGCCGCCGCCGAACGGCTGCACCTGACCCAGCCGGCCGCCAGCATGGCGCTGGCGGAAATGGAACGGCAACTGGACGCGCCGGTGTTCGCGCGCGAGCGTGGCCGCCTGCGCCTGAATGCGCGCGGCCGCGAACTGCTGCCGCTGGCGCAGGAACTGCTGGAACGTCATGCCGAGTTCGGCCGACGCGGCAGCGAAGACGGTGCGGCGCTGAGCGGCGAACTGCGCATCGGCGCCAGCAACACGGTGGGCAACTACCGTGTCGGCGAGCTGCTCGGCACGTTCGTGCGCGCGCATCCGCAGGTGGCGATCCGCCTGCGGGTGGCGAATACCGAAGCGATCGCCGCCGGCATGCTCGATCACAGCCTCGACATCGGCTGCGTCGAAGGGCCGGTGACGCATCCGTTGCTGGAGGTGCGGCCGTGGCGCGACGACTTGCTGGTGGTCTGCGCGCCGCCGGAGCATCCGCTGGCGCGCAAGCGCAGCCTGAAACCCACCGATTTCGCCGGCGCGCGCTGGGTGTTGCGCGAACCCGGCTCGGCCACGCGCGCGACCAGCGAGCGGGTGCTCGCGCAGCTGCCGCCCGGCGAGACCGTGCTTGAACTCGACCAGATCGAGGCGATCAAGCAGGCCGTGGTGGCCGGCCTCGGCATCGCCTGCCTGCCCGAGGTGGCGGTCACCGATGCGCTGGCGACGGGACGCCTGAAGGCCTTGAAAACGCCGTTCCTCGATCTGCGCCGCAAGCTTTCCCTGCTGCTGCATCGGCAGAAATACCGCGGTGCGCTGCTGGAGGCGTTTCTGAAAGGCGCCGATCTGGAAGGCATCGATGTGGAAGGCGTCCGCCCCGGCGGGCGCCGTCGCTGAGACGGCCGCCGCGGGGCCGTCCTCAGTCCACGCCGGGAGACGCTGCCACGGGCTCCTGCGCGCCCACGATCCGGCTCAGCAAGGCTTCGGCCTGTTCGTGGGTATGCGCGCGCAGCAGCTGTGCGGCGTGCCGGCGCAGATCGGCGTGGTCCAGCGTGGCGAGGCGGTCGCGCACATGCAGGATCTGACTCGGATGCATGCTGAATTCGCATAGGCCAAGCATCAGCAGCAAGGCGGTGAAGTTCACGTCGCCGGCAATCTCGCCGCACAGGCTGACCGGCTTCTTCGCGCGGCGGCCGGCGCTGATCACATGCGACAGCAGCCGCAGCAGTGCCGGTTGCAACGGGTTGTAGATGTTTTCCAGCGCGTCGTTGCCGCGATCGGCGGCGAGCACGTACTGGGCCAGGTCATTGGTGCCGATGGCCAGGAAGTCGGAATACTCGAGCAGCGCGCGCACGTTGATCGCCGCCGCGGGCACTTCGATCATCGCGCCCAGGGGCAGCTTTTCAGGCAGGTCGATGTTCTCGCGTTTCAGGTCCTGCCGCGCCAGCTTGAACAGCGTGCGCACCGCAATGAGCTCATCCGGCTGGGTCACCATCGGTACCAGTACGCGCACCGGGCCGTAGCAGGCGGCGCGCAGGATCGCGCGGATCTGGGTGGTGAACACCGCCGGATAACGCAGCGACAGGCGCACGCCGCGTACGCCCAATGCCGGATTGTCCTCGCCGCGCAGGGACAGCCCGGCGGCATCGGCCTTGTCGGCGCCCAGATCCAGCGTGCGGATGGTGACGGGCAGGCCGCCCATGCCCATCACCAGGTCGCGATAGGCGACGAATTGCTCGTCTTCCGACGGCAATTCCTTGTGCTTGAGAAACAGGAATTCGGTGCGGTAAAGGCCGACGCCGTCGGCGCCGCGCGCACGCGCCATCGCCACGTCGGCCGCCGTCTCGGCGTTCGCCAGCAGGCCGATCTCGATGCCGTCGCGGGTACGTGTGGGCGCATTCGCCAGCTTGGCCAGGCGGCGGCCCTCGATCGTCGCCTCGCGTTGCCAGGCCCGATAGCGCGACAAGTCCTGCGCGGCCGGATGCACGATGGCTTCGCCGCGTTCGGCGTCGAGCAGGATCAGGTCGTCATCGTGGATGTTCGACAGGGCATCGCGGGTGCCGACCAGCATCGGTAGGCCGAGGCTGCGCGCCAGGATCGCGCTGTGCGAATACGCGCTGCCGGAGCTGGCGACCACGCCGAGCAGTCCGCTGCCGGCCAGGTGCGCCATGTCGGCCGGGGCGATGCTGTCGGCAATCAGGATCTCGCCGACGCGCGCTGCCAGCTTGCGCTCCTGCGGACTGGTCTGCCGCTGCAGCGCGGAGATCACCCGGTTGATCACCTGCTCGACGTCTTCCTTGCGGCTGCGCAGGTAGGGGTCGTCCATCGCCTCGAACACCGCCGTAAGCCGGTCCCGCTGCTTCTTCAATGCCGCGCCGGGGCGGTAGTGGCCGATCCGAACCAGGTCGTCCAGTCCACGCAGCAGTTCCGCATCGTCCAGCAGCAGGCTGTGCGCGTCGATGAATTCGTTGACCTCGCGCGCCAGGGCGCCATGCAGCTTGCCGCGCAGTTCGCGCAACTCCTGCCGCGCGGTATCCAGTGCGCGATGCAGCAGCAGCAACTCGCCTTCGATCTCTTCCTCGGACAGCGGACGCGTATCGACGGTGTAGCGGCTCGGGTGAACCAGCCGGGCACGGCCAAGCGCCATGCCATGGGCGGCGATCATGCCGTGGAGCAGGTGCCTCATGCGTTGCTCCTTGTCGCGGAGCCGGGAATGGGGAGTCGGGAATCGGGAGTCGGCAAAGCCGGCAGCACGACGCTGACGGCGAAACGCCAGCGCGTGCAGGCGCTGCTTTTACCCACTCCCGGTTCCCGACTCCCGACTCCCGTCATCATTACGCTCCTTCGTCGAACTTGCGTTCGAACAGTGCAGTCACCGCACTCAGCGCGGCTTCCTCGTCGGGGCCGTCGACGCGGACGGTCACCGGACTGCCGAGGCCGGCCGCCAGCATCATGACGCCCATGATGCTTTGCGCGTTGACTTCGCGGCCCTTGCTGATCAGCCACACGGTGGATTTGAAACCTTGCACCAGCTGCACCAGTTTGGCCGAGGCGCGGGCATGCAACCCCAGCCGGTTGGATATGACAATCTCTTGCTCAAGCATAGTGAAGGATGCCCTGATCTATTCCGTCATTATCTGTCAATCGGTGGTGGGCCTGTGTGGAATGGATTAGGGCATCCTTCACGTCAGGCATGATCGATGAAGATTCCTCCGCGGCCACCACTGGCCGCGATCTCGGCCAGTTCATCCAGTGGTTTTTCCGCATAGTTGAGAACGCGCAGCAGCATCGGCAGGTTGAGGCCGGAGACGCAGCGCAGATGCACGCCGAGCGCGCCGAGCGACAGCCCGATATTGCACGGCGTGGCGCCGTACAGGTCGGCCAGGATCAGTACCCCGTCGCCCTCGTCGAGTTCTCGCGCGTGGTGGGCGGTGAGCGTGCGCATCACGTCCGGGTCGGACTCCGGCGGCACTTCCACTGCGGCTACCCGCAACGGCAGCTTCGGCATCACGTGATGCGCGGCGGAGATCAACGCCTTGCCGACCGCCTCGTGGGTCATCAGCAGCACGCCGACGCTCATGGGCGGCGGCCGACGGTGTTGGCGAGAGTCATGTTCATCATTCGAGCTCTCGGTGGAAAGTGAGCACGCCTTCGCGGCGATCGCGGTAGTGCGCGGCGAGCTTCTCGACCAGATAGACCGAGCGGTGCCGGCCGCCGGTGCAGCCGATCGAGATCGTCACGTAGCTGCGGTCGTCCTGCTCGAAGCGCGGCAGCCACGCATCGAGCCAGCGTGCGGTGTCGTTGAAGTATTCGCCGACCAGGGGCTCCGCGTCGAGGAACTCGCGCACCGCCGCATCCTTGCCCGACAGCGGACGCAGGTGCGGATGCCAGTGCGGGTTCGGCAGGCAGCGCGCGTCGAACACGAAATCCGCGTCCAGCGGCAGCCCGCGCTTGAACGCGAACGACTGGAACATCAGGGTCAACCCCTCGGTGGCCTGCGCGTAGCCGGTGGCGACCAGCCGGCGCAGCTGGTGCACGTTGAGCTCGCTGGAATCGATCACCTTCTCGGCAATCGCCATCAGCGGCCGCAGCAGCCTGCGTTCGGCGACGATCGCGTCGGCCAGCGACAGCCCGCGGGTGGCCAGCGGGTGGCGTCGGCGGGTTTCCGAATAGCGCTTGATCAGCACTTCGTCGCGGCAATCCAGAAAGATCAGGTGCACCTGCACGCCGGCCGAAGCCAGTCCCGACAGCACGGCCGGCATGTGCGTGAAATCCGCGCCGCGGTTGCGTACGTCCACGCCCACCGCGATGCGCCGATGCGTGCTGCTGCCTTCGATCACCGCGTTCACCAGCTGCGGCAGCAGGGCCGAGGGCAGGTTGTCGACGCAGTAGAACTCCAGGTCTTCCAGTGCGCGCAGCGCCACCGTCTTGCCGCCGCCGGACATGCCGGTAAGCACGATCAGGTGGATTTCGTGCGGATCGACCTGCGTATCGAGGGAGGTGCGTTCGTCGCTCATGCGTTCACCATGGAGGCAGCCGGCGCAGCTGGTGCGCCTGCCGGTCAATGAAGGTCTGCGCCGGATCGATGCCCTTGCTCTTCAGGGCGTGACTGCGTACCGCGGCCTCGACCAGCACCGCCAGGTTGCGTCCGGAGGCCACCGGGATGGTGATCATCGGTATCATCACGTCGAAGATCTCGCGGTGGCCGATGTCGCCGGTGAGACGGGTCAGTGCGTCGCTGTTGTTGTCGGGACTGCCGTCGCCGTCGCGTATCGGCTTCAGGTGGATCACCAGGCGCAGGTACTTGGATGTCTTGACCGACATGTGGCCGAACATCTCGCGCACGTTGAGCACGCCCAGTCCGCGCACCTCGAGCAGATCCTGCAGCAGTTCGGGGCAGGTGCCGTCGATCACGTCCGGCGCGATCAGGGTGAATTCGGTGGCGTCGTCGGCGACCAGCCGGTGGCCGCGGCTGATCAGCTCCAGCGCCAGTTCGCTCTTGCCGGAGCCGGCTTCGCCGGTGATCAGCACGCCGATCGAGAACACTTCCAGAAACACGCCGTGCAAGGTGATCTTGGCCGCCAGCATGCGTGCCAGGTGGTATTGCAGGTAGGTCAGCAACTCGTGGCCGCGCTTGGGGCTGATCCACAGCGGCACATTGGTTTCCTCGGCGACCTCGCGCAGGTCGGCGGGCACCGATTGATCCTTGGTCACGATCAGCGCCAGCGGCTGGTGGGCGGCGATCTTGTGCATCACCTCCCAGCGCTGGCGCGAATCCAGTCCGTCGAGGAACTTCAGTTCCTCGGTGCCGATGATCTGGATCTTGTTCGGGTAGATCACGTTGAGATAGCCGACCAGCGACGGCCGGCGCGATTGCGCGGCGCCCGGCTCGATCACCCGCGATTCCCCGCGCATGCCGGATACCCAGCGCAGCGCCATGCGCTCGTGGACGCCATCGTAGAGTTGTCGCGCGCTGATCCGATCCAAACGGAGATCCTTTGCACCGCTGGGTTTTGCGGTGGCACGGACATTGTGCCAGCTTGGAGGTATGCGCGTGTTCAGAAACGAAAACGGCCCACCTGGATCGGGTGGGCCGCGGCGCGGAGTTCGCTGGAAATCAGCCGGAAGTCAGCCGTACTGGCGCGCTTCGCGCGCTTCCTGCTGGTGCTTGTCGCTGACCTTCTCGCGGTGCTTGCGCAGCTGGTTGACCAGTTTGTCGAACAGCACGTCGATGGAGACATACATGTCGGCTTCGGTGGCTTCCGCATGCAAGGTGGCGCCGATGACGCCGAGCGTACCCTCGGCGCGTTGCTGGAGCTTGTCGACCGACAGCACGATCGCGAGGCTGAGGAGTTTGTCGTCGAGGCGGGTAAGGCGGTCGAGCTTGGCGGTGGCGTGGTCGCGCAGGGCCGGGGTGACTTCGATCTGCTGGCCGCTGAGTTGGAATTGCATGGGGCGCCTCCTCTGGTGCAGTGCCGCTTTTCGCGGCGGGTGGACGTATCGCAGCCGACATGGCGGCGGTACATCGTCAATCGGTCTGTACTGCTATGGGAACGTTTTTTCCTCGACCAAGTTCCCGTGAGTGCCCTTTCGCAGGTCAGCTGGCGCGCTGGCGTTCGCTGGAGGTGGGAATGCGCAGCCCCTCGCGGTACTTGGCAACGGTACGACGGGCCACCTGGATGCCCTTGCGCTGCAGCTCCTCGGCAATTGCCTGGTCGGATAGTGGCTTGCGCGCATCCTCGGCGTCGATCAGTTTGCGCAGCATGGCCTGGATCGCGGTGGCCGAGGCGCTGCCGCCGTCCTCGGTAGAGACGCCGCTGGAAAAGAAATACTTCAGTTCGAACGTACCACGCGGAGTGTGAAGGTACTTGCGGGTGGTGACGCGCGAGATGGTGGACTCGTGCATGCCCACCTCCTCGGCAACTTCGCGCAACACCAGCGGGTGCATCGCTTCGGGGCCGTAGTCGAGGAATGCGCTCTGCCGCCGCACGATCGCGTCGGCGACCTTGAGCAGGGTTTCGGCGCGCGACTCCAGGCTCTTGATCAGCCAGCGTGCTTCCTGCAGCTGGCCGCGCATCCAGCTGGCATCCTCGCCACGCGCCCGGGCGATCAGGCCGCAGTAGTGCTGATTCAAACCTAGCCTCGGCTGCGCGTCCGGATTCAGGCTTACTCGCCAGCGGCTGCCGTCGCGCACCGCATAGACGTCCGGTGCGACGTACTCCACCGGGGTGGCGTCGAGCGCCGCTCCCGGGCGCGGATCGAGGCTGCGGATCAGCACCGCCGCCGCCGCCACATCGTCCTCGCTGGCGCGCAGGCGCCGCGCAAGCCGGGGGATGTCGTTACGTGCGAGCAGCTCCAGCTCGGTATCGACCATGCGCAGCGCCAGGTCGCGCTGCGGCGTATCCGGATCGAACTGCTCCAGTTGCACGCGCAGGCAGTCGCGCAGGTCGAGGCTGCCCACGCCGGCAGGGTCGAAGCCCTGCAACTGGCGCCGTACGGCGTCGACTTCGTCGAGGGTGGCGGCGAGATGGGCCGGCAATGCGGCGAGTACGGCTTCCAGCCCTTCGGCCAGATAACCGGCGGGATTGAGCGCGTCGATCAGCACGGTGGCGATCAGGTGCTGGCGCGGATTGAACGAGGCCAGGTTGAGCTGCCACAGCAGATGCTGCTGCAGGGTTTCCGGCGCCGCGTTCTGCGGCTCGAAGTCTTCGTCGTTGCGCGAGCTGGAGCCGGTGCTGACGCTGCTGCTGGAGAAGTCGATCGGCGCTTCGGCGACGCCGCCGCCATCGGCCCAGTCGCCGGCGTCGTCGTCGCCGCGCTCGCTGCTGCTGGCGGCGACATTCTCCGCGCTCGGGTATTCGCTCTCGGCGTCGACGTTGTCGACTGTTTCGTCGTCCTCGACTTCCTCGGCGAACTCCAGCAGCGGATTGCTCTCGGCGATCTGGCGCAGCTCCGCTTCCAGCTCCAGCTGAGACAGCTGCAACAGACGGATCGCCTGCTGCAGCTGCGGCGTCAGGGTCAGTTGCTGATGGAGGCGAAACTGCAGTGCGGGTTTCATGCCAGCCGGGTCGAAGGAGCTCGCGGCCATCCTAGCGCTTGCCCGCAAGCGCGGCCATAGCCTGACCACGGCGAAGTGGCCACGACAGCTAATTCAGAGGCGGAATTCACGCCCTAGGTAGACTTCGCGCACCTTCTCGTCGGCGAGAATATGCGCCGGGGTGCCGCGCGACAGTACTTCGCCATCGTTGAGGATGTAGGCGCGGTCGCAGATGCCGAGCGTCTCGCGTACGTTGTGGTCGGTGATCAGCACGCCGATCCCGCGTTCCTTCAGGTGACGCACGATGCGCTGGATCTCCCCGACCGAGATCGGGTCGACCCCGGCGAACGGCTCGTCCAGCAACATGTAGCGCGGCCGCGCGGCCAGTGCACGGGCAATCTCCACCCGGCGCCGTTCGCCGCCGGACAGGCTGACGCCTTTCTGGTCCGCGATGTGCGCGATCTTCAACTCGTCGAGCAGGCTTTCCAGCTCGGTGCTGCGCTGCTGCGCACCGAGGCCGTCGCGCAGTTCCAGCACCGCCATGATGTTGTCGGCCACGCTGAGCCGTCGGAACACGGACGCTTCCTGGGGCAGGTAGCCGATACCGAGCTTGGCGCGCGAGTGCATCGGCATGCCGGTGATGTCCTGCTTGTCCAGCTTGATCACGCCGGCATCGGCCTCGATCAGGCCCACCACCATGTAAAAGCAGGTGGTCTTGCCGGCGCCATTGGGGCCGAGCAGGCCGACGACTTCACCCTCGCGTATCGAGAAGCCGAAATCACGCACTACCTGGCGCGCCTTGAAGCTTTTCTGCAGACCTTCGGCGGAAAGCATCGGTCAGTGCTGTCCCTGCGGCGGGCTGCTCTTGCTCGGTGCCGGCGTCGCCGGCTTGGCTGGCGTGGCCCCGGGTTTGGGCGTGGGCAGGAAAGTCATCTGCACGAGGCCGTCGCCGTTGCTTTCACCGGTCATCTGGCTGGTCTGCGTGTTGTAGGTGAGCCGGTCGCCTTTCGCGCTGCCGCGGCCTTTCTGGCTGACCGTGGCATTCCCGGTGAGCACCGCGATCTGCTTGACATTGTCGTAGTCGAGGGTGGCAGCGTTGCCCTGCATCAGGTTGCCGTTGTCGTCGAGTTGCTCGATATGCGCCTGATTTCCGGTGATGACCACCCGCGTGACGCTGTTGTTCGCGTCCAGATAAACGGTGGCGAGGGCGCCGGTCGCCTTCAGCGTACCCTGCGTCAGCAGCACGTTGCCCTTGTAGTGGATGATGCCGTTTGCCTGCTGGGTGGCATCGAACGACTTGGCCGTGATGTGGGCCGGCTGCTGGCGATCGTCCTGGCGGGCAAGCGCGGGCTGCAGCATTGCCAGCCCAACGCCCAGAAGCGCGAGCTTAGCGACGCGGCTTGGCTGGCATGAACGTGCTGTGGACATCATCGAGCAACTCCAGGTGCTTGTTGTTGAGGTTGGCGCGCATGCCGACCCCGCTGATTGTAGAGGCTCCCTGAACGATCTGCGCCGGTGCGGCCGTCTCCAGGCGGTTTTCCTTCGGCCACGCCGTGACGTCGGAGGTATGCATGTCGGTCGCCGGCGTGGTGCCGAAGGCTGGCCGATGCATCAACACCGGGCCTTGCAGCTTGAGCAGCGTGCCGCCCTTGTTGACCCAGCCGTACAGCGACTCGCCTTGCCAGTCGGGCACGCCGGCCTGCTTGGCCGGCAGTTGGAAAGTCGGCGAGTTGAGATACAGCGATTCATCGCCCTCGCGGCGCTCCAGGTGCGGCGCCTGCAGGCGGAAACCGGGCTGCCCGTCGAGGTTGTATTCAATCACCTTGGCGTTGGTCAGCGTGTAGCCCGAACGCGGCGGCCCGACGAAGTCGTTGGTTCTGGCGGTCGGTCCCAGCCACCACAGCAGCAACTGGCTCACGCCCGCGGCCAGTGCGATGACGAAGGTCGCGGCCGGCAGGCGCCGGTCGCGCAGCCACAGGCGGAAGTTCACTGCCAGCGCTCCCGCTCGGCGTCGCTTTTGCCTTGCGCGTGCAGCAGCAGATCGCATACTTCGCGCGCGGCGCCCATGCCGCCGCTCTTGGCGGTCTGCCAGTGTGCGGCCTCGGCTACCCACGGGTGCGCGTTGGCCACCGCCACCGCCAGTCCGGCGATGCGCATCGGCGGCAGGTCGGGCAGGTCGTCGCCGACGAAGGCGGCCTGTTCGGCGGCGAGGTGCAGCGCGTCGAGCAGTTCCCGCAGGCAGGCGAGCTTGTCGCCCTGGCCCTGGTAGACGTGGGCGATCTCCAGCTCCTCGGCACGCAGCGCCACCGGGTGGCTGATCCGGGCGGTGATCAGCGCGACCTGGATGCCGTTCGCCTGCAACCGCTTCAGGCCGAGCCCGTCGTGCACGTGGAACACCTTGGTTTCGCGGCCGTCCTCGCCGTACCACAGGCGGCCGTCGGTCAAGGTGCCGTCCACGTCGAACACCGCGAGCCGGATTTTGGCGGCACGGGCGAGGATGTCGGGAGCGGTATCGGCGGGATAGCTTATGGGCACGGGCTTGGGCTTTGGTGATGCGGAAGGCGTGGAAAAGCAGGCTTGCCTGATTTTCCGATTTGCCAAGGCAAACCGGGATCAGACCACACGGGCGCGGAGCAGATCATGAATGTTCAGCGCGCCGACCACGTGCTGTTCATCGTCGACCACCAGCAAGGCATGGATCTGGTGTTTTTCCATCAGTTGCGCCGCTTCGGCCGCCAACTTGTCGGGGCCGATCGTCTTGGGGCCGAGAGTCATAAGTTCGGCCACGGTGGCGCCGCGCAGGTCCACGCCCACGTCGTCCAGCGCGCGACGCAGATCGCCGTCGGTAAATACCCCCAGCAGGCGTTGTTCGGCGTCGACCACCGCCGTCATGCCCAGGTGCTTGCGGGTCATCTCGACCAGAGCGGCGGTGATGTTGGAGTCCGGCGCCACGCGCGGCACGTCGTCGCCGCGGTGCATCACGTCGCTGATGCGCAGCAGCAGGCGCCGGCCGAGGCTGCCGGCCGGATGCGAACGGGCGAAATCGTCCGATGTGAAGCCGCGGGCCTCCAGCAGCGCGATCGCCAGCGCGTCGCCCAGCACCAGCGCGACGGTGGTGCTGGTGGTCGGCGCCAGGCCCAGCGGGCAGGCTTCGCTGGAGATGCTGCCATCCAGGTGCACGTCCGCCTGGGATGCCAGCGAGGAGCCGGGCTTGCCGGTGATGGCGATCAGCGGAATGCCCTGGCGCTTGATCATCGGCAGGATGAACAGCAGCTCGTCCGTCTCGCCGGAATAGGACAGCGCCAGCACCACGTCCTGCGACGTGATCATGCCCAGGTCGCCATGGCTGGCCTCGCCCGGATGCACGAAGAACGCCGGCGTCCCGGTCGAGGCCAGGGTGGCGGCGATCTTCCGCGCCACGTGCCCGGACTTGCCCATGCCGCTGACCACCACGCGACCCTTGCAGGCGAGGATCAGCCGGCAGGCCTCGACGAAGTTCGTCCCTATCCGCGGTTCCAGCGCGTGTACGGCGGCCGCTTCGGTGGCGATCACCGTGCGCGCGCTGCGGATGATGGCCTCCGGGCTCGGGTCGATCGGGTCGGACGGGGCGATGCGTGCGTTCATGGAGGCTCGGTGAAAGAGGGGTCAGGACACCCCTGTTCGCCGTGGCGACAGGGTGCCGCATGTGCCGATCTGGAACGGCTGTCGTTTCTGCGCCAGCGTATTTCCATTACCATGGCACATTCGTATTTTACCGTCATAAGTCAGTGCAATGGATTCCGGCCACGGCCGAATCCGCGCCTTTGCCGACTCAAGCTTCGTTATGGAACGCCCCCGATGGACTCAGCCCGCATCCAGGCAATGATCGAAAACGGCCTGCCCGGTGCCCAGGCCGAGGTCAGCGGCGCTGACGGGGTGCATTTCGAGGCTACCGTGGTGGCCAGCCAGTTCGCCGGCAAATTGCCGCTGGCGCGGCATCGGCTGGTGTACGCCACGCTGGGCGACCTGATGGGCGGCGCGATCCATGCGCTGGCGTTGAAAACCCTTACACCCGAAGAGGCCGGGAAACGGGAGCCGGGGATCGGGAATGGCTAAAGCCGCCATCCCATCTTCGTTTCTCCAGCTTTCCGGCTCCCCGTTCCCGATTCCTCATCACCGGTATTTATGGCCAAGATCCTGATCAGTGGCGGTGTGCCGCTTCATGGCGAGGTCGGCATTTCCGGCGCCAAGAACGCCGTGCTGCCGATTCTCGCCGCCTGCCTGCTCGCCGACGAGCCGGTCAGCATCGGCAACGTGCCGCACCTGCACGACGTCACCACCTTCATCGAACTGCTCGGCCAGATGGGCGTGCAACTGGTGCTGGACGACCGCATGAAGATGCATGTCGACCCGCGCACCACCAGCACCTGTGTGGCACCGTACGACCTGGTGCGCACGATGCGCGCCTCGATTCTGGTGCTCGGCCCGCTGGTGGCGCGCTTCGGCCAGGCCGAGGTCTCGCTGCCGGGCGGCTGCGCGATCGGCTCGCGTCCGGTCGACCAGCATATTCGCGGCCTGCAGGCGCTGGGCGCCGACATCAGCGTCGAGAACGGCTATATCAAGGCGAAGGCGAGGCGGCTCCGGGGCGCGCATATCCAGATGGACATGGTCACCGTCACCGGTACCGAGAACATCATGATGGCCGCCACCCTGGCGCAGGGCACCACGGTGATCGAGAACGCCGCGCAGGAACCCGAAGTGGTCGATCTGGCCCATTGCCTGATCGCGATGGGCGCGCAGATCGAGGGTGCCGGTACGTCGACCATGATCATCCACGGCGTCGAGCGCCTGCACGGGGCCGAGTACGAAGTGCTGCCCGATCGCATCGAGACCGGCACCTTCCTGGTCGGCGCGGCGATGACCGGCGGCAAGGTGCGCGCACGCCATGCGCGCGCCAATACGCTCGACGCCGTGCTGTCCAAGCTGGAAGAGGCCGGCGCGCACATCTCGACCGGCGACGACTGGATCGAGCTGGACATGGGCGGTCGCCGGCCGAAGGCGGTCAACATCAGCACCGCGCCGTACCCGGCGTTCCCGACCGACATGCAGGCGCAATTCACCGCGCTCAACTGCGTGGCCGAGGGTACCGGCGTGGTCACCGAGACGGTGTTCGAAAATCGTTTCATGCACGCGCAGGAACTGCAGCGGCTGGGCGCGGACATCCGCCTGGAAGGCAACACCGCCGTGGTACAGGGTGTCGCGCAGATGAGCGGCGCGCCGATCATGGCCACCGACCTGCGCGCTTCGGCCTGCCTGGTGCTGGCCGGTCTGGTGGCGAAGGGCGATACCGTCGTCGACCGCGTCTATCACATCGACCGCGGCTACGAGAACATCGAGGAAAAACTCGGCGTGCTCGGCGCCAGGATCCGGCGTCTGCCGAACTGATCGGTACGTATTGATCCATTCGGCAGACGCCAGGGACACCGCCTCAGTCGTTCACTGCTGGCGGTAGCTGACCATCTCCATCACGATGTCGCCACCGTCGTGCTGCGACAGTTTCACCGGCACCGGATAACGGGTGGGCGCATACCACGCGCTGAAACCGCGTTCGGCGTCGGTGCGGTCGATCCGTTCGGCCTTGAAGCTGCCGGCGGGAACCTTGACGGTTTCCTTGCCGGTCACCTTGAAGCTCTGTGTCTGTACTTGCTGGCGCACGGCGACCGGCAGGGCGATCTGCTGCTTGCCGTCGCGCAGCGCCAGGCCCAATGCCAGCGAGGTGGTGTTGCGCTCGACCATGCCGGGGCTGGCAGGATAGGTCTGCGGGCCTTTGCCCTCGTCGACGGTTACCTGTTTCCTGGCCCAGTCCACGGTCATGCGCCGCTGCTTGTTCTTGATGCCGGTCTGCAGTTGGTAGTCGTAGCTGACCGCTTCGGGCACATCGCCTTTCCAGCGGAAACGCGAGCTCTCGGCAAGGCTGGCGCCGAGCATGGCAGCCAGTCCGCCGGTGCTCTTGACGTTCTTGCTGTAGACCCACTCGCCGTTGCCGGCGGGATGCAAGGTGACCGTGGCGACGCCCGTGGGCTCGCCGCCTTGCGACACGTTGTAGGTGGCGGTAAAGGCGCCCGGTGTGGCGGCGAGGACAGCCGGTGCGCCGAGCAGCAGGCCAAGGCCGAGGAAGGGGGCGAGCAGGGGTCGGATAGTCATGCGCGGAGTCTGCCGGCGCCGGGCTGAACCGGGGATCACTCCGCGGCCCGCAGGCCTTCGTCGCCCAGCATCAGCGGCGTCAGCAGCGGCCGTCCGTCGAATCTCGGTGCGTGGCCGTCCCATTGCAGGCGCTTGCTGGCCAGCAGGTTCAGTACCGCCGGCAGCAGCCGGTGTTCCAGCGGCAACAGCCGTTGCGCGAGCTGGTGTTCGTCGTCACCGGCGGCGATCGCAAGGCGCGCCTGGGCGATCACCGGGCCGCCGTCCAGCTCGGCGGTGACGAAGTGCACGCTGGCTCCGTGCTCCAGATCGCCGGCTGCCAGCGCGCGGCGATGGGTATGCAGGCCGCGGTATTTCGGCAGCAGCGAGGGGTGGATATTGATCACGCGGCCGACCCACGGCGTCAGCGCCTCGCCATCGAGGATGCGCATGAAGCCGGCCAGCACCAGCCATTCGGCGCCGCTGGCGGCGACGCGGGCGAACAGGTCCAGGTCGAACGCACGCCGATCCGGATAAACGCGCGGATCGAGCGCCAGCGTGGGGATATTGGCCGCTTCGGCCAGCCGCAACGCGCCGGCATCGGCCTTGTCGCTGCCCACCAGCACGAACTCGACCGGCAGTTCACCTCGCCCGCGCGCCTCCAGCATCGCAGCGAGATTGCTGCCGCGCCCGGAGGCGAGCACGGCGACGCGTGGCAGTGGCGTGGTCATCGGCGGCGTTGCGCAGTGGTCAACCGATCCGCACGCGTTCGCCGCCCTGCACCGGCACGATCTCGCCGATCACCGAACTGGCCAGGCTGTGTCTGGCCAGCAAGGCGGAGGCCGTTTCGACCGCGTCGCGCGGCAGGATCACGGTGAAGCCGACGCCGCAGTTGAACGTGCGCCACATTTCCTCGCGCGCCACGTTGCCTTCGCGCATCAGCCAGTCGAACACCGGCGGCAGCACGATGGTGCTGGCGTCCAGGACGATGCCCAGATTGTCCGGCACTACGCGGATGATGTTCTCTTTCAGGCCGCCGCCGGTGATGTGGGCCATGCCGTGGACCGGGCTGGCCTTCAACAACTCCAGCATCGACTTCACGTAGATCGTGGTCGGCGCCATCAGCGCGTCGGCCAGCTTGATGCCGCCGAGATCGAGATCCAGCGGATTGCCGGCGCGCTCCAGGATCTTGCGGACCAGCGAATAACCATTCGAGTGCGGGCCGGAAGAAGCGACCCCGAGAACCACGTCGCCGGCAACGATCGCGTCGCCGCTGAGCATCTGCGACTTTTCCACCGCACCGACGGTGAAGCCGGCGAGGTCGTATTCGCCGGGCGGATACATGTCCGGCATCTCGGCGGTCTCGCCCCCGATCAGGGCGCAACCGGCCAGTTCGCAGCCCTTCGCGATGCCGCCGACCACGGCGACCGCGGTATCCACGTCGAGCTTGCCGGTGGCGAAGTAGTCGAGGAAGAACAGCGGCTCGGCGCCCTGCACCAGTACGTCGTTGACGCACATGCCGACCAGGTCGATGCCGATGGTGTCGTGCCGGTTCAGGATTTGCGCCAGCTTCAGCTTGGTGCCGACGCCGTCGGTGCCCGACACCAGCACCGGTTCCCTGTAGCGGCCGGACAGATCGAACAAGCCGCCGAAGCCGCCCAGCCCGCCCATCACTTCCGGGCGGCCCGTGCGCTTGACCAGCGGCTTGATGCGTTCGACCAGCGCATTGCCGGCGTCGATGTCGACGCCGGCGGCGCGGTAGGTGAGGGTGTCAGACATGGCGAGGACCTTGGTCAGGATCTGCGGCGTGGATGAAACGCGCAAGTTTAACAGCTTGTGGCGCCATTGCCGGCCTATGAAGTCCGGTTTGGTGACGGCTCCGATGGACGCTGGGGACGCGATTGGGCAGACTTCCGGGAGCTTTCCTCCGAAGATGCCCACGTCCATGCGCCTGTCCCGCCTGTTGATCGTCATCCTGCTGCTGGGTTTTGCCGCGCTATCGCCGCTGCATGCGCAAACGGGTTCGCCGTACACCGTCGTGGTGCCGGTGGCCGACACCAGCGACGCGCAACGCGACCAGGCGTTCGCCACCGCGCTGGGGCAGGTATTGACGCGGGTTGCCGGCGGCCAGGATCTGCGCAGCAACGCCGGTTACAGCGACGCGCTGGGGCACGCCGGCTCGCTGGTGCAGAAATTCCAGTACCAGCGCGCCGCCACCGGGCTGATCCTGAACGTGGAGTTCGAACCGGGTGCGGTGCGCCGGCTGGTGTCGAAGCTCGGCGTGGCGAGCGCGGGGATCAAGCCGCCGGTCCTGCTGCTGGTGCAGGGCAACGACGGCCATCTGCTCAATCAGGCGGCACTGGCCAGCCTGGCCACGGCAGCGGCCGCGCGTGGCGCCAATGTGGTGTACCCCGATGCCGCCGGCGTGCCGGACATGGCGAAGGTGGCCGGCGCCGATCCGGCCGTGCTGGCGACGATCAACCGGCAATACCACACCGGCCTGGTCCTGCTCGGCAAGCTGCACGGCGGCGGTGCCGACTGGACGCTGATTTCCGGTGGCCAGCCGCAGCGCTGGAGCAGCCAGGGCGCGACCCAGGACGCGTTGCTCGGCGATGCCGGCAACAGCATGGTCGATCACATCGGCAAGCAGCTCAACGTGATCGGTGCCGGCCCCAGCGAGGGCAAGCTGTGGATCAGCGGACTGGCCTCGGCAACGGATTACGCGAACCTGCTCGCCACCTTGCAGGCCGACCCCTCGGTCAAGCAGGTGACGACGCTGGGCGCGGAGAACGATGCCGTGCTGCTGTACGTCAAGGCGTCGCTGCCGATGAGCGGACTGGCCGCGAATCTCGCTGCCAGCGGCCGCCTGCTGCTGCAAGGCGAGCCGCATCCCGGTGCCGACGCGAACCTGCGCTGGCTGCCGGGGCGTTGAACATGAGCCAGGACATTTCGCGCCGTTGGCAGTTGTTCGCCATCACGGCCGTCATCGTCTACCTGATCTGGCTGCTGGCGCCGGTGCTGATGCCGTTCGCGGTCGCCGCCATGCTGGCCTATCTGGGCGATCCGCTGGCCGACCGGCTGGAACGGCTTGGACTGGGCCGGAGCTGGGCCGCTACCATCGTTTTCACGGTGTTGCTGATCGTAGTGGTCGGCGTGCTGCTGCTGTTGATTCCGCTGATCGCGCGGCAGATCGAAAACCTGATCGAGAACCTGCCGCGCTATGGCGACTGGGCACAGAACGTGGCGTGGCCGTGGCTGCAGTCCCGCCTGCATCTGGATCCGCATACGTTCGACAGTGATCGCCTGCTGGCCGCGATCAAGGCGCATATCGGCTCGATCGGCGATGTCGCCACGACGGTGCTGGGCAAGGTGTCGCGCTCCGGGCTGGGCGTCGTGATGTGGATGACCAACCTGGTACTGATCCCGGTGGTGGCGTTCTATCTGCTGCGCGACTGGGACCGGCTGGTAGCCACCATCGACCGCATGCTGCCGCGCTCGATCCAGCCGACCGTCGCGCATCTGGCGCACGAGTCCGACAAGATCCTCGGTGCCTTCGTGCGCGGCCAGCTGCTGGTGATGCTGGCGCTGGGCGTGTTCTACGGCGCGGGCCTGGGGCTGGTCGGACTGTCGGTCGGGCTGCTGATCGGTCTGGTCGCCGGCCTGCTCAGCTTCGTGCCTTACCTGGGTTTCATCATCGGTTTTGTCGCCGCGATCATCGCTGCGCTGGTGCAGTTTGGCGACTGGACCCACGTGTTGCTGGTGTGCGGCGTGTTCATGGTCGGGCAGCTGCTGGAAGGCTATGTGCTGGTGCCCAAGCTGGTCGGCGACAAGATCGGCCTGCATCCGGTGGCGGTGATCTTCGCGGTGCTGGCCGGCGGTTACCTGTTCGGCTTCCTCGGCGTGCTGCTGGCGCTGCCGGCGGCGTCGGTGATCATGGTGTTGCTGCGCTACCTGCTGGAACGCTACCGCTTGAGCGAGCTGTACAACGAGCAGGGGCCGCACGATCCGGTGATCGCCGAAGTGGACGTGACCGTGCATCGCGACGGCGAGGTCGAAACGGACGCCAAGGTCGCACCGGCGCCACAGGACGACCGGGCCGGACCATGATTCCGCAGCTGCCGCTGGCACTGCGCTGGCCGCGCCGCCAGCGCCTCGAACATTTCCACGCCGGCGCCAATGCGGCCGCGCTGGCCGCGGTGCAGGCGCTGGCGCTGGAGCCCGCTGCGCGGTGGGTCTATCTGCATGGCGCCAGTGGCAGCGGCAAGAGCCATCTTCTGGTCGCCGCCTGCCATGCCGCGAGCACCACGGGCCGTACCGTGCAATACCTGCCGCTGGCCAGCCTCGGTAACCCTGCCGCCGCGATCCGTGGCGTTGCCGGCAGCGAATTGCTGGCGCTGGACGACCTGCAGGCGATCGCCGGCCGTCGCGACGCCGAGCATGCCTTGTTCGACCTCTATAACCGGGCCAAGGCCGAAGGCTCCGCGCTGCTGTTCGCCGCCGAGGCCGCCACGACGCAACTCGCGCTGGGTTTGCCGGACCTGCGTTCGCGCCTGGGTGCCTGCACGCAATTCGCGCTCAAGCCGCTGGATGACGGCGAGCGCCGCGAGGTGTTGAAAAGTCAGGCCGCGCTGCGTGGCATCCAGCTCGACGACGTGGTGCTGGACTGGCTGTTCGCACGCTATGCGCGCGACCTCGGTGCGTTGCTCGACTTGCTCGACAGGCTCGATCAGGCCTCGCTGGCGGCGCAGCGGCGGATCACGGTTCCGTTTCTGCGCGAATATTTGCGCGAGGCGGATGCGGCGCCCTGAGCCGGGCGGCTTGAATCGAGGTCGGCCCCGTATCTCAAGCCGGCGGGGGCACGCCGGTATCCCAGGTCAGCTGGTGGTAGTCGAAGCCATTGGCCAGGGTTGGCTTGATCACCTCGAAATACGGCGAGACGTCGAAGTCGCGCGGGGTGTACAGGCGGTGATCGCGAATGTGGAAGATCTCGCGGACGCAATCGCGGCATTCCTGGGTAGCCGCGGATTCGATGCGGATGATGGGCAGGATGGGGAACGACACCGACTGGAACGCTTCGGCAACCAGGGTGGAGCAAATGGCGCGGGTGGGGTCGCCGCTGCCTAGTGCCAGCATGCGCCGCCGCCATGGGCCGGGTACCGGCGGTGTCGGCAGCAGGTAGCGGGCCAGGTCGAAGACGTTTTTCAGATCGTACTGCTGGCCCAGTCGCGCCATGACGTAGTTCACCACACGATGGGCGTCGGTGTCGCTCAATCCCGCGGGTCGGCAGATCCGCAGGTGATAGTCGCCGAGTTGCTGCAGATCGAGCAGATGCACGCCGAGTTCGGTGTCCGCCTCGACCAGCAGATCGGTATGGCCAGCAAGGGTTTGCCCGGCATAGTCGCCCACATACAGCGCAACGTGCGACCAGGTCGATTGCGTCAGGTACTTGATGGCGCTGCTGATGCGTGCGCGGCCTTCCACCAGAATCACGTCGGCCGGGCGCAGGATGCGCCGCAAGGTAGCCAGGTCGGCCGGCAAGTGCGGATACGGCCCGCGTGCCGGATGATTGAGGTAGCGCGCCAGCGCTCTGCCCGGCCATTGCATGATGTTGTTCATGGGGTGCTCCCGGCATGGCTGCTTCGGCCGCGTCACTGGAGAGGGGAACCGGCGTCTCGCCGCGACGAGCCATGGTTGGGACGATGGTCGGGATGGAGCGGTTCGGGATACACATTCGCAAACCTGCAGGGCCGTGGCAACCGGTTAGGTTTTGCGCAGCAATGCGGAGCCGGTGGCGCGGGCTCCGGCGTCCAGCCTCCACCCGGTAGATGGAGTAGATCCCCCGCAGGCTCCCTGTCCGATGGTTGTCGGGCAGTCGAAAAAGCAAAGGCGCTCTTGGGCGCCTTTGCTTTTTCCAGGGGTCATGTCACTCAAGCCTTCAGCAACACCGGCGTCGCCTGCTGCCCAATCGCGTCGACCATCGCCTTCGCCACGTTGAGGTTGCCGGCGATGATGTTGCCGCTGGCGGGGATGCCGTCGCGGCCGGCGAAGTCGCAGTAACGGCCGCCGGCCTCGTGCACCAGCAGCACGCCGGCGGCCATGTCCCACGGCTTCAGGCCGATCTCGAAGTAGCCGTCGTAGCGGCCAGCGGCGACGTAGGCCAGATCGAGCGCGGCGGAGCCGGAGCGGCGGATGTCCTCGGCCTGGCCCAGGATGGCGCGGGTCATGTCGAGCTGGGGACCCAGATGTTCGCGCTGGCGGAACGGAAAGCCGGTGGCGATCATCGCACCGCCCAGGTTCTCGCGCTTGGATACGCGCATGCGGCGGTCGTTGAGGTAGGCGCCGTCGCCCTTGCTGGCGGTGTACAGCTCGTCGCGCAGCGGGTCGAACACCACCGCGTGGATCGGCACGCCTTTTTCCAGCAGCGCGATCGACACGCTGAAGTGCGGGATGCCGCGCAGGTAGTTGTGGGTGCCGTCGAGCGGGTCGATCACCCAGGTCAGCGGGCCCTTGCCGGTCGCGCCGCTTTCTTCGGCCAGAATCGCGTGGTCGGGGTAGGCGCGGCGCAGTTCCTTGATGATTTCCGCCTCGGCCAGCTTGTCGACTTCGGAGACGAAATCCAGCTGCTGCTTCTCGACGATGTTGAGGCCGTCGATGCGGTTCATGTAGCGCAGGATCACGTTGCCTGCAGAACGCGCGGCACGCGCCGCGATCGTGACGTGTGGTCTGGCCATGATTTCGACTTTGGAAGAGAGCGGGGTTGCGGCCGGCGATTCTAGCAGAGGCGGGGCCGGATCGGGCCGCGTCAGCCCCATGTCCATTATCCTTGCCAGCTACTTACTGCCAAGCTATGCACCGCATGACCGACCCACACGACCTCGCCGCACGCATCCGCTACGTGCTGGTTCGCACCTCGCATCCGGGCAATATCGGCAGCGCGGCACGGGCTATCCGCACGATGGGCTTCGCGCGGCTGGAGCTGGTGACGCCGCATCGCTTTCCCGACCCGGAGGCCAGCGCGCTGGCCGCTGGCGCGGACGAGGTGCTGGCCAAAGCCGGCATCCATGCCGATCTGGTCGGCAGTCTTGCCGGCAGCAGCCTGGCGCTTGGCTTGTCGGCGCGCCGGCGCGGGGTGAACCTGCCGGAGATTTCGCCGCGCGAGGCGGCGCAACAGGCGCTGGCCGCGGCAGCTCGTGGCGAGCAGGTGGCGCTGGTGTTCGGCAACGAGCGCACCGGGCTGGAGAACGAGGAACTGGCACGCTGCCACGCGATGGTGCGGATTCCCAGCGTGGACGACTTCAGCTCGCTCAACCTGTCGCAGGCGGTGCAGGTGATGGCGTACGAGTTGCGCGTGGCAATGCTCGGTGACGTCGTGCCCGTCGCGCCGCCGGTGCACGACGAGCCGCCGGCCGATGCGGCGCGGATGGAACAGTTCTACGTGCATCTGGCGCAGACGCTGGACGAGATCGAATTCCACAAGGGCCGCGAGCCCACCACGATCATGCTGCGCCTGCGCAAGCTGTTCCAGCGCGCGCAGCCGGACGAGCGCGAGCTGCGCGTGCTGCACGGCATCCTGGCCGATGCGCAGCGGATGGCGGGGTTGGCGAAGCACAAGTAGCCGGGCGGGCAGTACCCGAGTCTGTGGGAGCGACTTCAGTCGCGATGCATTATTTGGGTCCCACACATAGCCAAAGCGTCGCGACTGAAGTCGCTCCCACATGCGCCCACACCTAAGGGTTTGCGCGTTATTGCTCGTCGTCCGACAGCTCCAGCGATGGCGCCAGCGTGACCAGCAGCTTGTCGATGCGGGCGCCGTCGAGGTCGACCACTTCGAAGCGGATGCCGTGCCAGGCGAACACTTCGCCGGTCTGCGGCACGTGGCCCAGTGCCGTCATCACCATGCCGGCGGCGGTGCGGTATTCGTGTTCGTCCTCGCCTGGCAGTTCGCCGACCTGCAGCAGTTCGCGCAGGTCGTCGGTGGACAGGCTACCGTCGATCAGCCAGCTGCCGTCCGCGCGCTGCACGATCGGCGCGTTTTCGTCGCCGCCGTTGTGGCCGATCTGGCTGGCACCGACCACGGCGGCCAGCAGGTCGTTGACGGTGACTACGCCCTCGATGTCGCCGTATTCGTCGACCACCAGCGCCAGCGGCGTCTCGGCATCGCGGAATTCTTCCAGCAGATCCAGCGCGCGCGCGGTGGCCGGCACGAACAGCGGCTTGGACAGGTGCTCGAACAGCTCCAGCTTGCCGTCGGCGAAACCGTGCAGCAGGCGTTTGACCTCGACCACGCCGACCACATCGCTTTCGTCGCCGCGATAAACCGGATAGCGCGAATACGGGGTCTGCCGCAGCACCTCGATGTTCTCCTCGCGCGTGGCCGCGGTATCCAGCCAGGCGATGCGCATGCGCGGCGTCATCACGCTGTCCACCGTGCGATCGCCCAGACGCAGCACGCGGTTGACCATGTTGTGTTCGTCGGGGTCGAGCACGCCCTGCTCGGCGCTCTCGGCCACCAGCAGGCGGATCTCGTCCTCGGTAACCACGCCACGGCCATGCGGGTTGACCCGCAACAGGTGCAGCAACAGGTTGCTAGAGACATTCAGAAGCCATACGAACGGCGCGGTCAGCCGCGACAGCAGCAGCATCGGGATCGCCGCATAGGTCGAGAAGCGTTCCGGCGCCGACAGCGCCAGCCGTTTGGGCACCAGTTCGCCGATCACGATCTGGATGAACGAGATCAGCACGAAACCCAGCACGATGCCGATGACGTGTGCGTACGGTATCAGCCACGCCAGGTGGTTGCTCTGCAGGGCGTCGGCGATATGGGCGCCCAGCGCATCGCCGGCGACCGCACCGGTGATCAGCATCAGCAAGGTAATGCCGACCTGAACGGTGGACAGAAAATGTTCCGGCGACTCCGCGTGGCGCAGCGCCAGTGCGGCGCGCTGGCTGGTTTTCGCCATCTGCTTGAGTCGGCTCTTGCGCGAGGCGACCAACGCCATCTCGGACAGTGCGAAGAAGCCGTTGCACAAGGCCAGCACGAGGACGAGCGCGATTTCGGTCAGCATCGCGGTGTAGGTGGAGGAGGTCGCATGGGCACTAGTGTAGGGGCAGCGGGGCTTTCACTTCACGCCCAGGCGCCTGGCAGTTCGGAGCGGCCTTGATGCAGGGCAGCACGACGGTCCTGTAACATTACTGTCATCTCGCTCCCTCAGGCATGGCCCGCATGTTTTCACTGCAGACGATTTTCGGCAAAGGCGACAAGTTCTACGGGCTGCTCGAACAGAGCGCCGCCACCGCCCACGAAAGCGCCATGGCCTTGCACGAGCTGCTGATCAAGCCCGGCGAAGGCTCGATGATGGCGGCGTTTACCGCCACCCGCATGCGCGAAAAGGAACTGGCGGCGCAGATCAGCGAAGGCCTGGTGAACACGTTTGTCACCGCGCTCGATCGGGATGACATCGAGGCGCTGAATTCGGCGCTGTACAAGATTCCCAAGACGATCGAGAAATTCGCCGAGCGCTATGAGATCGTCGCCGACCGTCTAGGCGGAGTGGATTTCGCCCAGCGTGCGCTGGTGCTGGAGCGTTCCAGCGAAGTGGTCGTCGAGATGATCGGCGAGCTGCGTCGCGGCCTGCGCATCGACCCGCTCAAGAAGCTGCAGGATCGCCTGCAGGCGCTGGAGTCCGAAGGCGACCGGATGCTGTTGTCGGCTTATCGCACCTTGTACGTGGAAGGCGGCGACGTCATGCGCGCGGTGCTGGCCAAGGACTTGTTCGAGCTGATCGAGAAAGCCATCGATAAATGCCGCGACGTCGGCAACATCGTCTATTCGATCGTGCTGAAGAACTCCTGAGGACCTGCCGTGATCTTCTTGCTCGCGTGTTGCCCGGTCGTGGCGCGGATGCCGCCGCGGGTTGAATTCGCCGCCGCCGGGGATTTCGCATGAGTCTCGGCCTGGTCGTGGTGGAAGTACTGATCGCGCTCACCTTCACCTATATCAATGGCTTCCACGACACCGCCAATTCGATCGCCACGGTGGTGGCGACCAAGGTGCTCACGCCCGGCCAGGCAGTGCTGCTGGCGGCGGTGACGAACCTGTTCGGCGCGCTGCTGGGTACCGCCGTGGCGGCCACCATCGCTTCGGGACTGATCAACGCCGGGGTGGTCGAGATGGGCCCGCAGCTGGTGATCTGCGCGCTGTTGGCGGCGATCGTGTGGAACCTGATCACCTGGTGGCTGGGCCTGCCATCCAGTTCCAGCCACGCGCTGGTCGGTTCGCTGGTCGGGGCCGCGGTGGCCGCGTCCGGCGACAATTTCGCGTCGGTGATCTGGGTGCGGGGCAACTGGATCACCGGGCAGGGCGTGATTCCCAAGGTGATCCTGCCGATGGTGATGTCGCCGCTGGGCGGCTTCATCATCAGTTTCGCGTTGATGGGATCGCTGTACGCGCTGCTGGCGTGGTTCGCCAACCGGCGCGGCTGGTCGCGCCGGTTCGGCCGCACGCCGTTCGTCAATTTATTTTTCGGCAAGGCGCAGATCGTGTCGGCCACGGCGATGGGCGTGGCGCACGGCATGAACGATGCGCAGAAGAGCATGGGCATCATCGCGCTGGCGCTGGCGGGCGGCACCGCCGCGCATCAGTTCGACCAGTTGCCGCAGTGGCTGGGGTTCCTGAGAATCGCCGAGAACACCGCCGGCGGGTTCGTGATCCCGGTCTGGGTGAAAGTGGTGTGCGCGCTGACCATGGCTGCCGGCACCGCCGGTGGCGGCTGGCGCATCATCAAGACGCTGGGCCACAAGATGGTCAAGCTGCATCCGATCAACGGCTTCGCCGCGGAAACCAGTTCCGCGATCGTCATCCTGACCGCCTCGGTGTTCGGCATCCCGGTATCGACCACCCACAACGTGTCCGCCTCGATCATGGGCGTGGGCGCGGCCAAGCGCTTCAACGCGATCCGCTGGACGGTGGTGGAGCGCATGGTATGGGCGTGGATCCTGACTCTGCCGGTCACGGCGCTGCTGGCCTATGGGCTGGTGCGGCTCATGGCGACGGAGTTGTAATCAGCCTCAGAGCGAGTCGCCGCCAGTGGCGATGACCTGCTCGAGCTGGTCGCCCAGCGTGCCCAGTTCGCGCACCACGCGCTGCAGTTCGGCGGTGTCGAGAAATTCGTAGGGACGGTTCTCGCATAGATGCAGGTAGGGCGAACCGTCCAGATCGGCGACCGCGAGGAAACCGGTGCGCTGCTGCCAGTTGAAACGCAGGCAGCGGCCCGGATCGGTGCCGGCCAGCGGACCGATCGGGGTGGAGATGCGCAGGTAACGGCGGCCCGATTCGTCTTCGAGTTCGGCCAGATAGATGCCTTGATGGCGCTCGTTTGCCAATTCAAGATCGAAACTGATCAGATACGGATCGTTGTGGCGCAGCTCGTGCTGGCTGCCGATATGGGAGCGCACGGCTTCGAAGTGGCGCATAGGCGACTACCGCTGGCGAAGGGCGCTGCTACTCTGCCACGTCTGCCTGCCCGCGTCGCGTCCAATGATTGAATCGGTTCGATCGAGTCAGTCTGGAATGAATCCGCATGAATGATGATGTCGCCACCCGCATCTATGCCGCCATCGCCGCGATTCCGCCCGGCCGCGTCGCCAGCTATGGCGCCATCGCCGCTCGCGCGGGGCTGCCCGGGCGCGCGCGCCTGGTCGGCCGGCTGCTCGGCGAAGTTCCGGACGGCCTGGTGTTGCCGTGGTACCGCGTGTTGCGTGCCAGCGGCCACATCGCGATGCCGCCGGGCAGCCGCGGATTCCGGGAGCAGTCCCGGCTGCTGCGTGCTGAAGGCGTCGAGGTGAAGAACGGTCGCGTGCCGTTGTCGCGGTTCGGCCTCGACGGCGATCTCGACCATGCGCTCTGGGGCATGCCGTCCCGGTAACCCTCTCCCATGGGGAGAGGGTGGGGTGAGGGGCGGGTGCTCGCAGGGAGGTCGCGCATACGGCTTCAGGCCCATCGGCTACCGATAACTGGGTCATACGCCGACGGCTGCGTGCCTACGGTTTGTTACCATGTCCCCGATGAATGCCTCTGCCCTCGATCTGCTTCAAAGCGTTTTCGGTTATCCCAGTTTCCGCGGCCAGCAGCAGGCCGTCGTCGAGCATCTGAGCGAAGGTGGCGACGCGCTGGTGCTGATGCCGACCGGCGGCGGCAAGTCGCTGTGCTACCAGATTCCCGCGCTGCTGCGGCAAGGCACCGGCATCGTGGTGTCGCCGCTGATCGCGCTGATGCAGGATCAGGTCGACGCGCTGCGCGAGGCCGGCGTGGCCGCCGCCTATCTCAACTCCAGCCTCGGCGGCGAAGAGCAGCGCGAAGTGGAGCGGCAGCTGCTGACCGGCGAGCTGAACCTGCTCTACGTGGCGCCGGAGCGGCTGCTGACCCAGCGCTTCCTCGGTCAGCTCGAACGCACCGAGGTGGCGCTGTTCGCGATTGACGAGGCGCATTGCGTATCGCAGTGGGGCCACGATTTCCGACCGGAATACCGCGAGCTGGCGATCCTGCACCAGCGTTTCCCGCAGGTGCCGCGGATCGCACTCACGGCCACCGCCGACCCGCGCACGCGCGAGGAAATCGTCGAGCGCCTGTCGCTGCACAACGCCCGCCAGTTCGTTTCCAGTTTCGACCGGCCGAACATCGGCTACCGGGTCGGCCTGCGCCACAACGCCAAGCGCCAGCTCTCCGAGTTCCTGCAGGGGCATCAGGGCGAATCCGGCATCGTGTACTGCCTGAGCCGCAGGAAGGTGGACGACACCGCCGAATGGCTGGCTGAAGCCGGCGTCGAGGCGTTGCCCTACCACGCCGGCCTCGATGCGCCGACCCGCGCGAAGAACCAGAAGCGTTTCCTGCGCGAGGACGGCGTGGTGATGGTCGCCACGGTCGCGTTCGGCATGGGCATCGACAAGCCCGACGTGCGCTTCGTGGCGCACCTGGACCTGCCGCGCAGCATCGAAGGCTATTACCAGGAGACCGGCCGCGCCGGCCGCGACAGCCTGCCGGCCGAGGCGTGGATGATCTACGGCTTGTCCGACGTGGTCACCATGAGCCAGATGATCGCGCAGTCCGAATCCGCCGACGAGCGCAAGCGGGTCGAGCGGCAGAAGCTGGAATCGCTACTGGCCTATGCCGAAGCCACCGGTTGTCGCCGCGAGCTGTTGTTGGGCACGTTCGGCGAAATCTATCCCGGCCCCTGCGGCCACTGCGACAACTGCATCGCGCCGCCGAAGACCTGGGACGCCACCGTGCCGGCGCAGAAGGCGTTGTCCGCCGTCTATCGCAGCGGGCAGCGCTTCGGCTCCGGTCATGTCATCGACATCTTGCGCGGCGAGGAAACCGAACGCGTACTCGGCCTGCATCATCATCGCCTGAGCACGTTCGGCATCGGTGCCGAGATGGACGAGAAGCAGTGGCGTTCGGTGTTCCGCCAGCTGCTCGCCGCCGGCCTGCTGGAAGCCGACGCCGAAGGCTTCGGCACGCTGCGCCTCACCGCCGCCAGTCGTGCTGTGCTCAGCGGCAACCAGCCGGTGAAGCTGCGCGAGGATGCGCGGCCCGAGCGCGGCAGCCGCCCCCGCCGCGACAGCAAGACCGTCACCGGCGGCAGCCTCGGCATCGAGGCCTACGAGCAGTCGATGTGGGACGAATTGCGCGCCCTGCGCACGCAACTGGCCAAGCAGCATGGGGTGCCGCCGTACGTGGTATTCCACGATGCCACCTTGCTGGCGATGCTGCGCGCGCTGCCGGCCAACGAGGACGAGCTGGCCACCATCAGCGGCGTCGGCGAAGCCAAGCTCAAGCGTTACGGCCGCGATTTCCTGGCGGTGATCAACGCCCAGGCGTGAGTGGCCGCGGCGCTTGCGTTGGCCATGGATCACCCTTACAACTGAATGGCCTTGCACATGCGACCCGTGGCGAACGGCGGTGCGCACTTCTGCATGCCGCGCGATTGTCATGCCGTGCGGTTTCCATGACTGTACCGAAAGGAGCGCGCATGCACGATGCCCCACTCATCGCCACCCTCGTCAGCGGCATCGTGCTGGCCTTCATGTTTGCCGCGTTGGCGCACAAGCTGAGGCTGCCGCCGCTGGCCGGTTACCTGATGGCCGGCGTGGTGGTGGGACCGTTCACGCCGGGCTACGTCGCCGACGGGCATCTGGCGCATCAGCTGGCCGAAGTGGGCGTGGTGCTGCTGATGTTCGGTGTCGGCCTGCATTTCTCGCTGAAGGATTTGCTCTCGGTCAAGAACATCGCCATCCCTGGCGCGCTCGGCCAGATGGCGGTGGCGACGGTGCTGGGCATGCTGCTGGGCTGGGGCCTGGGCTGGCCGCTCGCGCAACGTTTCGTGTTCGGACTGGCGCTGTCGGTGGCCAGCACGGTGGTGCTGTTGCGGGCGATGGAAGAACACCGCCTGATGGAAACCGAACGCGGCCGCATCGCGATCGGCTGGCTGATCGTCGAGGATCTGGCGATGGTGCTGGCACTGGTGCTGCTGCCGGCGATCGGGCTGGTGCTGGGTGGCGGCCGACAGGACGGGACGGCGTTGTCGTTCGGGGCGATCGCCGGCACGGTCGCGTTCACCATCGGCAAGGTAGCGCTGTTCGTCGGGCTGATGCTGGTGGTCGGCGGGCGGCTGATTCCATGGATTCTCAAGGTGGTCGCACACGCCGGTTCGCGCGAACTGTTCCGCCTCGCCGTGCTGGCGATCGCGCTGGGCGTGGCGTTTGGCGCGGCCGACCTGTTCGGCGTGTCGTTCGAGCTGGGTGCGTTCTTCGCCGGCATGACGATGGGCGAGTCGAAGCTGGCCCAGCGCGCCACCGAGGAAACGCTGCCGCTGCGCGATGCGTTCGCGGTGCTGTTCTTCGTCTCGATCGGCATGCTGTTCAACTACCACGTGATGCTGACCCAGCCGTGGGTGGTGCTGGCGGCGCTGCTGATCGTGGTGTTCGGCAAGTCGTTGGCCGCGTTGGGCATCGTGCTGCTGTTCGGACGCCCGTTGCGCACCGCGCTGACGATCGCCACCAGCCTGGCGCAGATCGGCGAATTCTCGTTCATCCTGATAGGCGTGGGCGTGGTGCAGAACCTGGTATCGAAGAAGGCGCAGGACGTGCTGCTGGCTGCCGCGATCCTGTCGATCCTGCTCAATCCGTTGCTGTTCAAGCTGCTCGATCGCGCGAAACCGTGGCTCGATGCCCGCGAAGCGCGGCAGCGCGATGGCGCCGCCGCTGCGACCATCGCTACGTCCGCCGAAATTCCGCCCAGCAGCCCGCTGAGCGGCCATGTCGTGGTGGCGGGTTACGGCCGGGTGGGGCGGTTGATCGGCGAGGCGCTGCATGCGCAAGGCCATGCGGTGCTGGTGCTGGAAGAGGAAAAGGAGTGTGTCGCCATGCTGCACCAGCACGGCATCGCGACGATCGTGGGCAATGCGGCGCGGGACGAGGTGCTGGCAGCGGCTAATCTCGCCCACGCGCGTGCGCTGGTGGTGACCGTGCTCGATGCGTTCGAGGGTGGCGAGGTGGTGCGGGTGGCGCGGCTGGCCAATCCGCAGCTGTCCATCATCGCGCGCGCCGATTCCGATGCCAGCAAGGCGCATCTGCGGCGGCAGGGCGCCGATCTGGTGGTGTTGGCCGAGTCCGAGCTGGCGCGCGGTATGCTGGAGCACCTGCATGTGGGACAGTCCGTGCAAACGGCCACGCCGGACACGGCCTGATCAACGCAAAGCCAGCTCGGCTGCATACGTATTCAGCCGGACATGGCCGGGGCCCGCAGTGCAGACTCGATAGATCTTGATGCCATGACGTTGGGGAGACGCGATGAGCACAGTGGACGCGACAGATGGACTGGGCCAGCACGCCACCGCGCGGGTGGTGCTGATTTCGGCAGCGGCGGCGCTGGGTGGTTTCCTGTTCGGATTCGATACGGCGGTGATCAACGGCGCGGTCGACGCGATCCGCGGTGCTTTCGCGCTGGATGCGGCGCAGACGGGCTTTGCCGTGTCGTGCGCCTTGCTCGGTTCCGCACTGGGCGCCTGGTATGCCGGCATGCTGGCAAACCGCTGGGGCCGCGTGCGCACCATGCAGGTGGCGGCCGTGCTGCTGGTGGCCAGCGCGCTGGGTTCGGGCCTGGCGAACGCGGTGTGGCAGCTGATCCTGTGGCGGCTGGTCGGCGGCATCGGCGTCGGTGTGGCTTCGGTGATCGCGCCCACTTATATCGCCGAAGTGTCGCCCGCCTATATCCGCGGCCGGCTCGGCTCTATGCAGCAGCTGGCGATCGTGCTGGGCATCTTCGCCGCGCTGCTCAGCGATGCATGGCTGGCCGGTGCGGCCGGCGGCTCGTCGCTGCCGTCATGGCTGGGGCTGGCTGCATGGCGCTGGATGTTCCTGGTGGCGACGCTGCCGGCGCTGATCTACGGCACCCTGGTGCTGGGCGTGCCGGAGTCGCCGCGGTATCTGGTGGCCAAGAATCGCCTGGCCGAAGCGCGGGTGGTGTTGCGCAGTGTGCTGAACATGCACAACGAAGTCGCTCTGGACGACAAGCTGCGCGATATCGAGAACAGCTTGCACTTGGAGCACCAGCCACGCCTCAGTGACCTGCGCGGCAAGGCCGCCGGACTGCTGCCGGTGGTGTGGATCGGCATCCTGTTGTCGGTGTTCCAGCAGTTCGTCGGCATCAACGTGATCTTCTATTACTCGTCCACTCTGTGGCACTCGGTCGGTTTCAGCGAGGCCGACTCGTTCACCATCACCGTGGCCACCTCGATCGTCAATGTGCTGGTCACCCTGGTGGCGATCGCGCTGGTCGATCGCATCGGCCGCAAGCCGCTGCTGGTGATCGGTTCGGCCGGTATGGCGCTCACCCTGGGCTTGATGGCCTGGTGCTTCTCGCAGGCCACCGGCAGTGGCGCCACGTTGAGCTTGCCGGGCGCCACCGGCATCGTCGCCCTGGTCGCGGCGAATGCGTACGTGGTGTTCTTCGGGGTGAGCTGGGGCCCGGTGGTATGGGTGCTGCTGGGCGAGATGTTTCCGAACCGCATCCGCGCCACCGCGCTGGCGGTGGCCGCGGCCGCACAATGGCTGGCCAACTTCGCGATCACCAGCAGCTTCCCGGCCCTGGCCGAGATCGGTCTCACGTTCGCCTATGGGCTCTATGCGGGCTTTGCGCTGCTGTCGCTGCTGTTCGTGCTGTACGCGGTGCGCGAAACCAAGGGCGTCGAGCTGGAGGACATGCAGGCATGAAGGCCACGGAACGCCCTCCTTACGCCGGAACGATGGGCGCTGCGGCGTTCGACGGCTGTCGCTGTATCGACGAACGCCGTACGGTATACGACGGGCGGCGTGCAAAGCGGTTAGGATTCGGAACGACCGGCGGCCGGTTCATGGCCGTCGCGCAGTCTGGCCAGAATTTTCCGGATCACGTTGCGGATGAAGGTAAAAGCCACATCGATCGACATCGCCCACCTGGCCGGGGTCTCGCAGGCCACGGTGTCGCGCGCGTTGCGCGGCAGTCCGCTGGTCAATGAGGAAACCCGGCGGCGCATCCAGGCCGCCGCCGAACAACTCAATTACAAGGTCGACAAGAACGCCTCCAACCTGCGCCGGATGCACACCGGCACGCTGGCGCTGCTGTTCTTCGAGGACCCCACCGCCGACGAGTCGCACATCAACCCGTTCTTCCTGTCGATGCTCGGCTCGATCACCCGTGCCTGCGCATTGCAAGGTTACGACTTGCTGATCTCGTTCCAGCAGTTCTCGCACGACTGGCACGCCGACTTCGCGGACAGCAAGAAGGCCGACGGCATCATCCTGCTCGGCTACGGCGACTACCTGGCCTATCGCGACAAGCTGGAGAAACTGGTCGCCCAGGGCACCTGCTTCGTGCGCTGGGGCGCCGTATTGCCGGATCAGCCGGGGGTGTCGATCGGTTGCGACAACTTCCGCGGCGGCCAGGCCGTGGCCGAGCATCTGCTGGAACGCGGCTGCCGCCGCATCGCCTTTCTCGGCGACGCGTCCAGCCATTATCCGGAGTTCTTCGGGCGCTATCGCGGCTATGTCGACGCCTTGCAGCAGGCCGGCGTGGAAGCCGATCCGGCGCTGCAGCAGAACGCCGAAAGCACCGAGCGCTCCGGCTACGAGGCGATGCGCAGCCTGATCAGCCGCGAGGTGGGCTTCGACGCGATATTCGCCGCCAGCGACCTGATCGCGATCGGGGCCATGCGCGCGCTCAGCGATCACGGCCTGCGCGTGCCGCAGGATGTTGCCCTGGTCGGCTTCGACGACATCGCCACCGCCAGCTTCGTCAATCCGCCGCTGACCACCGTGTTGCAGGACACCAAGCAGGCCGGCGAAGTCCTTGTCGACAGCCTGCTCGCGCTGATCCGCGGCGAGCCGGTGGACAGTGCCGTGCTGCCGGTGAAGTTGATGGTGCGGCGCTCTAGCCTGCGTTAAGGACGCCCTGGTCTATTCAACGCAGGCGGCATGATGTCCAGAAGGTTCGCAGGTGGTGGTGTGTGGCGCCGCCAAGGCTGGTTGCCTTGGCAAGCCGCGCGCTGCCGCCTGCGGGCCTTCTGGACATCACCCCGTCATTTGTTTTCAATCGGTTGGGCCGGTTCTGTCTGCCCCCATCTCCGCGGCGCACCTCCTCGACAGGCGGCCAGCCTGCCTTCGTCGACGCACCTTGATCTGCGGGACAGAACCGGTGACGCCTGCGTTGAATAGATCAGGGCGTCCTTAATACTGATCCGTCCTCGGCGGAAGGCTCCGAGGCTGCTATCCGGTGGCGTCACCGACCAGCTGCCGGCTCGTCTCGCATGGGACAGGCAACGCGGTCCGCGGCGGCGCGTGGCGCGCCCATGTTGCGCCGGAGCGACTGCGCCGGGGTCAGCCACAACAGGCCACGTGCCGCACAATCGGCGGCGAAGTCGAACAGCGCCCGCATGTGCTGCTGGTCGAAGTCGATGAAACTGGTCTGCGGGTAATCTACCGGAATCTCCGTGAGCCTGAATGTCATGCCCAGCCGGCGGGCCGCGGCGATGTTGTCGACGATCGCCTCGCGGGTCTTGTAGGTCAGTTCGGCGGCAAAGGCGTTCGAGAGGATGTCGATGGTCTTGTAGCGCGTGGTCTGCGGTGTACGGGCGAGCTGGCCGTTGACGATCATGTACAGGTGCGCACCACGCAGCTGCGGCAGCTCGGTCGACCGGATGCCGACGATCAGCGGCATGCTGAACACCGAGGTGGTGACGCCGCCGTCGACGTGCATTTCGTCGTACTCGCGGTTGCCCTCGCGGACGTGGATCAGCACCGGCGGAAACACGCCAGGCACGCTGGCCGAGGCGACCAGCACGTCGCGGAACAGCGTGCGTGCCGCCGTGCCGCCGTGCTGCGCGATCTCGCCCAGGTTCCACAGCACGGTCTCGTGCTTGTCCAGGTCGGTGGTCGCCACGACCAGCCGGCGGCCCTTGTCGGCTTCGTGCGCCACCGCATCGATCATCTCCGGCGTGACGAAATGATCCACCAACCGGAACAGCGCATTGTGATGCGGCAGCCCGCGCGGAGACAGCAGCCGGGCCAGGATGGTGCGGGTCGGCGAGCGCAGCAGCCGCGCGCTGCGCTCGCCGGTGAAGGCCTCCTGCATCCGGGTATCCCACGGCGAACCCAGGAACGCGAACGGCGCCAGCAACGCGCCGGTACTTACCCCGGTGACCATCTCGAATGGCGGACGGGTGTGCGCACGGCTCATCCCGACCAGCGCGCCGGCGCCGAAGGCACCGCCAGAGCCGCCGCCGGACAGCGCCAGTATGTTCACCGTGCCATCGGCGGCCGCCGCGTGGATGCCGCTGAAGAAGTCCGGCGCCAGCACGGTGAACGCTCGCACGTCGGTAGTGATCAGCCGCACGCTGGACGGAAAGCCGACGGGTGTCGCCGTGCCGATCAGGTCGGGCGGCGCGGCCCGACGTGGCGCGGTCTTGCAACTGGCCAGCAGCAAACCCAGCCACAGCAGCGCGAGTCTGCCTCGCATGGTGGTAGTCCCGAAAGAGCTCGCGGCAGTATGCGACACGAAGGAGCGCGCCATCAAACTTCGAGCCGCAGCGCGGGAACCGACGAGCTTCAGGCGTGCTTGTCGACCAGCCGCACCACGGTGTTCCACACGCGAGTGGTGGCGGGCAGGGCGAGTGTCCTCTCCAGAAACGCGTTCGGGCTGCCCGGGCTCTTGCCGAGCTTGCGCACGATGCACAGCGCCTCCGAGCTGGTGATGGCGATCACCTCGACATCGCCGCGCGGTGTTGCCGATGGCGGCTTGCCGGCGGCAGCGGCATCGCGGTGCAGGAAAGTGACGCAGCAGGCGAAGACCGTGGCGGGGTCGATCGCCTTGAACGGGGCGGTCTCGACCAGTGCAGCGAGTTGGTCGATCCCGCGCAGGAACGCCGGCTCGCGCAAGCCGCAACTCGCCGCCATGGCAGCGGAGGCGTTTTCGAGGATATGCTCCGCCGCCCGCCGGCTGCGCGCCTCGAACGCCATCGTGCCGTTGGTCAGGAACGACGCCGCCGCGGACGCGCCAGCTTCGAGAAACGCCTGCTCGAACTGTGCCCGGTTGGGGCAGTGGCGACGGCCGAGATTGAGGTTGCGGAAGAACGCGGCGTAGCGCATGAGTATCCCCGGGTCAGTCCGTGCCGCGAGCCGAGCCGACACGTTCCTGCAGCGCGTCCTCAGTCATGCGAAACAAGGCTCAGCCGACATACGGGCCTTTGACCTCGCCCCATCCCCACTTGGGCATGAGTGCAAGGGGATCGACCGTCGCGCCCGGCTGCGAATTGATGACCGCCAGACGCGAACCCCACTCGAGGTAGCCGACCAGAGCGGATCTGAACTCCGGATCGTCGGGCATGCCCAGCTCATCCGCCGTTTCAAGCAGAAGGCCAACCCAGCGGCGCCTTTGATCCTGGGCGAGGTGACGATTCAGGTGCTGTCGGATCATGTGCGGGTGACCGCCATGCTCCTCAGAGTATTTCGTCGGTCCGCCAAGCACTTCGGCCAGGAAGGCGGCGACATGCGCAGGATGGTCCGCGCCCATATGGGCGAACACGGGCGCGAGCTGGGCATCGTTCGTCACGTGTTCGTAGAAGCGCTTGGTCAAGCGGTTCAGGGCATCGATGCCACCCACCCACTCATAGAGGCTCGGAACGTTGTGGTTCGACATGTGGTCAGCCTGCATGATGCGACGCGATGCGCGGCGCGATGTACGGAACAAGGTTGAAAAGGAGGATGCCGCTTTTGTAAACGGCCATGCCAAGGCAGTGGATGCCGTTGAAACGCTCTTCCGACATGCGGAGCCACCGGCCGTGAAGTTTCAGCATCCAGCCGTGCGCAAAGACGAAGGCACCGAACCACAAAAACAACACGGCGTAGTTGATGACGATGCACCAGAGCAGAACTTCTTTTACAAGATCAACGTTCATTGCGCGCTCCCTCGATGGTCAACGCCTGAAGTAAACCGATCCGCGAAGTGTTTTGCGCATGGAAGTGCAACTGCTTGCCAGGACTCTACGCCAAATGGACGGTCTCGATGGAACCATCGCTACCCCACATAGGGATAGATTTCGTCTGCAATCCAGTACCACACCAGCGCGGCGGCGAAAAGCGTACCCGCGAGCCACAGCAGCCATCGCGCGTGCAGCCATGTGGCGCGAAAAGACGATCGCTGCATGGCGGTATCCACGAGGTAGGCGGCGCAATAACACGCGTTGGCGAAGGCCGCGAGGACGAGCAGCGCGAGCAAGCCCTGCATGGTAAGCGCGTTGCGGAAATGCGGCCAGGTAAACACCAGCCAGGCGGCCACGACCGCAGCGAGCACGACGTTGTAAACAACACGGCGAGGCTCCCAATAATGCATCGCCTCGCGAAGAGCGGCCTTGAATGTGGGCGGCTCGTTGACCCACTGCGGACTGTTCATGCGGAACCTCCTGCTTTGGAATGTCCTGGTTGACGACAGCATCGACACCGCGACGGTTCATGTCCCCGACCACTGCTTCGGGCACGGGAGGGTTCATCGATCCATTCCCAAGCGAATTGGAGAGTCCCGATCGCTTGCAGCCGACATGGAATCCATTGGTTCAAGACATTGTCGACGGTCATCATGAGCGCTAACGTTTGAGTTCACCCACTCGCGGAAGCCATCGAAGGTGGCTGTAACGAGTCGGATGCAACGGAGAAGGGTTAGGCCTCAACGGCTGATTGAGAAGGCAAGCTGATTCTGATTCGGTCACAAACAGCTCTCAGGTCGGCGGCGCGTACTTAGCATCAACGTACACCCATGCGGCGCGCCCTGATGACAAAGGAGCGGCGACCCGCTTGTATGCGGATACCTCATACCGATCCGCCTGCTCCAGCTCTTGTGCAGTGATCTCGAAGACCGTGCCGGAAACTCGGGCACTGGCCTCGCCGGCGTACTTGACGATGGGGTGATGTGTCTTGCCGCTGGTGCGGACCACCTCTGGATCGTCGATGGCGACCATGGATTGCTCATAGCCGACCAATGAGTCAGGTATGCCTGAGAGTAGCCGCCCAAAGGTGACGAGCTGAACGTTTGGCTGTTGCAGCGTGCCGTACGAGAAGAGAAGTGGCATTTTTGTCGAACGCGGAAGTTGAGGATGAGATCGACCGTGAGGCCTAACGAGGTTGTAGAAAAAGTACCCGGGCGCGGATTTGCATGATTCCGCTGGGTACTTGAACCCCTCCGGGCAAGCTGCGCGTCGATTGTAGAACGTTCTGCGAGGTCGCTTTTTCCTTGCCTGACGATCAACTTGCCCAGCAGGGGTTTTCTACAGCCTTAACGCTGGAGCCAAGCGACGGCGAAGCCATCCGCCTTGAGTAAAAAGAGACTTCCTCCCCTTTCGGCCTCGAGGGCCATGATGGTGATGCTGGTCAACCGTCACTCGAAGAGGAAGTCTCCATGAGCACTATAACCATTGGCGTGGATTTGGCGAAGAGCGT
>NZ_JBHSNG010000018.1:0-87019 GCF_042657005.1 Rhodanobacter terrae
CTGTTACCGCTTCAATCGTCGCTTCGACTTGGCCGCCCTGGTGCCGCGGCTCATCGTCGCTGCCGCGCGGACGCCGCCGCTGAGTTATCGGCTCGCAACGTTGGATGCGTGATGTGGGGAATCAGGACGCTATATGGAACGATGCATCGAAGATGTTGCTGCCAACACGCGTGAAGAAGCGGTGTTGCCTGTACGCGTGAACAAAGACGACTTTTTAGCGCCGGTCGGTTTCAGTCTGTACTTTCTGGCTGCTCGTGCATCAGCGAGATCACTGCTTTTGCCCGGAGAGCTTGGGACGGCACATGGATGCGATCCACCCATTGCACATGCCGGCCATGTCAGATCCCCGTGAGCACGCGGTGATTGAATAACTGGGTTTTTATTGACAGTTCGTCCACTGGGGGACTGTTACCGTGGATTGTTCGCGCGTAGGCCTGAAATTCCGCACGAAGATTTATCTATTACGAACCTTGCCTAGGGCTCGTCGCATCTAACGACGAGGACGCCGTCATGTCTCTTTCACTGCTGTTGATCATTGTGCTCATTTTGCTGTTGATCGGCGCGCTCCCGACGTGGGGTTATAGCCGTTCATGGGGTTACCGCCCGACCGGCGGCCTCGGCCTCATTCTCGTTATCATCATCGTACTGCTGGTGTTCCATATTATTTGAAGCGCACATCGATGCCTCGGAAGCGTAGTCGCTGGATCGCGTTCCTTTTCTTTCTCGCTTCTGTTGTCGTCATGCTTGGGATAGGTGTCTGCCCGAGTACCACGCACCAGGGAGTGCAGCCACCCCGCAGCGGTTCGCCAGGGAACACGTCCGTATCGCCGTCATAGCAACCGCGTCGCTTCCGTGGAAGCCCGCAATGCCAGCACCCTTTCACTGGGTGGAGGGGTGCTGGCATTGCAGCGGACGCACACCCAGCCTTGACCTTGCCGGTGTCCTTCTGGGTACCGACCTAAGGAGTCCGACAATGTCCAGCCCGATGTCAGCTTCGCCGCTGCACCACGATTCCTCGTTAGAAAAGCTCGAAGACGGCGATACCCAGACCATCGACGCACTGCTCGAAGTCCTGCGGACGATCAACGAGACGACCTTTTCGCGGAGCGCGGTGGCGAGTGGGAGGCCGCGCGTGCCGCTGTGCACCGACCTGACCAGCATGCCGATCGAGGATGCCTCGGTGGAATGGTCGCAGGACAGGAGACCCTACATCGCCGTGGCAAGAATCATTGTTGCAGAGCAATCCGCGTGGTCCGAAGTGTGCTCGGCAGCGAGCGATGGCGGCATGGCGTTCAGTCCGCGGCATGCACGGTGTGGGAACCAGCCGCTGGGAACCCTCGCGCGCGCCCGCAAGGCGGCCTACGAGGTGAAATCAAAGGGTCAGTTTTTTACATCGTTTGCCCAGACGAATCGCTGCCACTGCGAAGGGTGTAAAGTACCTGGGTCCGTGCATTGCGGAACCTCACGAATCACCGATGCAAGCTGAAGTGCAAGGGGTCCAGCCGATGTTTGCGCGCCTCGCCGCCGAGAGCGCCGATGCCGCTCGGATCGCGGAAATAGCCGTCTCGATCTGGGACGACGTGGGAGAGGCCTTGGCGCCGATCATTGGCCAGTCCGGCGTCGGCGCGCTGTTCAGGCGCAGTATTTATCTCACCCGCATCGCGCACCCCTGCCTGCAGGTCGTCGACGAGCGCGCGTTAGCATCCGGCGGCCTGGCGGTGTTACAGACGGTGTTGGCGCAACAGGACAGCACCGAAGCGGCCGCAGTAAATGCCGCGCTGCTGCAGAACTTCCAAGAAGTACTGATCACCCTGATTGGCGCATCGCTCACCTCGCGACTGCTGCGTCCCGTATGGGAAATCACCTCGAGCGGCGATGCCGCGCAGGAAAAAATACTATGACCACTGCCAAAGCCACCATTAACCGGCTGCGCACGGGCGTGCCCGGACTGGACGAGGTGCTTGGCGGTGGGCTGCCCGAGTTCTCGTTCAATGTCATTGCCGGACCGCCCGGTTGCGGGAAGACCACTCTCGCGCACCAGATGATGTTTGCGCTGGCCACGCCAACACGTCCGGCACTGTACTTCACCGTGCTGGGCGAGCCGCCGCTGAAGATGCTGCGTTACCAGCAGCAGTTCGACTTTTTCGACAATGAGAAGGTCAATCACGCGATCCACTTCATCAACCTCGCCGAGGACACCGCCACGGGCGACCTGGCCCGGGTACTGGCGCGGATCGTCGCCGAGGTCGAGGCGCGCGGGCCCGGCCTGGTGTTCGTCGATTCGTTCCGCTCGGTGATCCTGGCCGGGCAGGGCGAGGGCAGCGGCTTCATCAGCCTGCAGCAGTTCGTGCAGCAGCTGGGCATGCTGATGACCAGCTGGCAAGCGAGCACCTTTCTCATCGGCGAGTACTTCAGCGACAGCGATCCCAGCCCGGTGTTCACCGTGGCCGACGGACTGATCTGGTTGCGCCAGAGCGTTCAGCGCAATTCGATGGTGCGCAAGCTCGACATCGTAAAGATGCGCGGCCAGCCCACGCTGCCCGGCTTGCATACGTTCCGCATCAGTGCGGCCGGCCTGCAGGTGTTTGCGCCACTGCCGGCGGTCGATGCATCGGCGAATATTTCGAATCCGTCGATCACCGAGCGGTTGTCCCTGGGCGTGCCCGGACTCGATGCGATGATGGGTGGTGGCTTGCCGCGCGGCTACTCACTACTGGTGGCTGGACCTTCCGGCTCGGGCAAAAGCATCCTGGCGGCGGCGTTTCTGGCCGAGGGTGCCAACCGGGGCGAGACCGGCGTGATTGCCGCCTTCGAGCAGCGTGCCACGCGATCGCGTGGCCAGCACCTGGCCAAATTGATCGAAGGCGGTCGTATCGGCGTGATCGACACCAGCGCTCCCGGCCTGTCGGTGGATGAGGTCGCCGTAGTGCTCGTCGCCGAGGTAAAGCGGCTCAACGCCAGCCGCGTGGTGATTGACTCGCTGTCGGGTTTTGAACTTTCGCTGGCGCCCACTTTCCGTGAGGACTTCCGCGAAGCACTGGCGCGGATGGTGTCAGCGTTGGCCGGCACGGGAGTCACCGTGCTTATGACCTCGGAGCTGGAGGACCGCTACACTGAACTGCGCTTCAGCCCCTACGGCACGGCCTTCCTCACCGACGCCATCATCGTGCAGCGCTACATCGAGGTGGAAAGCCGGCTGCAGCGCATGATGGCGGTGCTCAAGATCCGCGCGAGCATCCACTCGACCGAACTGCGCTTGTTCCACATCGATGACGACGGCATCAAGATCGACCAGATGCTGACTAACTATGAAGGCCTGCTGGGTAGCAGTCCCACGCGTAGCCAGCTTGGACTCCAACAGCGAAGCGATTCCGACGATGGTTGATCGCCGCGCCAGTGCGTCGCCATGACCGACCAGCCCAACCCTACCGAGGCTGCCGCGAAGCGCGCGCTGTTGCTGCTTGAAAAGGAGGCAGGACGCCTGCGTCATGAACTGACGGAACTGCGGCGAAAGCTCTCTCACGCGCGGCGTCATCTCAATGAGAGCCATGCGACCCAGTTGCAGGAGGCCAACCGGGAATTGGTGCTGGCTGCAATGCATGCTGACGACATCGCCGCCTCGGCCGTTGCCGATCTGGCTACCTTGACCATGGCCTTCCAGCGCGATGTGGTAACCGGTACGCTCAACCGTGCTTTCATGCTGGACCGGCTGGAGCGTGCCCTGCTGATGGCCCGACGCGACGAGCGGCACCTGGCGCTGGTGTTTGTTGATCTCGACCATTTCAAGCCTATCAACGACAGCCTAGGGCATGCTGGCGGTGACGAGGTGCTGCAAATCGCGGCCCACGCGTTGCAATCGGTGCTGCGTGAATCAGATACCGTGTGCCGTTATGGTGGCGATGAGTTTCTGGTGCTGCTGCCGGAGATCTCGGCCCCCGCCGATGCAGGTCGGATCGCCGCCGACATGCTGACGGCGCTCAGCGTGCCTGTCAGCGTGGGCGGCCGGATATTGAAGCTTTCGGCCAGTCTGGGCATCAGCATCTACCCGGAGGATGGTGAGGACGCAGTTACCCTTATCAATCGCGCCGATGCCGCCATGTACCGGCACAAGCGCGCCGGGTTCGGCGATTTCAAGCGCCGCCGGGAGGCCTGGTCCCAGGAGCAAAGTCCGACGCCGCAGGATCTGCGCGAGGTCAACACGCAACTGGTGCTGTCCGCATTGAAAGCGCAAGAATCCGAGGCGCATGCGACCGAGGCGCACCATCAGCAGTTGAAGCACATGGCGATCGTGGCACATGAATTGCGCAATCCGCTAACTCCGCTGCGCATCGCCGCCGACCTACTGACCAACTGTGGCAACGCCGGCGAAATTCCGATCGAGCGGCTTCAGGTGATCATCGATGACCAGGTCAGCTACATGACCCGATTGATCGATGACCTGCTCGACGGCTCGCGCCTGAGTGCCGGCAAGTTGCGAATCGAGTGCACTGACATCGATTTGCGCGATGTCCTCAACCAGGTAGAGGCTTCCTGTCGGCCGGGCATGGAGTTTCGCCAGCAGTATTTCAGCATGCGCGTAGGGTCCGAGCCGATTCGCATGGTCGGTGATCCGGTGCGACTGGCGCAGGTCTTCAGCAACCTGCTGGACAACGCCTGCAAATACACGCCGGAGAAAGGCGAGATAGCACTTGAGCTGCTGTTGCTGAACAACAGCGCCGTGATCACCGTGCGCGATAACGGTATCGGTATTTCTGCTGAGGTTCTGCCGACGATATTCGACCTGTTTGTGCAGGATGCCCGTGCGCTGCCGCACTCCAACGGAGGACTGGGGATTGGCCTTGCAGTGGTGCGTGATCTGGTGCAGGCGCACGGTGGCAGCGTGGTTGTCCACAGCGCCGGCCGGGGTTGCGGCAGCGACTTCATAGTGACACTGCCGCTTGCCGGGCCAGATGCGACCTGACGATGCTCTGATCAGTCAAGTCGTAAACAGCCGTCCAGGTGCCTGTGCGAAAACCTCGTCAAACTACCTGAAGTGATGCTCTGCCGGACTTTCCGACGGGCCCATCGAAATCTACTCGTATGAACTGTCTGTTGCGCCTCGCAGACGCAGCTGCCCGTGGTTGCAAGCGAGGTTCGCCGCAGGAAATCCCAGGTCGGATGGCACCATCGCCGGCGCAGGATGGCTGTCGATTTCGTAGATTCTTTCGTGGGAGCTGCGCATCGTTGCGCATTCCATGTCTGACCAGCGGCACTCCTGGCCGACAAGAGGAATTTCGAAGGAAGCACGTTATGGTCGGCGAGGTTGATCTGAGGAGAGCTTCGCAACACCAGCACGATGTTCCAGCTTGTTGGACTCCTGTCCAAACAGGCCAAGAAGCCGCGTTATCCAAGGCAATCCCGAAGAATGCTTGGCGCTGACGCGATCATCACTCCCCAAGTGAGACAACTGACATCGGCCGGCGAAGGTAGCCTCTCTACCTCGTCAAGGACTGAGGACGCCGGCCGTTTGCATGACTCATGTTTTTTTGCATCCACCGCCTCCCCCATGGGCGGTTTTTTTTGCGTTGGACGTCACTGTGGATCCAGGAAATTGGCGTCACCCGCAGCACTACAAGTGCGATTCCATTCGAGAGGCATCTGCCTCGGTACCTTGCGTATCGCTCATTTAGCAAATGGTAGACAACCCTCCACCCTTGCGCTTCACGGGTTCGAGACGAATGACGGACTATAGGTCTGACATCGCACGTTCGCGAGATGAGAGGCAGGATCGAATCATGGACAAGAACAGAACTGAAGGTACGAAGCACGAAATCAAAGGCGCGATCAAGGAGGTGGTTGGCAAAGTCACGGGTAACAAGGCCAAGGAAGCCGCTGGTAGTGTCGAAAAGAACATTGGCGCGATGCAGAAGGACGTGGGAAAAGCGATGGATCACGCGCGTGGCGAGAGCAAAAAGCACTGATCGCGTTTTGCACTCGATATGAAGGTCGATCACACTTTGATCGGCCTTCATGTTCCTATGGCCCTTCAATCGGCTCGTCGTGCCGAGCGCGCTGGATGGTATTGGCGAGGATGATAGACGCGACGAGCGTGTGACCGGCGGCGGATATACCTCCGCGCAACCGACCAATCCGGATCTTGGCAATACGGTACCGGTTATTGTCGTCGTTGAAGGACCGGCTGCGAACCTCGCAGCATCGCACCGGCCTGTCATTTAAAGACCTCGATCGCTGAATAAGGAGGAATCATGAAACGCATCTTGATCGGAGTCGCCTTGACGTTTGCGATTGCACTGGTCGGCGCGTACCTGCTGATCCAAAGTGGGCTTGTGCCAGCCAATGCCGATGCGCAACCAGGCCGACTGGAAACATGGATGGCGAGTACGTCGTTGAATGCCACGTTGCTTCGCAACGCTCCCAAAGGCCCCAACCCGGTCGCGCTGACGGACCAGAATCTCCTCGATGGCGTCAAGCTGTTCGCTCAGAATTGTGCGGTTTGCCATGGTTCAGCGCAGGGCGCGGCATCGCCATCGCCGCTAGCGAAAGGTCTTTATCAAAAGCCGCCACAATTCGCGACCGATGGCGTGGAGGATGATCCCGAGGGCGTCTCTTTCTGGAAGATCAAGCACGGGATCCGTCTGACAGGTATGCCATCGTTCGGTTACTCACTCAGAGACCAGCAGATATGGACGATTGCTCTATTTCTGAAGCATATGGACAAGCTGCCGCCCGATGCAGAACAGACGTGGCAGCAAGTCCGGAATTGGCCGCTAGACACTCTACCTAACGCCGCGCCAATGCCAGAGCAGCCAGCACAGTCAAAGCAATAGGCCAGTGCGTTTACGCTCGCTCTGGAATAGCCCACTTGCTCCACTTCGGTTGCCGCTGAGCAAGCCCGTAGTCCATGGTCGGTTTTTTTGAAGCATGGCACGTGGTCGTTTTGGATGCATTGAAGTTGGTGGGTTTGCGCCGGCAACGGATGGCAACCTCGTTAGGCCTCAGTCCCTCAATCTTCAAGCGGAAGAAGCAAATGCCCACAGCCGAAACACTTGAGCGATTCATCGCGCGTGTTGAAGAGAACGCTCACGCGGAAGCTTGCGAGGAGTTCTACACCGCAAACTCTACGATGCAGGAGAACCAGTCGCCTCCGAGGATCGGACGAGATGCGCATGTGACCAACGAACACAAGGTCATGGCTCGGGCAAAGTCAGTCTGGTCGAAGTGTGTACGTCCTGTCTTCGTCAACGGAGACAACGTGGTCATTCGCTGGATTTTCCACTTCGATTGGGCCGACGGCACGGTCACACACATGGAAGAACTCGCGTACCAGCGCTGGGACGGTGAACGCATCGCGGAAGAGACGTTCTTCTATGATCCAGCCCAACGTATTCCCGGGAAGATCTAGGCTTGCTCCCTACGATCGCATGGGGCGTGACGGCGAGGATGGGGCGCCGCGAACGGACTACAGCTCAAGTCGTAGTCGTGCCAGGAGCCTAACCCGTGCGGCCATGGCGGCTTTCTTCCTATGAAACTCGCTCAGCGACTGCCCGGAAGTGGCCGAAGTCGGCCGGTCGACTCCCGCTGCTTGCGAGCCTGGCCAGTTCCACTGACGGTGGTGGTCGGGCTCGATGTCGGAAATGGGCAACGCGATGACGATGATGGCCGCCTGGCCCCCAGCCGAGCGCAGTTTCACTGACGAAGCTGGTCAGCTTCTGTGGAATCGGGGTCAGTTATACGTATCTCGGAAGTGAACCTGGCACCGCGGCTGGACCGAGGCCGCCCGTTGTCGAACCAAGTGGCCCTTTTCTTGCCGTCCCCGTCCCAGCGCCAAGATGATCTCGTACAGGGCGAGCGGAGACGGGGATGTGGGAGCGGGTGGTCGGCTACGGGGCGCTGCTGGCAGCGGGAACGCTCGCCCTGCAGTGGCTCGACTACCAACGGCTGGCGTGGATGCATTCGGGCGACATCTACCTGTTCCTGGTCGCGGCCGCCTTCCTGGTGCTCGGCATCGTCCTCGGCGTGCGGGTGTTCGCCGCGCCGGCGCCGGCCGCCTTTGATGGCAATCCGAAGGCGCAGGCGGAACTGGGCCTGAGCGGGCGGGAGTTGGAGGTGCTGCACGAACTGGCAGCCGGCCAGACCAACAAGGAGATCGCGGCGCACCTCCACGTTTCGCCGAACACGGTCAAGACGCGCGTGGCGCGAGTGTTCGGGAAGCTGGGCGCGAAGCGGCGCACCGAGGCGATCCGCCGGGCGCGCGAGCTGGGGATCGTGCCCTGAGAGCGGATTATTCGGGGTGAACACGCCGAAATCACCCGTTCGGGCGATTGCCGGATGGGGCAGGATCGCGGTCAATGCCGGCTCAATCCACCGCTCGAGGAGTCACACCATGTTGCGCACCATCCTGAAATACGGCGTGATCGCCGGCCTGGTCGTCGGCGGTTTCGAGATCGTCACCTTCGTCGCGTTCTCCGGGATGCCGCCGATGAAATACGGCATGGTGATCGGTTACACGACCATGCTGATCGCACTGAGCGCGGTGTTCGTGGGGATCAAGCGGCACCGCGACGTGGATCGGGGCGGGGTGATCGGGTTCTGGCCGGCGCTCGGGGTCGGGCTGGGCGTCAGCTTCATCGCCGGGATCTTCTACGTGATCGCGTGGGAAGCAGTGCAGGCGATGACGCACATGAATTTTGCCACCTCCTATGCGAACGCGATCATCGCGAGCGAGAAGGCGAAGGGCGCGAGCGCCGATGCGCTGGCGAAGCTGACTGCCGACATGGCGGCGTTCAAGGTCAAGTATGCGAATCCGATGTACCGCCTGCCGATGGCGTTCGCGGAGATCTTCCCGGTCGGCGTGCTGGTGTCGCTGGTCTCGGCGGGACTGCTGCGAAACAGCCGCTTCTTGCCCGCGCGGCGGGCTTGACGCGTTTACGACCGCAGGTGAGGTGGGTGGCGTGCTGCGTGAGTTTCAAAAAATGCAGTTTTTATCCGCGACCCCAAAGCAGCCACCAACTTCAGGGAACGTCTGAACAAGCTTCTGCTCGTCGCCGAGATTGTGGGAGCGACTTCAGTCGCGATGGCCGCGGCAGCGGCCTGCAGCATCCCGGCGTTGCAGCGGCTCGATGCACAATCAGGCGGCGCAGCGCACTGCTACGCGATCGCGACTGAAGTCGCTCCCACAGGAGGCGCCCTTCTCCAGACCGCAGTGGACTTATTCAGACCATCCTTAGAAAAGGGAAAAGGAGACTGCGCCATCAAGGTGCCGACAAAGCGACTTTCAATGCCCTGACCATGGCCGCCTTGCCCCTCTTAGGTCCCGCTTGCCACATAGACAATGTCCGTCGCCGCAGGCGCGGCTACACTCGATCACCATGAACGCGTTATCTCGCCCACTGCCGGCAGGTGTCCACACCGACTACAGCGCGACGTTTCCTCAAAAGACCTTGGCCACGTTGTGGGTGTTGTGGGCAGCATTCTGGCTGCTCATGATCGGTGTTTCCTTCGAGGATCAGTTTCGTGATCCGCTCACGCGGTGGTGGGAGCCCGTCCTGTCGGAGGGGAGTTCGGCTCTGGTCTCGACAGGATGGATGTGGCTTGCCGTCCGGGTTCGCGGGCGCCATGCGCGGTATCTGGACAAGCTCTTGATCTGGTTCGGTAGCTACCTGCGCTGGTTGCCATTGGTCTTCATCACCTGGATTACGGCGGTTTACACGATACGACATGGCGTCTACGCCGCTGTGGGTCGCACCTACGAGCACCCAGGCTGGGGTTTCGTCGTTGTGTATGAGAGCCTCAAGCTGACGTATTTCGCGGGACTGTGGCTCGGGATCCTGTTTGGTATCGATTCCTATGGGCAGTGGCAACTCCAGTGGCGCCGTTTGTTGCAAACGCAGAAAGCGCTGGCCGAAGCGCAGCTTGCACAGCTTCAAGGCCAACTGCGGCCGCATTTCCTGTTCAACGCACTCAACACTGTCTCAGCCCTGATGCATACGGACGTGGCGCGAGCCGACCGTTTGGTGGCGGCGCTTGGAGATCTGCTGCGTATCAGCCTTCGGTCCAATGAGCATGAGATGACGCCGCTCGCTGAAGAACTGCGCACGCTCGAGCTGTATGCGAACATCATGCTTGAGCGGTTCCGGGATCGCGTGACGCTGGACTGGCAGATCGATCAGGCTCTGCTCGACATCCCCGTTCCGGCGCTATTGCTGCAGCCCTTGCTTGAGAATGCGTTCAAGCACGGCGTCGAGCCTACGGCGGCGCACGTGTTCATGATTGTCAGTGTCCGGCGCGAAAGTGGCTCACTGGAAATCGTCATTGGCAACTCGGGCTCCATGCTCGCGTCGCAGCACCGTGACGGAGTGGGATTTCGCAACTGCCGGGAGCGGCTCGGCATCATCTATGGCCATACGGCATCCCTGCTGGTCCGCAACGAGGGCGACGGCGTTGCCGCGCGCGTCTTGATACCGCTGATGGACACCATTCAATGATCCGCGCCGTGATCGCCGACGACGAGGCACCGGCCCGCGAGAAGCTCGAACGCTGGGTGGCCGAACAACCGGATATGACCGCGGTCGGATCGGCCGAGGACGGATTGTCCGCGGCGCAGTGCATCGAACGGCTCCGCCCGGACGTGGCCTTTCTCGATGTCCAGATGCCGACCTTGTCGGGACTCCAGGTCGCAGCGCAGCTCGAGCCAGCGAGCGCGCCGCTGATCGTGTTCGTGACCGCCTTTGACGAGCATGCGGTGAAGGCGTTCGATCTCAATGCGGTCGACTATCTGCTCAAGCCTTACGACCTGGATCGCTTCACGCGTACCGTGCAGCGCGTCCGGGAACGGCTGCATGCCCATGAGTCCGGCGCGATAGCGGTAGCGATTGGACGAGCACGGACGCCTTCTTGCGAGCGCTTGCTCGTGCCGGACGGCGAACGGTTGCAACTGATCGATGCGGCATCCGTCGAATGGCTCCAAGCCGACGACAACTACGTCCGCGTGCATACTGCTTCGCGCACGTACCTGCTACGCAGGACACTGCAGGACCTGCTGTCTCAGCTGGGGGAGCAGCGCTTCGTGCGGATCCACAAGTCGACAGCGGTGAACCTCGGTTCTATCGGATCGCTCACTCCCCTCTTCAAGGGCGACTACGAAATCCATCTACACAACGGCCGCGTTCTCCGGCTCAGTCGACGGTATCGCGAAGCGATATTCGCTCGCATGGGGCAGTAGTTCCTACTCACCACACCGACGTCTCCACTCACCCCAAATCTGCTGTCGGCTGGTTGCCTGCGGATCAAGCTCCTGCTTGTGTGAATGAATGGGGAAAGGAATGTTCGGCTACTACTTTGACCTTGCCATGCGCAGCCTCCGGCGCAACAAGGCGCTCACAACACTGATAGTGCTGGCGATCGCGCTGGGCATAGGTGCCAGCATGACCACGCTGACCGTACTGCATGTGCTATCGGGCGATCCGTTGCCGGACAGAAGCAGCATGTTGTATGCGCCGCAGATCGATCCGCGCGACATGGGTGATTACCAACCCCAGGGCGAGCCGCTAGATCAGGTCACCTGGATCGACGGCACGAACCTGTTGCAGGCGAAGCGGGCAGATCGCCAGGCGCTGATGACAGGCGTTTCGGTGGCCATCCAGCCGGCACAGTCCGCGCTTGATCCATTTTACGAGACCGCGCGCTACACCACGGCCGATTTCTTTCCCATGTTCGGCGTGCCGTTCCGGTACGGCCATGCCTGGGGCGCGCCCGAGGACGCGGCCAGGGCAGCCGTGGTCGTGATCAGCAGCAAGCTGAATGACAAGCTGTTCGGTGGTTGCGACAGCAGTGGACGCATGCTGCGCGTGGAGGGTCATGCGCTGCGTATCATCGGCGTGCTGGGCGACTGGCGGCCGAATCCTCACTTCTATGACCTCCACGTGAAGAGCTACGGCAGGGACGAAGGCGTCTACCTGCCGTTGTCCACCTCGCAGGATCTGCATCTGGCGCATCTCGGCGGCGCCGACTGTTGGGGCAATGGCGGTGCCGACGCCACTCCCACAGCGCCTTGCGTGTGGTTGCAGTTCTGGGTGCAGCTGGACACGCCGACCCAGGCCGCCGCGTACCGGCAGTTTTTGATCCATTACTCGCAGGAGCAAAAGTCGCTGGGCCGCTTTCTGCGTCCGCCCAACGTACGCCTGCGCAATCTGATGCAGTGGTTGGGCTACGAGCAGGTCGTGCCCGGCGATGTGCGGTTGCAGACCTGGCTGGCGCTGGGCTTCCTGCTTGTGTGTCTGGTCAATACGATAGGCCTGATGCTGGCCAAGTTCCTGCGCCGCTCCGCCGAACTGGGTGTGCGCCGTGCACTAGGCACATCGCGGCGTGCGCTGTTCATGCAGTTGCTGGTGGAGTCCGGCGTGATCGGGCTTGCGGGTGGCCTTGGCGGCCTGCTCCTGGCGTACCTCGGGCTGTGGCTGGTGCGACGACAGCCGGCGGATTACGCGCCGCTGGCGCATCTGGATGGCGCGATGCTGGTGATGACGCTCGTGCTGGCGGTGGTTGCCAGTCTGCTGGCAGGCGCGCTGCCGGCCTGGCGCGCCAGCCACATCACTCCCGGCCTGCAACTGAAGAGCCATTGACATGGATATCCGACCGATTCTCGCCACCCTGCGCCGGCACAAGATCACCGCATCGCTGTTGATCCTGCAGATTGCGCTGACCTGCGCCATCGTGTGCAACGCGGTGTTTCTGATCCATCAACGCCTGCAGCAGATGGACATTCCCAGCGGCATCGCCGAGCACGAGCTGCTGCAGATCAAGTTTGCGTACATCGGCGATCGACCGGATGCCTACGCGCAAGCGCAAACCGATCTGACGACATTGCGGCAGGTCGCCGGGGCGCAGGCGGTGGCCCTGGCAAACCAGCTACCGCTCAGTGGTTACGACATGTCTACCAGCGGCCTCAAGCTGCGCCCTCATCAGCGGCAGAACTCGCTCGAGGCGGCGAGCTACTACGGCCAGAACCTGCTGGCGACGCTGGGTGTACGGCTGATTTCGGGGCGCGATTTTCAGCCCGATGAGCTGCTCGATCTGAAAGCCGTAATGCCTGCGCTGCACAGCGGCGATATGAAAAATCTGCCGCACAGCGTGATCGTCGCCCAGGCGGTCGCCGAGCGCCTGTGGCCAGGCCAGAGTGCGCTGGGGAAGACGATCTACGTTGGCGACGACATACCGTTGCAGGTGGTCGGCGTGAGCGCACCACTGGCACGGCCGGACAATTTGCAGATGGGTGCCCAGTACAGCGTCGTGTTTCCGATACGCCTGACCGCGACGGAGGGCGGAAGCTACGTGATCCGCACCGCCCCGGGGGATCGCGAGCAGGTGCTGAAAACCGCTATGGCTGCGCTCAAGCGCCTCGATCCCAGTCGCATCGTGCTGGAGCAGCGCACCTATGACGAACTACGCCATGAGTATTTCCAGGGCGACCGGGCCATGGCCGGCATGCTGGTTGGAGTTATCGCGGCGCTGCTGATCGTCACCGCGCTGGGTATTGCCGGACTGGCCAGCTTCTGGGTGGGGCAGCGCCGCCGTACCATCGGCGTGCGCCGCGCACTCGGTGCCACCCGCGGCAACATCCTGCATTACTTCCAGACCGAGAACTTCCTGCTGGCCACGATCGGCATCGCGCTCGGCATAGTGCTGGCCTACGGCATCAACCTGCTCCTGATGCTGCATTATGAATTGCCGCGACTGCCGGCGATCTATTTCCCGATCGGCGCGATCGCGCTGTGGTTGATCGGCCAGCTCGCCGTGCTGGGGCCGGCGCTGCGCGCCGCCGCCGTGCCGCCGGTCGTGGCGACGAGGAGCGTTTGATATGCCGTTGGCATGAGCTTTCGACGTCCGCTACCCGGCGACCCGACAGAGGTGACGACCGCCCGGTCCTGGCCGTGCGCCGCCTTGCGGCCTCGATGACGGTCGACGAGCACGCACGCTCAGTGTGCAGCGACGCCCAGCGTCTTGCGGAAGAACGCCAGTGCGTCGGCGTTGATCTTCCGGTGCGCCGTGACGCGATCGACGCCCGGCGGATCCTTGCAAATGTCCGGTGCGACCCTGCTGAGTTGGGACGAGCAGGGCGAGAGAAACACGTAATGCCCCGCCTTGGGAATCCTCTCGATGCCGGCGAGCGTCTTGATCAGGGGAGCGATGTGCAGAACGTTTTCCTGTGGCAGCAGCACTCGATCGTCCTGACCGTAATAGAGAAACACCGGGCGATCGACGCGGGAAAGACTGACCTTGTCGAAAACCAGGCTCAGCGGCGCCATGACGAAGGCGGCTTTCACGCGTGGATCATCGGGCTTGCCCCAGCGGTCGACGCTTGCCTGCAGTGCGGCGAGGGCCGCTGTCGCGGTCCCTTCGGATTGGAGCTTCTGCAGCAGCCCGCAGTCCGGGTCTTGGGGATGTCGTTTGCAATAGCCTGTGAAGAGATTGAAATGTGGTACCGCACCGACAACCACCAGCGCCGCGTAGCCGCCGGCGGAAAAGCCGGCGACGCCGATCCGGTTCGGATCGATCAGCGTCTTCCAGCGCGGATCGTTCAACAGCTCGTTGATGGCCGCCTTCACCTGGATCGGCCGGCCGTCCAGTACGGCGGCGGTGCCGACGCCGCTCGTGTCGTGGAAATTGTCCTTGGGGTGTTCCAGCGTCGCCACCATGAAGCCGTGGCTCGCCAGGTAAACCGCGAGATCGTGATGGCCGAGGTCCGACCCGCCGTGGCCGTGCGAGATCACCACCAGCGGCTTGGCGCCGGGGATCGGCGGTGCGTCGGCTGTGGCATGCAATTCGTAAGGTCCGTGCCAGGTGATCTTCGAAGCTTGCGCGGACGGATAGAACACGTAGCCGGGCGTCGTGCCTGCGTTGACGGGGTCGTGAATCGCGATCGCCTGGAATCCAACCCCGGTCGCGGCCTGGGCGATGGCGGCGACCGGTGCGAGGAGCAGCAGCGAAACGAGCACGCGACTCGCCAAGGCACGGCGTGAACGAATATTCATGCGGTCTACCTGCCACGAAAGGAAACGGAATTGCATGGCGACTTGACACGTGGCGCGTTATCGCGATGTGCTCCGGCAACGACACGCGTCAATAGCACTTCCCACGCGCCGACACCGGCCAGACCACCTCGACCTTGCCGTTGCGCACGCCGACGTACCAGTCGTGCAGGTTGCAGGTCGGGTCGCAATGTCCGGGCACGAGCTTCAGCTTTTCGTTGATGCGCAAGACGCCGCGCATGTCCTCGATCACGCCGTGTTCGTCCGAGGCGCTGATGTATTCCACGTCGTCGCGGCCGTGGATGACGGGCAGGCCGCTGTCTAGCGACTGCACCTTGAGGCCTGCGTCGCAGACCGCGTGGCCGGGTTTTGCGTGGCTCATCACCGAGGTCAGGATGAATAGTGCGTTTTCCCATTCGCCATGGTCGATGCGATGGCCGTCCTTGTCCCTGATGCGCCCGTAGTCCGCATCCATGAAGGCGTAGCTGCCGCATTGCAGTTCGTTGTAGATGCCTGAATTGGACTCGAAGCAATACGAGCCCGTGCCGCCTCCCGAGACGAGCTCGGGGGTCAGCCCGGCCGCTTGCAGGCCCTCGACCATGGTCTTCACCAATGCAATGGCGTGGTCGAGCTTGGCTTTGCGGTCCGCGTAGCTTTCCAGATGTTGCATGGCGCCCTGGTACGCCTGGATGCCGGTGAATGTCAGGGCTGGCGCGGCATGGATGGCTTTGGCGATCCCGACCGCTTCGCTGGTGGTGGCGACGCCGCAGCGGCCCGCGCCGCAGTCGATCTCGACGAGGCACTCGATGGTTGTGCCGTGCTTTTGCGCCGCGGCCGAAAGTTCGGCCACGTTCGCCACGTCGTCGACGCAGACGATGATGCGCGCGCCGTATCCCGGCAGGCGCGCGAGCCGGTCGATCTTGTCCGGGTCGCGCACCTGGTTCGACACGAGGATGTCCTTGATGCCACCACGTGCGAAGGCCTCGGCTTCGGAAACCTTCTGGCAGCAGACGCCGACCGCACCGCCCAGGCTTTCCTGCAGCTTCTGCACATCGACCGACTTGTGCATCTTGCCGTGGCTGCGGTGGCGCACGCCGTGCTCATGCGCGTAGTTGCCCATCTTCACGATGTTGCGTTCCAGCGCGTCGAGGTCGAGGACCAGGCACGGCGTCTGGATATCCGCCTCGTCCATGCCCGGCAGGGCGGGGATGTGGTAGCCGATTTCGTAGTCGGTGAAATCCATCGTTGCGTTCACGGGAATCTCCGCAGTTCTCAAGTGGCTTGTCGGGATCGTCATGGCTCCGATGATGATGACATTGACGGGCTTGCCCGAGGAAATCCATGGAAGCGGCCGCTGCAGGCCCGATCCAGCGTGCAACATCGGGAAGACAGGCCGGGCCCGATGAGCCGCCTTGATCACACAATCTTGGCGTGCGCCAAAACGGAGGAGCATCATGAGGCCATGGGCCGTTGCCATGTGTCTGCTGATTGCATGCGGTGGCGCATTTGCCAAGACGATGGTCTGGCAGCCGGCTGCCGGGCATACACAAATACCGATCTGGCCGGGAGCGGCGCCGGGTACGCAACAAGTTCCCGGTCCGGAAACCGCGACGGTGAGCGACAAGTTGTTGGCCGGCAAGCCGGTGACTGCAGTGACCAATGTGACCCGGCCGACGATGACGGTGTATGCGCCCACGGGAAAAAATACAGGGGCCGCTGTTGTTGTGATTCCGGGCGGGGGTTTTCAGATCCTGGCCATCGACCTCGAAGGCACCGAAATCTGTGACTGGCTGACGTCCAGGGGCATCACTTGCGTCCTGCTGAAGTATCGCGTTCCGGGTGTGCCCTATGTCTGGCAGTGCGATTGCCGTCCGCACAATTACCAGCTATCGGTGCCTTCGTTGCAGGACGCCCAGAGAACCCTGCGGCTGGTGCGCCATCACGCCGCGGAATGGCACATCGATCCGCACAAGGTGGGTGTCATCGGGTTTTCGGCAGGTGGTTATCTGGCGGCGGAGATCAGCACGAACTTCAATCGGCGCCTGTATGCACCCGTCGACGCGGCCGACAAGGAAAGTGCCCGCCCGGATTTCGCGATGCCCATCTATCCGGGGCATCTCGCAGTCGACCACGACAGCAAGTTGAACCCGAATGTCCCTGTCTCCCGTGAAACACCCCCCACGTTTCTGGTGCAGGCAGAAGACGACAACGTGGACGGCGTCCAGCAATCCCTGGTTTATTTCACTGCGCTGAAGAAGGCCGGCGTGCCGGTGGAGATGCACCTGTATGCACACGGCGGACATGCGTTCGGGCTGAGGCCGACGTCGAATCCGATCACACGCTGGCCAGCCCTGGCCGAAACATGGATGAGCACCATCGGGATGATTCCTGCCGCGGAGCAAAGGGACGGCGGTCATTAAGTCCCTTGGCTGCCTCGGCTCCGTTTACCCGTTGCCCTTCGATCCATTTGCGCTTTCCTTCAGAAGCCCGAGCCCCAACAGGCTTTCAGCGGTGGCGACGATGGCTTCCTCGCTCGAACGCGGCGCCCAGCCGAGCACGCGTCGGGCTTTTTCGCTGGTGGCGTTCTTCGGCTTGCCGAGTTCGGGCAGGATCTGCTTGACCGCCGGGTCGCGCAGCGCGGCGAGCCGCACGAGCCAGTTCGGCAACTGCCGGGTCGGTACCCGTCTGGCCGATGCGCCCATGCGGTTCTTCAATATCTTGGCGATATCGCGTATCGAGAGGAAATCGCCGGCCACGGCGAGGAATCGCTCGCCTTTCGCGGCGGGATGAGTCATGGCGCGGATATGCAGGTCGGCGACGTCGCGCACATCGACGGCACCGAAGCTGAGCTGCGGGCAACCGGGCATGGCGCCGTCCATCAGCCGCTGCACCAGCAGAATCGAAGTCGAGTAGTCCGGCCCCAGCACGGGGCCGAACACGCCTACCGGATTGACCACGGAAAGTTCGAGGGTGCGGCCTTCGCGGGCGATGAAATCCCAGGCTGCGCGCTCGGCCAGGGTCTTCGATTTCGCGTAGGGCTGCACGTCCTCGCCCGCGGGATCGGTCCAGTTGGTTTCGTTGAACGGTGCCGGCTGCACTTTCTGCCCATAGCCGATCGCCGCGAACGAGGAAGTCAGCACCACGCGCCCGACGCCGGCATCGCGCGCGGCGCGCAAGACCCGCAGCGCACCTTCGCGCGCCGGCACGATCAGCTCGTCCTCGTGTTTGGGGAGGGTGGGAGGAAAAGGCGACGCGATGTGCAGCACGTAATCGCAGCCGGCGGCGGCTTGCGGCCATCCGGCGTCGCTTTCGAGATCGGCGACCACAAACGACAGGCGATCGCCCGGCTCGGCGCCGCCTTGCTTCAGCATCGCGCGTACGTCGCCTTCGCGCTTCAGACTGCGCACCGTGGTACGCACCTGGTGGCCCGCAGCCAGAAGCTGCAGGATGGCATGACCGCCGATGAAGCCTGATCCGCCGGTTACCAGAACGGTGCTCATGGCCATTCCCTATCGTTCAATACACGGAGGGTAGTGACGTTAGCCCGCCATGGAATGCGCCGCAACGACCTGATCAGTAGACCGACCCGTCATCGGTCCACCGGACGACATGAGCAGGTTCAAATGAACGCCAGCGTCGAAGATCGAGATTAAGGGCGAACGCTTGCCCGAGGCTGCGTTGAAGATGACCGGGTCTTGAGTGGTCAGAGTCATAGCGAACCGAACTTAGCTGCGTGCCGGTCGGAAACCGAGGTGGCGGCGATTGTGTTCCGCAGGTGTAGGAGCCCGCTGGCGGGCGATGCTGTTGCTTTGTACCCAACATCAGAGCAACGGCATCGCCCGCCAGCGGGCTCCTACACAAAAGCGGTTTGCCCGGGCTTCTGTGACCATCGCAGACGCGCCGAATCAATCGCGCGACTTGGCCACTACGCTGCCATCGTCCGGATCGACCAGCAGGTCGACCTCGTCGCCATGGGCAGTCCTGGCTTCGGCGGCCCACAGGCCGTCATCGAACTTCACGTCCTTGACGTTCTGGTAGCCAGCCGTCACCAGCTTGGCGCTGATTTCTTCCTTGTTGAGTTTGGACGGCGCATCGGCCGCATACACCTTGCCGTTGACCGGCCCGACCGCGAGTTCGACCCACTTCTTGTTGCCGCCGCGAGCCTTGCTGCGCCATACGCCGTCCTTGAATTTCAGACCCTTCACTTCCTTGTAGCCGGCGTTGGCGATCGCGGTTTTGACGGCTTCCTCGGTCGATCCGCCGGTAGGCGGCCGGACCGACCATGTGGTCACCGTCGTGGTGGTGTGATGCATGGTAACGGTACCGCCCGACGACCGGGCGGTGGCGGGCGTGTCCTGTGCGAGGGCGGCGCCGCAAACCGACAGTCCAATCAACAGGGGAAGCAAGCGCTTGATCATGGGGAACTCCTTGGGTGATGAAACGAATCAGTGAGGCCAGCTTGCGCAGGCGACGATCCGAAGTACGAGTCTGCGGATGACACTCGGCGCCGACTCGTACACCCACTATGGGAGCACCACATTCAGGACGATGGCGTGAAAGCCCGCGTGACTTTCGGGTGAAGAAGGAACGGGGTACAAGCAGGCCGAAACAGCGTTCAGTCTGTAACCCGGACGGTTCCATCGGAGTCGGCGGAAAAAACATCGACAGGACTGAGTCCGTTGCGGCAATTCAATGGCACGTCGAAACGCCGGTTCCTTGCGAAAGCGACGATCCCAAACTCACTCACTCGCCCCTCGAGTTGCAAACTGCAACTGTGCCCGCCGCGCATGTGCTTGGCCTTGGCCAATCTTCCAGATGCGTCACCCCGAGATATTTGCTAGAAAGGGACGGGGAATATGCGCCGCTGGACGGGCCGTCGATCGCCCGCATCCCCCGTGCGCACCGAAGTCTTTTGTAATCACTGCGACGAAGGCTATGCGGTAGCCGGTTTTTGCTGCCTGCTCTCTTTCGACGGTTTCCGCGTTTTGCCTTAACCGCTAGAGGCTCACCCATGTATGGATTTTTCGGCAAGTCCTTGGCCGCATCGCTGCTGGCCATCGCACTGCTTGGCGGCACGCCCCAACTGTACGCCGCACAGAAAAACACGGCCGGTCCCGCGGAGACGGCGGCAAAAGTCTTTCAGCACACGGCGGCGATGGACGGTCTTCTGCCGGTGCACGTGGACCAGCACGATGGGCGCATCCTCGTCACCTTGCCGGCCGCGCAGGCCGACGGTGTTTCGGCGCGTTTTCTCTACGCCACGGCATTGCGCACCGGGCTCGGCGCCGCACCCACGTTTCTCGACCGCGGCAGGGTCGGCACGACGCAGGTGATCGCGTTCAGGCGCTACGGCAAGAAGATTGCCGCCGTGTTCGAGAATCCGCGCTTCCGCTCCGCCCGTGCCGGCGACGCGGCGAGCCCGGACTTCGTGACGTCGATTGTATGGATGGGCGACATCGCTGGCACCATGCCCGATGGCCGGATGGTGGTGGACCTGTCCGGCTTTCTTACCACCGATACGCTGGGTATCGCCAAATCGCTGGATCAGCGCGAGGACACTTTCGGGGTGGGCGGCGCGCTGGGCGCAGGCAAGGGCAACGGATTCACGCTCGACGCGAAGTTGAGCGCCGCCGATCCGGCGTCGGTGAAGCTGTTTCCGGACAATCTGGAAATCGACGCCGTGCAGACCTACGCCTCGACGTCGCCGGGTGCCGAGGTCGCCAACATCGCGCCGGGCGTGCAGCAGGTCAGTTTCACCGTGCATCACAGTTTCGTTCGTCTGCCGGGGCCGGGCTTCCATCCGCGCCGCTTCGATCCGCGCATCGGCGGCTTCGCCACCCAGGTGGTGGATTTCGGCCAGCCGCTGGGCAGCGACGTGGTGCGCGACTATGCGAATCGCTTCCGACTGGAGAAGATCGACCCCGGCGCTGCCCGCTCGAGGGTGCGCAAGCCTATCGTTTTCTACGTCGACAGCAACGCGCCCGAGCCGATCCGTTCCGCGCTGATCGAGGGCATCGGCTGGTGGGGCAAGGCGTTCGATGCGGCAGGCTACGTCGACGCCTTCCAGGTGAAGCTGCTGCCCGCCGGTGTCGACCCGATGGACGTGCGCTACAACGTCGTCAACTGGGTGGATCGCGCCACCCGTGGCTGGTCGTACGGGCAGGAAATCGTCGATCCGCGTACCGGCGAGATCGTCAAGGGCATGGTGGTGATCGGATCGCTGCGGGTGCGCCAGGACATCCAGATTTTCGAGGGGCTGGTAGGTGCCGACAAGGTCGGTAAAGGCGGCCCCAACGATCCCGTGCAGGTGGCATTGGAGCGCTTGCGCCAGCTCGGCGCGCACGAGGTGGGGCATGCGCTGGGCTTCGCGCACAACTTTGCCGCCAGTACCCAGGGGCGTGCCTCGGTAATGGATTATCCGCCGCCACGGATAAGACTGGTCGATGGCCGTCCCGACCTCACTGGCGCCTACGCGACCGGCATCGGCCGCTGGGACATGGCCACGGTGCACTGGCTCTACGGCGAACCGGCACCGGGCCAGGATCCGCAAGCGGCTGCCGAAGCCACGGCCAGCGCCGTGATGGCGTCGGGATTGCGCTACGTGTCGGACGAAAACGCCCGCGCCGACGATACCGCGCAACCCTGGGCATCGCTGTGGGATGACGGCGCCGACCCGACGACCGAACTGGTGCGGCTGATGGGTGTGCGTCGCGCCGCGATCGACCACTTCGGCCTGGCCGCGCTGGCGCCTGGCGAACCGATGGCCGATCTACCCCGGCGCTTCGTGCCGATTTGGCTGCTGCACCGCTACCAGATGGTTGCCGCGGCCAAGGCCATCGGTGGGGTGGATCTGAGCTATGCCGTCAACGGTGGCGGCCGCGAATCGTCGGCGCCGGTACCGCCACACGCTCAGCGCGCCGCACTCGATGCCGTGCTGGGTACCTTGTCGCCCGAGCAGTTGCGCGTGCCCGCGTCGCTGTTGCCGCTGCTGTCGGCGGCGCGCAACGGCAGCCCCAACCGGCAGTATCGGATCGAATTGTTCGCCGGATCCGACGGCAGCGTCTTCGATCCGCAGGTGGCTGCCGACAGCGCCGCGGAGCTGACCCTGAATACCTTGCTGGCGCCCCCGCGGCTGGCGCGGCTGGATGCCCAGCATGCCGCCGATCCAGGAGCGCTCGGCGTCGACGAACTGCTTGACCGCCTGCTGGCGGCAACGCTTCCCGAGCGCACCGATGCGCTGACGCGACGGATCGCCTACCGCACCCTGATCACCCTGGCCCAGGTGGCGCACAACCCCAAGACCACACCGGGCGTGGCCGCCATGCTGGACCAGCGTGTGCACGAGACGGCCCTCGCTCTCGGGCGGCGCCAGGGCAGCGCCGCCGATCGCGCCTGGGGCGCCAGCCTGTCGCGCCAGCTGCTCGATCCGCAGCAGCTCGACCAGCTGTTGGCCAAGCGCCCGAGAACTGTGGACGTGCCGCCAGGCGCCCCGATCGGCGGTGAGGGCGACTGGATGACGATGCCCGCAGACGACTGATCCTCGCCGAATCTACATCGCCGGCACCTCGCGCCATCGAGCAGACATTCCCTGCGTGCCCGACGGGTGCTCCGGCCGCAACATTCGCCCTCGGCCGATGGCGGACATGCGGAAAGCGGATTCCGGCATCGGGATGGTCGTGGACATCCCGATGCCGCCGTGCCGCGTTATCGATCGCGCGTGACTTCCGCAGGCGCTGCGTCGTCTGCTTTCTGTGCCAACGGCAACGCGTCGGTCACCAGATGCATCAGGAACCGGCCCGGCTGTTCTTGCATGATCATGTGGGCCGAGTCGGCAAACATCACCAGTCGCTTCGACGGCGCATGTATGTCGCCGAACCACTTTTCGGTCAGCTCGTGCGCCGTGGTGTAGTCGTGCTGGCCCACGAACACGATCACCGGGCAGTCGAAATGCGTGGTGTGGTCGAAGTCGACAGCCAGCAGCGGTTGCAGCAGGTGATTCAGCGAAAACAGGCTGCCCTTGCCGATCGCGGCGAGGTCTGCCTTGCTGTAGTCGGGCGACAGCGATTCGGCATCGTCTTCGAACTGGTAATCCTGACGGCCATAGGCGAGGCCGCCGTAGTACATCTCCCATTTGCTGCGCGTGCCGATGTTATCGAGGGTCAGCTTCGGACCCGGGTAGGGCGCCATGGCTTTCAGTTCGCGCACCGCCTGTGCGTTGCCTTGCGCGATCGCCTGGCGGAGGGCAAAGGCGTAACCGGCCTCTTCGTTGTGGCGTCCATTGACGACCTGGCCCACCGAGATATACGCGTAGAACCAGTCCGGATGCAGCTGGGCCAGATGCACGCCCAGCACGGTGCCCCAGGAATGTCCCAGCAGGAATATTTTCCGCTTGCCATAGCGCTGGCGCAGGTACTGCACCACTTCTGCGGCATCGTTCGTCATGCCGTCGACGGTCATGCCCGGTGCCATCGCCTGCTCCGAGTTGGCCGCATAGGTCTTGCCGGCGCCGCGCTGGTCCCACTGCACCACGGTGAAGTAATCCTCCCAGGGCGTCTGGAACGTATAGGCCTCCGGCATGGCCGGGGAAGCCGGGCCCCCGTGCAGGAACAACAGGATCGGGTTGCGCCGATCATTGCCGCGAATCGACAGCCATTGGTCGACGCCCCCGATACGGACCTTGACCATCTCCTCGATGCCATGGGGTGAGACGATCTTGCGATTGTTTGCGAGGATGCGGACGACCTCGTCACGCGACATCAGGGGCGATTTGGCCTGAGCCGGTGCGGTCGCCACGCTGGCTGCAGCCGCGGGTGCCGTGGCTGAAGAGGCACTGGTGGAGGCCGTTCCCACGACCACGGCCAGCAGGAAAAGAAGATAGGTGCGGAACATGGCCAACGAAACTCTCCTGGTACGGATATCTGGTGATCCGCTGTACCGGGCGAACCCGGCGAAAGCGGGAGTGACGGCAGCCGATGCAAGCAAGCGAACACGGCGCCGTTGTATCCGGCTTCAGCAAGTTATGTGCCAGCGAGGGATTCGCGGCTGAGGCCAGTCGATTCAAGAGCTCGATGACGGGCAGCGTATATGCGCCAGCGTCCGCGGACAGGTCGGCGGACGTCCGGCCGATGCACGCCGGCGGGCGCCGGACTATCCGAGCGGGTGAAGGCAGGGGTTTCGCTATCGGCTGTATTCCGGCCTGAGTTGCGCCTCGGTTTGCCGCCAGCGATCAACGCAGGCGCGGGCCGGTAACATGTCGATTCCGCAACTACCCGACACCCACCGCCATGGGTCCAAAGATCCGCTCCTGCCTGCTGGTTTCCGCACTCTGCCTGACCGTCCCGCTGCCGGCGGTTGGCGAGCAGCCCGCCCAGACTATCGGTCAGCGACGCGAGGCGGTGCTGTTCTGGCCGCAGGCGCAGCGCGAGGCGCAGTTCCGGCGGATGTACGAGCTGTTTCCCAGCGATCGTGCCGAGCACGGCGCGCATGTGCACCAGCTGCCGCTGGGCAAGCCGTTGGCGCTGCCGGGGCAGGACACGTCAACATGGTTGACGGGTTACATGGACCGGCATCACCTCGCCGGCGTGATGGTGCTGCAGCACGGCCGCATCCGCCTGCAGCGCTATGCGCCGGGGTTCGGGCCGCAGCAGCGCTGGGAGTCGTTTTCGGTGGCCAAGTCGGTCACCTCCACCTTGCTGGGGATCGCGCTGCAGCGGGGCGACATCCACGGCATGGACGACACGCTGGGCACCTACATCCCCGAGCTGCGCGACAGCGCCTACGCCAAGGTCACCGTGCAGCAGCTGCTGACGATGACCTCGGGCGTGCACTGGAACGAGGACTATGCCGACGCCAAGTCGGATGTGGCGCAGATGTATCTCGGCGCCTGCGTCGACGGCCAGGCGCACGTGCTGTCGTACCTGCGCAAACAGCAGCGGCAATGGCCCGCCGGCACGCACTGGAACTACAACACCGCCGAAACCGATCTGCTCGGCATCCTGGTGCAGCGGGCCACGCATCGTTCGCTGGCTGCTTATCTTTCGCAGACCATCTGGAAGCCTTATGGCATGGCCGCCGATGCGTACTGGATCAGGGACGAATGCGATGGCAGAGACACCGGCGGCAGCGGCCTGTCGGCCACGTTGGGCGACTACGCGCGGCTGGGGCAGTTCATGCTCGACGGCGGCCGCATCGCGGGCAAGCCGGTGATTGCCGCGGCGTGGCTGCAAGGTGCAGTGCACCGCCAGGAAAAAGTCGACGAGCCTGACCGCGGCTACGGCTATCTGTGGTGGACGGATAGCGACGGCAGCTATGCCGCCATCGGCATCTTCGGCCAGATGGTCTACGTCGATCCGGCGCGCCAGCTGGTGATCGCCCAGGTGGGCGCCTGGCCGCATGCGACATCCGACGCACTGGTCGCCGCGCGGCGCAAGTTCGTGGCCGCTGTCAAACGCGCGGTGGATGCGGAGCGGGAGCAGCCGGCGCAGCATTGAATCGGTTGGCGTAGCGAACAAGAGGCTGGCTGGAACAGTCCGGCTACCTCAGTCGAAGCCTTCCCGATGGCCGCTCGGTATTCCTGAAGACCGGTGCGGCTTACGGGTCGAGCAGAACCACGCAGTCGATCCCGACTCTGGCCATCTTGGCGTAGGGGCAGATGCGCTCGGTGTTGCGCACCAGCTCCTCGGCGATCGCGCGATCGACGGACGGTAGGCGGATGCGGATATCCGCGGCGAGCATGAACAGGCCGTCGACCGGATCGCGGCCGAAGGTGACTGAGGCGACCACCTCGGCATCGCAGATCGCCACGTTCGCCCGCGCTGCGAGCAGGCTCAGCGCGCCATGGAAGCAGGCGGCATAGCCGGCGGCGAACAGCTGCTCCGGATTGGTGCCGCCGCCGGGGCCGCCCATCTGCTCGGGCAATCGCAGCCGCAGGTCGAGGGCGCCATCGTCGGAACGGGCCACGCCGGAGGCGCGACCATGCATGGACTCACCGCCGCTGACGCGCACGGTTGCCGTGTAGAGCGGCAGGAAATCTGCCCCGTAATGCTTGTCGAGCAGAGAGACGGGTGGGGGGTGCAGATCGGTCATGGCGGGCTCGGGCTGTTTCGGCAGTGAACGTCCGCGGCGCCCTCAGGCGGGGAGCAGCGTCGGCTTGGTGCTTGCGGCATGGCGGACCGGGCGAGCCGACGTGTACGTGTCGCGACTGATCCTTGCCGTTTCGTACAGCGCAGCGACCCCTGCGTGCACGATGCATGCGGCCGGCAGACAGTCACGGGGCAGGTGGCAGGGCTTTACGCCGCCACTCCGCGGCTGGCGAATGCCGAGCGGGCGAACCAGGCCCGGAAATCCTGCGCGCCCAGCCGCGCGCCGTCGCCCGGCAGCAGCAGGGTATCCGGTTCCAGCACGGCGCCGAAGTAGGGCGCCGTCGGATCCGCGACGACCTTGCGCGGGTCGCCGATGGTGGTGAGGAAGCGCTGCACCCATTGCGCCAGCGGCGCCTTCTCGGGGCCGGCGATTTCCACGGTGCCGTTGACCGCTGCACCCAACGTGTAGTCGGTGACCGCATCGGCGACATCGTCCGAGGCGATCGGCTGCATCAGCCCGCTAGACAGGCGCAGCTCCTGCCCCTGGCCGCCATCGCCGGCGATGCCGCTGAGGAACTCGAAGAACTGGGTGGAGTGGATGATGGTGTACGGAATGCCGGCGGCGCGTATCAGGTTTTCCTGGGCCATTTTGGCGCGGATATAGCCGCTCGCCGCAAACGCCGGGCGTCCGGTGCCGACCACCGACAGCGCGACGTGATACCTCACGCCGGCCTTCTTCTCCGCGGCGGCCAGGTTGCGTCCCGACGTCTCGAAGAAGTCCAGCACGGGCTTGTCTTCGAACGAAGGCGAGTTGGCCAGATCCACCACCACGTCCGTGCCCGCCATCGCCGCGTCCAGGCCTTCGCCGGTGAGGGCGTTGACGCCCGAGGAAGGCGCCGCGGCAACCGCCTCGTGGCCGTGCTTGCGCAGGCGCTCGACGACTTTGCTGCCGATGAGGCCGGTACCACCGATGACGACGATTTTCATGGGAAACCTCCGCTCTGGGTTGGCGCCAGGGGCGCGTGATGGATTCATGCTAGGCGCGGTCAGCGGCAGCCGGTAGGACCGTCGGCGGGCTCACGGTGTTGCCTGCTGCGCACCAATCGGCACGCCGCAGGCGGGGTCAACCGATGCCTGCAGCGATGACCTCCCTCATCCCGCGCGGGAGCGTCGTCGTCATGGGGGCGAGCCCGGTCGCGCACTGCAGATCCAGGGCGCGCACGGCACCGGTCATGTAGTCGATGAACACGCGGATCCGTGCCGGCAGCTGCTGCCGGCTGAGATAGCAGAGGTAGTGCCCGCGATCGTCCGGCGCGTACTGTGCCAGGCACTCCACCAGCCGGCCGGCGCGCAGATGCGCGCTGACCTGGTAGCCCGCCATCTGCGCGATGCCCTGGCCGTCGAGCACGGCCTGCAGCACCAGCTCGTCGTCATTGAACGTGCAACTGGATGACGGCAGGTGCTTCAGCACCCGGCCGCCGACCTTGAACTCCCATTCGAAGATCCTGCCCGACGCCGTACGGAAATTGACACAGCCGTGGCCGGCCAGATCCTCCACCTGCCGCGGCAGCCCGTGCGTGCGCCGGTACGCCGGCGACGCGCAGAGCAGCATCGGCATCGGGATCAGCTGTTTGGCGATCACCCGGCTGTCGTCCAGGCGTCCGTCGCGAAAGGCCACGTCGATCCGGTCCGCGCTGAAGTCCGTGGCGCGGTCGTCCAGCCGCAGGTCGACGGCGATCTCCGGGTAGCGCGCGCGAAAGCCGTTGAGCAACGGCGCCACGATGCGGCGCCCGAAGCCTGTCGTGGCGCTGATCCGCAGCTGCCCGCGCGGCGGGCCTTCGCGCAGGTCGTGCATGTCTTCCAGTGCCTGCACGATCCGCTGCACGCCCGAATGGCAGTTCCGGTAGAACAGCTCGCCCTCGCCGGTCAGCGTGGTGCTTCGGGTGGTGCGCAGGAACAGCCGGGTGCCCAGCTGGGCCTCGAGCTTCTGCACGCTGCGGCTGACTGCGGAGCGGCCGATGCCGAGGCGGTCGCCGGCGCGGGCGAAACTGCCCTCGGTCGCCACGGCGATGAATGCGAGCACGCCGGCGCAGCTCGCCGAAAAGCTCGACGCGAGGGCGTCGGTATTGGCGCAATGGGGTCGATCTTGTGAATCGGGTGTCATTTGTCGTGTCCGGGAAGGTCAGGGGCGTCGCGCTCGGCTACCGCCAGGCGCATCCAACACCGGCATCGGCCGGGCTCCTACCTCATAGACGTTTCGGTGGCGGCGCCCGTGACACCGTCGGCGGATTGGTTCCTGGCGGGCAACACCGCGAGCCCGCCGACGGGCCTACCGCAGACATTGTCCCGAACCTAGGCTGGGCACCGTCACGCCATCGAGCGCGAGCAGGTACCTCAGCTGATCTGAGGAATGGCCACATGCCCAGCGAGGACTCCCCCATGACCCAACGAATCGACTATCAGCAGCAATCACCCGAGTTGTTCAAGAAGCTCGTCGCCATCAGCATGGCGATAGCGCAGGGCAGCATCGAGGCATCCATCGGCCACCTCGTCGAGATCCGTGCCTCGCAGATCAACGGCTGCGCCTTCTGCGTCGACATGCATATCAAGCAGGCGATGATTCATGGCGAACGTCCGCTACGCATTCATCACCTGCCGGTCTGGCGCGAGTCCCCGCTGTTCTCGGACCGCGAGCGTGCGGCGCTGGCCTGGACCGAGGCGTTGACCCAGCTGCCGCCGCACGGCGTCGGGGACGATATCTATGCGCTGGTCCGCGAGCAGTTCTCCGAGAAGGAGCTCACCGAACTCACCTATGCGGTGACGACGATCAACGCCTGGAACCGCATCAACGTCGCGTTCACGAGCGTCCCCGGCAGCGCCGACAAGGCCTACGGGCTCGACAAGGCCGGCCTGGCCTGACACCAGGCTGGCGCGGCGACGCTGCGCCGGCCGCTTTTTCGACGCCCCGATCCGGGTGGGGCGAACCATCCATGAGGAAATATCCATGCGCATCTTCAAGACTCTCGGGCTTCTGTTGCTGCTCATTTCCGGCGTGGCGGCGGCCCAGCCGACCGGGCCAGGTTCTCCCGCACCGACAGCGCCGATGGCCAAGGTCGCGGATCTGATGACCAAGGTCCTCCAGGACTATCCCGGCAAGGAAGGCAGGATGATCCTGGTCACGTACCCGCCCGGCTCAGTCGATCCGGTCCACCGCCACGACGCCCATGCCTTCGTCTACGTGCTCGAAGGCTCCATCGTGATGGGTCTGAATGGCGACAAGCCGGTGACGCTGGGGCCGGGGCAGACCTTCTACGAAGGGCCGCACGACGTGCACACGGTTGGTCGCAACGCCAGCAAGACCAAGCCGGCCAGGTTCCTGGTGTTTCTGCTGAAGGACCAGAACAAGCCGGTACTGATCCCGGAGCACTGAGATTTCCGCGCGGATCGCTTCGGGCCGCTGCCAAATCCATGGTGGACGCCCGTGCGTCGCCGCGGGTCGCAGGCTGCAACGCATGACCAGCGGCGGCGTCATCCGGTGCCGATCGGCGTAGGCTGTCACAACCACGCCGGCACAGACGTCTTCCGCCCATGGACGCAGCCACCGCCACCTTCCACGATCTGCGCCCGCGGCTGCAGGGCATCGCCTACCGCATGCTCGGCTCCGTGTCGGAGTCCGAGGACATCGTGCAGGACGTCTGGCTGCGCTGGAACGGCGCGGACAAGGACGTCGTCGACAACACGGAAGCGTGGCTGGTGGCAACCACCACCCGGATCTCGATCGACCGCCTGCGCTCGGCCAAGGCACGGCGGGAGCAGTACGTAGGCATCTGGCTGCCCGAGCCGGTGCTGACCGAGTGGCCCGCCACGCCCGAGGACATGGAGGAGCTCTCCAACGAGGTCTCCGTCGCCTTCCTTATCGTGCTCGAACGCCTGTCGCCCGAGGCCCGCGCCGCCTTCCTGCTGCGCGAAGTGTTCGACGTGGACTACGGCGAGGTGGCCGAAGCGTTAGGCAAGAGCGAGGCCGCCTGCCGCCAGATCGTGCACCGGGCCAAGGTGCAGCTGCGCCAGGAACGGCCGCAGCGCGCGGTACCCGGCGAGGCCCACCAGAAGCTTATGCGGCGCTTCGCCGAAGCGCTCGCGCAAGGTGACTTCGCCGGCATGAAATCGATGCTGGCCGACACTGCCGAGCTGCTCGGCGACGGGGGTGGCCGCGTCGCCAGTTTCCCCCGGCCGATGGTCGGCGGGCAGCGCATCGCACAACTGCTGTTCGCCGCAAGCCTGCGCTACAAGGATGTGCTGCGCGTCGAAGTGGCGATGATCAACGGCCAGTACGCCGTGCTGCGCTACATCAACGGCGAGCTCGAGTCAGTCCAGTCCTGCGAAAGCGACGGCGAGCGCATCACCCGCATCCACGTGCAGCGCAACCCCGAGAAACTGGCGCGGCTGGTGGCCGCCATCGCCGAGCGCCGCCGCCTGCAGTCCTGATCACCATCAGCGACATGGGTGAGTCGCTCGGACTTATCGCGGGCGCGCCGTGTGCAGCCTCCTCTGCATGTCACTGCGCTTGCACGCTTGCGCGCACGAATGACTTTCGACCGATGGTACGTACCGCGGGGTCCGCTATCTTGCGTACACCCAACCCAGGAGCAGCAACGTGCCCAAACGCAGATGGTCCATCGCCTTCGTGATCGCACTCGGAGCCGTCGGGGTGTCCCACGCTGCGGAGCCCGCACCGGCAAGGGTGATTCCGTTGGCGTCGTATCTGGGCGCCGTGCCATCCATGCAGGTGCAGTTGGGCGGCAGCCAGGCCACCGTGTTGCTCGATACCGCCGGCGGCCTGACGGTGCTCACGCCCGGTGGTGCGGGCAAGGCCGGGTGCGAGCCATGGGGGCGGCTATCGGGCATGCGGATGCGCGGGGATCGCGTCGACCTGCCGCGCTGCGATGGCGTGAAGCTGAAGGTGGCCGGCCACTCGATCACGATACCCGAGGTAGGTGTGTGGGATTTTTCCAAACTGCTGCCGAAGGATGCGCCGCCGCTGGATGGATCGGTGGCGCTGGACGCTTTTGCGGGGCAGGTGGTCACGCTCGATTTGTCGGGCGGCCACCTGATCGTCGAGACGCCAGCCAGCGCGAAAGCACGCACCGCGCACGCGACCGAGCTGCCGATGCGCCTGGCGCGGGAGGTGGGCGGCGCGTCGCTCACCCCGCTGGTGGCGGTACCTACCGCGAAGGGAAACCTCTGGTTCGAGCTGGATTGCGGCAGCGACGGCGCCCTGATCGTCAACCGTGCCGTCGCCGCCGCCCTCGGGCTGGATCCTGCAATGACGCGCGGCCAGCCCGCGAATCTCGCACTCGCCCCGCAGATCAAGTTGCAGGGAAGTGCCCAGGTGCAGGACCTCGTCGTCGATGGAAACATCGGCGCGCCGATCCTGCGTCAATGGATCATCACCATGGACCTTGCACACCAGCGTCTATGGCTTTCCCCGGCCAGGTCCAGCGCGAAGCGCTAGTCAGTCAAAAGGGAGGTGATTGATTCGAACCCGTTATCTCCGATATCGGGATCGGGTTCACTTATCGCTGCGAGCAAATGGACCTGAGGTTTCCTCACTGCCTACGACAGTTGTTTGAGCAAGGCGCGGGCGGTCGCTTCCGACGAACCCGGGTTCTGTCCGGTGATCAGCAAACCGTCGACCGCCACGTGCGACTGCCAATCGGCACCGCTGGAGTAGATGCCGCCGTTCGCCTTGAGCATGTCTTCGACCAGAAAGGGAACAATCTTGGTCAGGCCAACCGCTTCCTCCTCGGCGTTGGAGAAGCCGGTGACTGCCTTGCCGTTCACCAGCGGCTTGCCATCGACGCCTTTGACATGGCGCAGCACGCCGGGGGCATGGCATACCAGGGCCACCGGCTTGCCGGATGCCACGGTCTTCTCGATCAACGCGATCGACGTGCGGTCCTGGGCGAGATCCCAAAGTGGCCCGTGCCCGCCCGGATAGAACACTGCATCAAAGTCGGCGACCTCGACGTCGACGAGCTTCCTGGTCGTGGCCAGCGCGGCAACCGCGGTGGCATCGGCCTCGAATCGGCGGGTGGTATCCGTCTGGAACGCGGTCTCGTTGCTCTTCGGATCCAGCGGCGGCTGGCCGCCCCGAGGCGAGGCCAGTGTCACCTGGGCGCCAGCATCCACGAAAGCGTAATAAGGAGCGGCCAGCTCCTCCAGCCAGAAGCCGGTTTTTTCGCCGGTGTCGCCGAGCCGGTCGTGCGAAGTGAGGACGAGGAGAATTTTCATGGAATGAACCTTCGTATGCGCCGATGAATGAAGTGCGTCGACGGGAATGTCGCGCGTGGAAAGTCATGCTTGCCAGAATCAGGAGTCGCTTGTTCGACCCCAGTCCCTCAAGCCACAAACTGCAACCGCGCCAGCTCCGCATACAGCCCGCCCTCGGCCAGCAGGCTCTCGTGCGTGCCCTGCGCCACGATGCGCCCACCGTCGAGTACGACGATGCGGTCGGCGCGTTGCACGGTGGCGAGGCGATGGGCGATGACCAGGGTGGTGCGGCCTTTTTCGAGACGTTCCAGCGCCTGCTGGATCGCGGCTTCGGATTGCGCGTCCAGCGACGAAGTCGCTTCGTCGAGCAACAGCAGCGGGGCGTCGCGCAGGATCGCGCGGGCGATCGCGATGCGCTGGCGCTGGCCGCCGGACAGGCGCACGCCGCGTTCGCCCATTTCGGCCTGGTAGCCGTCGTCGAGTGCGCTGATGAAGTCGTGTGCCTCGGCGGCGCGGGCGGCTTCGCGCACTTCCTCGTCGCTGGCGCCTGCGCGGCCGAAGCGGATGTTGTCGGCGGCGCTGCCGCTGAAGATCACGGTTTCCTGCGGTACCAGCGCAATCGCGCCGCGCAGCTCGGTCAAGGTCAGCGCGCGCAGATCGATGCCGTCGAGGCCGATGCTGCCGCTTTGCGGGTCGTAGAAGCGCAGCAGCAACGCGAATACGGTGCTCTTGCCCGCGCCGGAGGGGCCGACCAGGGCGATCGTTTCGCCGGGGCGGATGTCCAGGGTGAAATCGTGCAGCGCCGGGGCATGGGGTCGGGTCGGGTAATGGAAGGTCACGCCGTCGAAACGCAGCGCGCCATGCATGGGGCGGGGCAGGGCAAGTGGTTGTGCCGGATCGACGATCTCGGCGCGCTCGGCCAGCAGTTCGCCGATGCGCTCCATCGCGCCGGCCGCGCGCAGCACGTCGCCCCACACTTCGGACAGGCCGGCCACCGAGCCGGCGGCGAATACGGCGTACAGCACGAACTGACCCAGCACGCCGGCGTCCAGCGTGCCGGCCAGCACGTGGCGCGCACCGGCCCACAGCACCAGGGTGATCGCGCCGAACACCAGCACGATCACCGCCATGGTCAGCAGCGAGCGCATGCCGATGCGCCGGCGCGCGGTGGCCAGCGCGCGCATGATCGCGCTGCCGTAGCGGGTGCTCTCGATATCCTCGCGTGCGTACGCCTTGACCGCGGTGGACGCGTTGAGCGTTTCGTTGGCGATCGCGGCGGCATCGGCCAGGCGATCCTGGCTGGCCCGCGAAAGCTTCTGCACGCGGCGGCCGAACACCAGGATCGGTAGCATCACGGCCGGAATCACCAGCGCGGTGAGGCCGGCCAGCGAAGGCGCGGTCCACACCATCGCCACCGCCGCGCCGATCAGCATCACGGCACTGCGCAACGCCACGGAGACGCCGGAACCGATCAGCGCCTGCACCACTTCGGTATCGGCACTCAGGCGCGACAGCAGCTCGCCCACGCGGCTGCGCTCGAAGAAGCTCACGTCGAGCCGGATCACCTGCGCGTACAGCTTTTGCCGCAGCGAGGCCAGCGCCCGTTCGCTGAGCAAGGTGATGCAGAAATAGCGCGCCGCGGTGGCGACGGCGAGTACCAGCGCGACGCCGAACAAGGCGATGAAGGTCTTGTTGATCACCGCCTGGCTGGAATGCCCGAAGCCCTGGTCGATGATGTGGCGAAACGCCATCGGCAGCACCAGCGAGGCGCCGGACGACAGGCCCAGGAACACCAGCCAGCCGATCGCCAGCGCACGATGCGGTTTCAGGAAGGGCCAGAGTTCGCGCAATGCGCCGATGCGGCGGAGGGGGCGGGGCGTGTCGGTGGCGGCGTCGCTCATGGGCTCTCGCAGGACGGATCGGAGATGACGCGGGCCCGCGCGCGGGCAATGCCACTCAAGGTGGGGTGCGTCGCGGCCGATTCAATCCTCGCGGCAAATCGGCGGACTCGATCCATGCATCGGCCTTCGCCGCTTCGCTGCGTGGGCGGCCATCAATGGGTCTGCGAGGCGAGCATCGCAACCGCCACGCCGGGAGCTCGGGGTTCGGCGATCCGCACAGGGCTTCGCGCGCCTCCGTAGGTGCAGGAGCCAGGCCCACATAGCGCATGAACGCGGATGAAAAGTGGGCGTGACTGGAGAGGCCGTCGATGCCGGGTCCCTGCTGGCCATTACGCCGGCATTGCGAAAAGCAGACGACGGCCGATGCTTCATTCGTCTTGCCGGTCGCCGGCCGATGTTCGAACCCATCGCAAGTCTGCGGGTAGGGCTCGACGGTTCGCCCGGAGGAATCAGCCGCCAGTACGGCCTGCACTTGTCCGTCGCGGAGCCGGAGACGTCCGCTGCGGATGCGACGGAACCGGCACGCGTGGCTACGGCTGTCGAACCGGCGACGGTGCCTTCGCCGAACTCCGCGGTGCAGCCGTCGCCCGTCGTCTGGCGCGAATCGCCGCCCATGAGTCCGCCCGATCGACGAACTGCCGAGCAAGCGTGGCTGGACGAACGGATCGCCCGTCTGCAGCGCGTCGTAACCCGTCTGCAGCGAATGGCGGCCCGGCGCGGACGCACGCGCGCGCTTGAGGTGTTCGAAGCCAGGCGGCAACGCCGCCCGATCGAGCGCTTCGACTCGCAGGCGCTCATCGTCATCGGCGCCGCGCGAGCGGCCCAGCGAAAGCTGGAGGAGCAGGCGTGGCAGCTGGTTGCATTGCAGGCAAGCATCGCGGCGTTGAGCAAGGACTTCGAATTGCCGGCGGGTAATCCGGATGCCGACAGCGTGTCCGCACCGGCGCGTTCTGCGAGCTGGACCTCAGGCAGTCTGGATGCGGACGCGCTTTATCCGGCCGGAGGCGCCGCTCTTGATGGATACGGCGGATCTCGGACAGCCGAAGCGTTTGGCTATCAGCCCTATCAATTCTTCGTTGGCCTTGCCGTCAATGGGCTGCGACTTCAGTTGGGCAAGCCACACGCCATCGGCGGCCTCCTCGATCTGACTGACTCGGGCATTGGGCTTGACCTTCACCTGAATCACCGTGGGCGTGCCTGTCCCTTTGGTCATCGCGGGCTCCATTTGTCACCCGCTGCACTCATGGCTTGCTCAGTTTCGGCTGGAGGTCCAGTGGCAGATCCCATCGCGGGTGGGCGAGATGAAAGGCAGTCAGCCGCTGCCGCGCTTCGTCATCGCGGCCTAGCGCGAACAACTGGCGGATCTTGTTGAGCTCCTGCGCTGGCGTATCGCTGGCGTTCGAGGCGGTATCCGTGCCGGTAAAGGGCTCGATGGGCGTCGGCGCCACCGGCATCCGCCCTCGCACGCGGGGTGTGCCGGGAGCGGCCTCCTGCAGGGTTTGCTCGGCGGCATTCGCCGTTGAATCGCTGGCGGCTTGGGGCGCGACCATGGGGGATGCGGCGGCGGCCGGGTTGGAGGAAGCCGTTCGGCGCAACGCGCTCGCGGCGTAACCTTCGCCGGATGTACGCGCGCGGTGCTTGTTGGCAGCTGCCTCGCGCAACGCGGTCACGTTGGGCGTGGGTGATTCTGCGGCAACCATTTTGGGTAGTGGCTGTTGCATGGCCGGCATGGGTGGCATAGGCGCTACAACAGGTTCAACCGGTGACGTCGGTGCACTGGCTGACGCGATACGTGGCGCGGGTACTGCCGCCTGCGCCGGCGCCGCGCTGTCGGCCGCGGTGGGCGCCGACTCGGCCGGCGGCCAGGCGTGCATATGCCAGGCGAGCCCGGCGGCAAGTACCAGGATAGCTGCGCTGCCGAGTGCGATGAGCCAGTGTGGCCTCCGGCTTCCTTCGACAGACGATCGCCCGACCGGCGGCGATACACGCTGTTTCGGATGAACCCAGTCGCCAGGTTCGCGTGCGGCTGTCCGGTCTTCATGGCTCGCCGTCGGGTTTTCTTCACCGGATGCCAGCGCGTGCGCCGCGGCGTCCAGCACGGCGGCATCCAGCGCCGGAGCCGGTTCGCTCCGCGGCAGCTGGCGGTACAGCGCGGCCAGCCCGGTTTCGCCGGGCAGCTCATCGTCGGGCTCTGGCGGGCCTTGTGGCGGCAGTCGGGTGGTCATTCGGACAACACTTCGCGTAATCGGGTCATGGCATAGCGCAGGCGCGATTTCACCGTCTCGCGGCCGGTGCCGGTTACTGTGGCGATCTCCTCCAGACTGAGCTCCTGCTCCAGCCGCAGCAGCACGGCGGTGCGCTGTTCGTGCGGCAGCTGTTCGATCGCGCGCTGCAGGCCGATGCCGCGCTCGAACTCGGAGAGTGCGTGATCGGGCTGTTCCCACGCGGGCGCGGCGACATTGGCCAGCGCGGCCTCGGCTTCGTCGCCGTCGGCCATCGGTCGCTGGCGGCGTGCGTTGTCTATCATCAGGTTGTGGGCGATCTGCAGCAGCCATGTGCTGAATTTCGCCTGCGGCTGGTAGCGTGCACGCGCGCCGATCACCCGGCTCCAGGTTTCCTGGAACAGCTCGTCGGCGCGATGCGGATCGCTCACGCTGCGCAGCAGGAATCGGTACAGCATGCCGCGATGGCGCGCATACAGCGCCTCGAACGCGGCGAGGTCGCCGCGCGCATAGGCAAGCATCAGCATCGCATCGGGATCGACAGCGGCATCCATGGGGAGCGAGCGTAAGCCAAATCGCATGCCTGCGGGGGGGCCAGCGATCCTGGCAATTGCTCTTTTCCCGCGGCCGCCCCGGGAGGGCCGGTACGATCAAGTACGGCATGGGCGTCGACTTCGCGTGGACAAGCAGGTCCGGCCCCGTTGCGCGATAGCGGCGGGGGAGGACTGCACGGGGATGGTGTCTGCAGTCACAGCAGGGTTCCGCGCAGCGGGGCCGGAAAACTCATTGCGCGGCGCAGGTTCCCGCATTCACGGACGATTCGGCGCCGGTTCGTGAAAGATGAAACGCGGGCATGACGCGAACGGGGTTAATCGTCGCGGGCGGGGCGCGGTAGCATGGCGCTCTCAAGTGAGACTTGCCGGAACGACATGATCAACAACGACGTACTGCGCGCCATCCGCTACATGCTCGACCTCAGCGACGGAAAGGTGGTGGAGATCGTCCATCTGGCCGACCCGAATTTCCCGATCGCGAAGGAGGATGTGCAGGCGTTCCTGAAGAAGGACGAGGAACCGGGCTACGTCGAGTGCAGCAACGTCGCGCTGGCGCATTTCCTCGATGGCCTGGTGTTCCATCGCCGCGGCCGCGACGAAAGCCTGCCGCCGCGCCCGGTGGAGAAACGCGTCACCAACAACGTGGTGCTGAAGAAGCTGCGCGTGGCATTCGAGCTGAAGGACGTCGACCTGCACCAGGTCCTCGCCGCTGCCGGTTTCCCGATCTCCAAGCCCGAACTCAGCGCGCTGTTCCGCCAGCCCGGCCACAAGAATTTCCGGCTATGCGGGGATCAGTTGCTGCGGAATTTTCTGAAGGGACTGACGATGCGGGTGCGTGGCAACGCCTGAGGGATGGTCTGAATATGTCCAGACGCAAGAATTGAGAGCCTTTTATCTTGATGACTTGCGGTGACAAGCATTGGAAAATTCGGACTTATTCAGGCGATCCCAAAGGAACGAAGTCCACGCCGGCCCGCAGAAAGGCGCACACCGGTCGCGGCCTGTTTTGTGGGAGCGACTTCAGTCGCGACTTGCGTAGCAGTGCGCTGCGCCGCCCGGTTGTGCATCGAGCCGTTGCAACGCCGAGATACTGCAGGCCGCTGCCGCGGCCATCGCGACTGAAGTCGCTCCCACAGGCAAACGGGGATCTTGGCGACGAGCGGAAGCTTGTTCAGACGTTCCTGAGCGGTTTCCAGCCGGTTGCATGCCCTCCGAACTTGCATCTCCTCAGAGTGAAACCACGGGAATGCATGTCGCGCACTCGAATGCCCCGGTTTGCGGGTCAGACTTCGCATCGTTGGGATAGTGCTCGAAACACGGACGGGCATCGAGTTGAAGTCCGCTGGAGGGCAGCCACTCTACTAAGCAACGCGGCCCATGCGTCGCCGATGTGATCGCTGGTACGCTCGAAGGCGAGGACCGCGTACTTGCCGCCCGGAAGAGTTGTCCTGAAGGCATTTCCGGACGCGACGAATTCCGGCCGAACTTCAGCGCAGGTAGCCAGAAGGATCGAGGCGTCGATCGGGCACGCACTGAAGATCGATCGCTGCGATCAGCCGCCGGGCGACCTCCAGCTGGCTTGTTTCGCTCCGTGATCACCTCGCCTCAATGCCCCGCTTCGGCCGCATTCACGGTCGCCTTGCGGTCCTGCCGGCCCCAGCCCACCGACGGCCCCCGGATCGCCGTCCACACCGAACGCACCACCACGTAATACATCAGCTGGCGATAGCCGAAGCGCTGCAGCACCAGCCACCACAGCAGGCTCCACTGCTCCTTCTTTTCCATCGCGAAGGCGAGTGCCGCCGCGGCGAGATCGACGGCCATGAAGGCGGCGTAGAAGATCAGCATCCTGATCAGGTTTTCGTCGTTGAACTGGCCACGGTGCTGGAAGTAGTCCAGGGCAGTGCTGACGATCTGCCAGACCAGCACCAGATCAACCAGCGGCGATACCACCGAGAACGCGATCTGGAACAGCCAAACCTGCGGCAGCGCGATCGTGCCCAGCGCGCCGTAGCGGGGGCGGAACGTGGCGTCGCGGTGTTTCCACAGGCATTGCAAGGTTCCGTAGGCCCAGCGGAAACGCTGGCGGGCGAGGCCGCGCGCACTGTCGGGCGCCTCGGTCCAGGCGATCGCCTCGCTGTCGAACAAGGTGTGGTAACCGGCCTTCTGCACGGCGATGGTGAGGTCCTGGTCCTCGGCCAGCGTGTCGGCGGGAAAACCGCCCAGCCGCTCCAGCGCCTCGCGCCGCCAGGCGCCGACGGCACCGGGCACGACGGTGATCGCACCGAGTGCGGCCAGCGCGCGGCGTTCCAGGTTCTGCGCTGTGATGTATTCCAGCGCCTGCCACAGCGTGATCAGGTTGATCCGGTTGCCGACCTTGGCGTTGCCGGCGACTGCACCGACCCTAGGATCGGCAAACCAGCGCACCAGCCGCGGGATGGTATCGGGCTCGAACTGGGTGTCGGCGTCGAGCGCCACCACCACCGCACCTTTCGACGCGTGCAGCGCGGTGTTGACCGCATGCGCCTTGCCGCCGTTGGGGATGGTGATGAGCTGCACGCGTGGTTCGTGCGCGTAGTGCTGCTTGACCACCGCCGAAGTGGCGTCGACGGAACCGTCATCGACCACGATGACTTCGAGATTGGCATAGCGGCTCTTGAGGATCTGCCGGATCGAACTGGCAATCACCTTTTCCTCGTTGTAGGCGGGAATCAGCACCGAGACCAGCGGCGGGTCGTCCCCGAGTACGGGCAACGTGCGTCGCCGCTCGCGCGCGCGGTTCCAAAGGGCGAGTCCGCCGAGCAGCAGCAGGCGTGCGACGCCCAGCGTGATGGCCGCGGTCAGCAGCCAGCGGATGAGATGGCCGAACAAGCCCAGGGCGAGGAATACCGAGCGGTCGGCCCATTGCGACAGCGAGCCGGGAGCCAGCGGCGGCATGGTCTGCGCGCGGGTGAGGCCGGCCAGCGTCGATACGGTGACGAAGTCGTAACCTTGCGCGCGCAACCCGTCGATGATGCGCGGCAGCGCCGCCACCGTCTGCGAGCGTTCGCCGCCGCCGTCGTGCAGCAGCACGACCTGGCCCTTGCGATCCGGATTGGTGGTGGCGATCTGGGTCAGCACGTTGTCGACGATCTGGTCCGTTCCGGGTCGTTGCCAGTCGTCCGGATCGATGTGCAGGCCGACCGAGAGGTAGCCCATCTTCTGCGCGATCTGGATCGGCACCAGCTCGTCGGCGGTGGTCGGCTCGGCGTCGCCGAAGTAGGGCGCACGGAACAATCGCATCGAATGCCCTGTGAGCGCCTGGAACAGTCGCTGGGTGGCGTTGAGTTCCAGCGCCACGATGCCGGGCGGGCTGTCGCCCAGGTTGGGGTGGGTGAAGGTATGGTTGCCGACGTCGTGGCCTTCGTTGACCTCGCGCTGCACCAGCCGCGGCGACATCTCGGCGTTCTCGCCGATGATGAAGAAGGTCGCCGGCACATGCTTGGCCTTGAGGATGTCGAGGATCTGCGGCGTCCATTCCGGATCGGGGCCGTCGTCGAAGGTCAGCGCGATCTTGTGCGGCAGCGTGCCGGCACGCTGGATCACGTAGGAGCTGGGCAGCGCCGTGTAGCTCTCGTCGTCGATGCTGCCGTCGTCCTTGTTCAGCTCGACGGTGCGGGCGCCGGGCGAAGGTTCCGCGGCGATTTCTAGCACCTCGCCCTGGCCCTCGATGTCGATGTCCTCGCCCTGGCCGATCGTCTGCAGCGACGGCGGAGCCGCTGCGCCATAGTCGCGGCCCAGCACCGACCAGATCGACGGATCCTCGGCGCCCAATCGCCACAGCGCATAGCCGTAGGGCTTGTAGCTGTCGGCGGCATGGATCTGGTTGTACGCGGTGACGCCGTCGAGGAACCAGACCTGGTGCTTGCTGCCGTTATCCTCGCTGTAGGAGAAGTACGGGTTCTGGGTATCCGGGTCGAACGCGATGTCGGCCTGCGCATCCGCGGCGCGGTCCATCGCGTCCTGGAAGGTCAGCGTCTCGGCGTTCTGCCCGTGCGACCAGTCGTAGCCGTAGCTGCCGATCGCGATGATGGTCTGGTCCGGGTCGAGCACCTTCATGCGCTTGTCCAGCGTGCGCTCGAACCAGTCCTCGCCGGCGATGCTGCCGGGATCCTTGCCGGCCCAGTGTTCGTCGTAGGCCATCAGCAGCTCGAAATCGACGATGTCGGCATAGCCTTGGTAGTCCCACGACGCGTCATCGAACGGCACCGACAGCACGATGCCCCAACCGTGCGGGTCGAACGCTTCGTTGAGTTCGGACAGGAACGCCTTGAGGTTCTTCTGCGAGCTCTCGGGGATTTCCTCGAAGTCGACCGTCACGCCCTGGAAATGGTTGGCGGCGATGAAGTCGACGATCTGCGCGATGCGTGCCTGCCGCGCGGCGGGATCGGCCAGCATGCGCGCCAGACCCGCACCGTCCCAGTTGCCGCCCACCGCGTTCTGCAGCAGCGGCAGGATCGGCGTCGACGGCTTCTGCTTGCGGATCAGGTTGAGCGCCTTGGCGTCGATGCTGGTATGCAGCGCCATGTCGGGGCCGCTCACGCTCATCCAGGTCGGAATCACCCAGTCCAGCGTGGGCAGCGCGCGCTTCAGCGACGGGTAGCTGGTGTCATCCCAGTTGACGTAGAAGCCGATCGCCAGCGGCCGGCCGGCCGGCTTGTCCAGCGACAGCGGCGGCGTGTGCGCCGCATTGGTCTTGCCGGCATGCACGTGCACTGGATGCAGCAATTTCTGGCGGGCGCGCACTTCGGCGGCCAGCTTGGCCGCGGGTTTCAGCAGCTCGGGCGCGGCGGCCTTCACGCCGGTCAGCCCATGTCGTGCCTTGCCTGCTCCGCCAAGGTGCAGGCCGCCCATGCTCGGTCCCACGAACAGGCTCACCGCGCACGCCACCACGAACAGCGTGCTGACCACGCCGGCGAACAGCACCAGCCGCGAGACATGGATGGCGCGACGGCCGGTGGGATCGAAGAAGATCGGTTTTTTTTTCATGCCTGGGCGGGGTCGGGGACGCGGGAATACGACAGTGTGCACGGCGCGGCTTAACTACGCCGGAGCACAGCGTCATGATACGGGATCGCTCAGTCGATCACGTCGCCGGGCACGGGCTCGCTGAAATCCTCCGGCGCCAGTTGCCGGGTCAGCCGGAACACGCCTTCGTGGATCTTGCGCGGCAGCACCACGTCGAGCACGGTGGTCTGGTGCGGGGCCAGCACGCCTAACAGGTCGTCGCCGGCGGCGCTGTTGGCCAGTGCGTGATGCACCAGGCCGCCGAGGTCGGCGGGCTGCACGCTGGCGCCGTAGGGGCGATGGCTGTCGACCGCGGCGCGCAGCGTCTTGCGGCTGTTGCGCGGATCCGCCACGCGGCCGTCGCCCGCGAGCAGGCTGTAATCGAGGAACAGCGAGATCGTGCTGCGGTTCTTCGAATTGGCCTGACGGTCGAGCATGAAGCCGTCGGGCAGCAGATCGGGGCTGGCCTGCGCACCGGCGGTGAGCAGGAAACCGGCGCCGCTCAGCGGTTCGCCCGCCTCGTCGGAGAGTCGCACGATCAGCAGGCTGCGCGGGTCGTGGATATGCACGCGCGGAGAAAACAGCCCGGCCGGCTCCAGTTCCACCTTGTCCGCGTCGCGCGCGGCGTTTTCCCGGTCAAAGGCGTCGCACAGCGCGCCGTAATCGTCGGCGCTGCGGACCTGCAGGCAGCGCACGATCGCCTGTACCGTGGCCGGTGCGGCGCTGGCCATGATGCCGCAGGCATCGCCGGAATGGGCCGCGCCGGCGATCAGCTTGAACGCGCAGCGAGGACTGCGGGTGAGGTTGAGCGTCAACGTATCAACGCCGGCTTGCGCGCCGCTGGCCTGCGGCGACAGCACGGCGTGGTGGGCATTGAGGTTGGCGGCGGCGATGCGGACCACGCCGTCGGAGCCGTCCTCGCCGGTGTAGCTGTTGAGGTGGTCGTACAGCGAGCGGTCCGGACGGTCGCCGGTCAGCACGAACTGGAATTGCCCGCACAGGACGGGATCGTCGCCGTGGATGTGGTCGAGGTTGAGCGACAGCGATTCGGCGCTGCCCAGCTCCAGCCAGTCCAGGATGCGCTGGCCCGGATCCACGCCGGCAAACATGGATTTGAGTCGCCCCAGCACGCTCTTGCCCAGCTGCGCCAGCGCGGAGCCGAAGTTCGCCGGCGCCAGCATCACCAGATGGCTGAGCCGGATGGTGCTGTGCGTGGCCGGCTTGTCGCGCCGCGCGCGCAGCCATTCGCGCACCACCGGCCCGCCGGTGGAATGAGTGATGCAGGCGAAGCCGGCGTCGAGCAGATGCAGGTCGCGCAGCGCGTGGTCGAACGCGCGCACCAGGTCGGGCATGGTCACGACGTCGTCGAAACTCACGTACTCGGACAGCCAGATATCGGCCAGCGTCAGCGACAAGCCGGCGGCGGCAGCCTGCCGCTGCAACTGCGACGGCAACTGGCCGTAGGTCGACGTGTTGGTGACGCTCCAGCCGTGGACGAACACGAGGGTAGCCATGGCGTACTTCCTGTGCGATGGGCCAGCCTAACCAAACTCGCCCGGCAGCACATCTGCCATGGAGCTGCAGGGCGTCTCGGGGGATGGCTTCGCCCCTTGTGGGAGCGACTTCAGTCGCGATGGCGCAGCAGAACGCTGCGCCGCCCGGCGGTGCATCGAGCATCTGCAATGCTGAGATGCTTCCGGCGGCAGCCGCGGCTATCGCGACTGAAGTCGCTCCCACTGGCAACGGGCATCAGAAGCTTGTTCAGACGTTCCGCAGCTCACGCGTATACCGCACACCGGCATAATCACGGCCTTCCCGCCGACCTTCGCCGAGTTCCCATGGTCTTGAACACACTGCTCATCCTGATCCTGCTGGCGATCGCGCTGGCCCGGCTGAAGTGGAGCCGCTGCAGCCGCACGTTGCTGGCACTGGCGGTGATCCTGCTGCTGGCGGTGGGCTGCGGGCCGCTGCCGACATGGCTGCTGACCCGCCTGCAGTCCGACTATGTCGCGCGGGCGCCGATCGCATGGGGACGGCGCAATGCGATCGTCCTGCTCGGTGCGAGCACGGTGCAGGTAGCGGACAGCGCACAGGTGGAAGCGAGCCTTTTCGCCTACGGGCGCATCAGCGAAGCCGCGGCGCTGTATCGCGTCTGCCGGCAGAGCGGCAACGCGTGCAAGGTCGAGGTCAGCGGTGGCGATGCGCGCGGGACCGGCGAGTCGGAAGCGGCAGCCTATGCCGGCAATCTGCAGCGGCTCGGTGTCGATGGCGCCGACCTGCTGCTGGAGTCGCGCAGCGTGAACACCTGGCAGAACGCGCAGTTCAGCGGCCCGCTGCTGAAGTCCTGGGGCGCCGACCGCGTATGGCTGGTGTCGTCCGGCTTCCACCTGCGCCGCAGCATGCTGTACTTCAAGCATTTCGGCATCCAGGCCACGCCGGTGCGAGCCGATTACGTCAGCGGCGTGCTGTCCTGGTGGCCGTTGTCGTACAACTTCGCCATGGCCGACCTGGCCTTGCACGAGTATGCCGGCATCGCGCGTTACCGCTGGTACAACGCGATGGGCTGGAACGTGCGGGCGACGAAGCCGGGATCGCTTTGAGGAGCCGGGCCGGCTGGTCGATCATCAACGCATCGCGGATATCCGTCGGCCGCCTTCAGGACTCGCGCATGACCATCAAGCGCAGCTCGGTCATGTCCTCGATCGCGTAGCGGATGCCTTCGCGGCCCAGGCCGGACAGCTTGATGCCGCCATACGGCATGTTGTCCACCCGGAAGCTGGGAATGTCGTTGACGATCACGCCGCCCTGTTCCAGTTCGTTCCACGCGCGCATCGCATGGGCCACGCTGTCGGTGAAGATGCCCGCCTGCAAGCCGTAGTCGGAGTCGTTGACCATCGCGATGGCGTCGTCGAATTTCTCGAACGGGGCGAGCAGGGCGAACGGGCCGAACGCTTCCTGGCGGTTGGCCTTCGCGTCGGCGGGCACTTTTTCCATCAGCGTGGCTTCCAGCATGTTGCCCTCGCGCCCGCCGCCGCACAGGATCCTGCCGCCGGCCTTCTTCGCTTCCACGATCCAGTCGTGCAGACGGGTGGCCGCGGCTTCGTCGATCATGGGGCCGAGGAACACGCCCTTCTTTTTCGGATCGCCGGCCTTGAGCTTCTTCGTGGCCGCGACCAGTTTCTTCTTCAGCGCCTCGTAGACGTCGGCATGCGCGTAGATGCGCTGCACGCCGATGCAGCTCTGGCCGGACTGGTAGAACGCGCCGAACACCAGCCGTTCGACCACGCGGTCGAGGTGCGGGCCCTGGTCCGCGTCGACGATACAGGCCGCGTTGCCACCCAGTTCCAGCACCACCTTCTTGCGGCCGGCGCGCGCCTTCAGCTCCCAGCCGATCTGGCCCCCGGTGAAGGAGAGCAGCTTGAAGCGCTCGTCCTCGACCAGTGCCGACGCGTGCTTGCCGTCCAGAGTGAGGATCGAGAACGCGCCTTTCGGCAGATCGGTTTCGGCCAGCACTTCGCCGATGATCAGCGCGCCGATCGGGGTCTTCTCCGCTGGCTTCAGCACGAACGGACAGCCGGCGGCGATCGCGGGGGCGACCTTGTGCGCGACCAGGTTCAGCGGAAAATTGAACGGGGTGATGAACGACACCGGTCCCAGCGGCACGCGCTTCGTGTAGCCGTGATAGCCGTCCAGACGGCCTGCCAGTTCCAGGTTCAGCGTTTCGCCGTTGATGCGCACGGCTTCCTCCGCGGCGATGCGGAACGTCTCGATCAGCCGGGTCACCTCGCCGGCGGAATCCTTGATCGGCTTGCCGGCCTCGATGCACAACGCCTCGGCCAGCTCGTCGCGGCGTTCGGTGAACCGCTGTGCGCAGTGCTGCAGCACGGCCTGGCGTGCCCATGGCTTGAAGCCGCGCATCGGCGCGGTGGCTTTCACGGCGGCGGCAATCGCTTTTTCGGTGGCCTGCGCATCCGGCACCGCCACGCGCGTGGCGATCTTGCCGCTGTATTTGTCCCGTACGACCAGATCGGTGTTCGGTTGCTGCGGCTGATTGGCGAGGTAGTAGGGATAGGATTTCCTGATCATGGCGTTTCTTCCCTCGGTTTCGCTGCGGCAAGCATAAAAGCTGCCGGTGTTCAGGCGACGTGAGATGCGCGAAGTTCGGTGCCCATCGATGTCACCTGATCGAACGCGCCAGCTTGCCATCGCTATCAAAACTGCATTCGGCCGATCCGGGACGGTCCGATTTTGCCCGTCATTCCGGAATCGCGAAGCGATATCCGGGACCCAGTGTCTTTGTGCATTACCGCTTTACGCGAAAGACACTGGGTTCCCGCTTGACCAGCCATGCGGCTGTTAAAACCCGCGGGAATGATGAAATGGCAGTTGATCGGGGCGTCGCCGGACCTTTCAGTCCGCCAGATCCGGCTCGAAGAAACTCCAGCGCACGTCGTCGAACTCCGCCTTCATCGCGGCCTCCACGGTGTTGATCGCCGCGATCAGCTGCTGGTCGCCGTCGACAGGCTGCATGCGCGCCTTCACCGCCACCATCACGTCGGGACCCATCTGCAAGGTGATCAGGTTCAGCACGTCGGCGACTTCAGGTCGATTTTTCAGGAAGGCCATCAGCTCGTCGCGGCGGCGCGGTTCCATGCCTTGCCCGATCAGCAAGGCCTTGACCTCGATCGCCACCAGGACCGCCACCACGATCAGCAGGGCGCCGATGGCGATGGTGCCGGCGGCATCGAACATCAGGTTGCCGGTGAGCATGGTGGCGCCCACGGCGAGGGTGGCCAGGCACAGGCCGAACAGCGCGGCCAGGTCTTCGCCGAAGATCACCAGCAGTTCGCTGGAGCGGGTTTCATGGAACCACGTCCACAGGCTTTGCGTGCCGCGGGCCTTGTCGACTTCCTGCATGCAGCCGCGCATCGAGATGCCTTCGACGACGATGCCGAACGCCAGCACGCCCAGCGCCAGCCATGGCCACTTCAGGGGTTCTGGATTCGTGAGCTTGTGGATGCCTTCGTAGATCGAGAACATGCCGCCCACGCTGAACAGCAGGATCGCGACGAGGAACGACCAGAAGTACAGCGCACGGCCCCAGCCCAGCGGGAATTCGTCGGACGGCGGCCGCCTGGCCTGGCGTATGCCGAGCAGCAGCAAGCCCTGGTTGCCGCAATCGGCGAGCGAGTGCACGGCCTCGGCCATCATCGCGCCGGAGCCGGTGACCAGCGCGGCGAACAGTTTGGTCACGAAGATCGCGAAGTTCGCGCCCAGCGCGAGCAGGATCGCCTTGATGGGGTTGGCGTGGCCGGACGACATGCGCTCAATCCTTGAAAATGAAGTCGTGCAGTCTAGGGATGCTCTGATCAATTCTACGTAGGCGGCATGATGTCCAGAAGGCGCGCAGGGTGTGTTGCGTGGCGCAGGGAAGACTGGCCGTCTTGCCAAGCTGCGCGGCGCAGCCTGCGCGCCTTCTGGACATCACCCCATCATTTTAAATTCAATGCGTTGGGGCCGTGACTGTCTGTCCGCATGCCTTCGGTCCGCCGTCTCGACAGACGGCCAGTCTGCCCTCGCCGACGGCCCTGTGGCCTGCGAACAGACAGTCACGGTGACGCCTACGTAGAATTGATCAGAGCATCCCTAGCGGCGACGCAGGATTTTGCGCAGGGTGTCAGTGGATGCCGACGCCCACGCCCACGCCGAAGTGGATGTTGTTGCGGCCCTTGTTCATTTCGTCGGCGGTCCACACGTGCGACTGCGCCACCCTGACCAGCGGAAACACGTAGTCGGCCGCACCGACCTTGCCGGCACGGCTGCCGTTGAGTTTGCCGCTGATCGTCATCAGCGCACCGGCGGGGTAGTCGAGCGGTTCCACATAGCCGGGCAGCACGGCGATGAAGCGGCCGTTGCCGCTGTCGTTCGCCTTCGGACGCTGCGAGCCATCCAGCGGATAGGCCAGCAGCTCGACTTCGCTGTGGTCGCTGAAGTTGCTGACCTGCACGATGCGGCCGCCCCAGATCACGTCGCCGCCGGCATAGCGTTCGGGCGCCTGGGCGACCTGGAACGGCGTGGCGGCCGTCGCCTGCGCTGTCGCTTTGTAGAGCGGCGCCGGCGCGCAGCCCAGCACGGACAGCAGAACCAGCAGGGCGGGCAGGCAGAGCAGGGAGCGGGCGGCGGTACGCATGGCGGACTCCAGTGGCGGTGCGTGAAAGTGGTCGGTGATCGCTACGCTACAACAAGCCGGGTCGGCGCAGCGCGTGTCGCTCGGGGCGTCAGCGCCGGCGTGGCGCGGGCGTACCAGGGCGCAGCAGGCGCGACGGTGGCAGCGGACTCGGTGCGGCGGGTTCGGCGCCTTCCTGCAGTAGCCAGTCGAGTTTTGTTTCGGCCGGGCGATCCTGCGACAACAGGCTGCCCAGCGCGCGCAGCGGTTCGCGCAGCGCGTCGTCGAGATTCCAGGGCGCGTTGAGTATCACCATGCCGGAGCCGTTGAGGCGCAGCGGCGAATCGTCCGGATGCACCAGCAGTTCGACGCGCAGCACGCGTTTCGCGCCGCTGCGTTGCAGGCCGCGCAGAAACGGCTGTACCTGGCTGCGCAGCTTGATCGGATACCACACGGCGTAGACGCCGGTAGGCCAGCGCAGCAGCGCCTCCTTCAGCGCCTTTTCGATCAGCTTGTACTCGGCCTCTTGCGCCTCGTACGGCGGATCGATCAGCACCAGTCCGCGCTTCTCCTTCGGCGGCAGCAGCGCCTTCAGCGCCTCGTAGCCGTCGCGCTGATGCACGTGCACCTGAGGATTGCCGCGGAACAGGTCGCGCAGCTTGGAGGCTTCTTCCGTATGCAGCTCGCACAACTGCGTGCTGTCGTTCGGGCGCAACAACCGGGCGACCTGCAGCGGGGAGCCCGGATAGTGCTTCAGTCCCTGCTCGTTGCCCTTGCCGCCCAGGATGCCGGCGCGCCAGCGCTGCAGCAGCGACGGCACCTTCTCGGCCGGATGCAGCCGGCCAATGCCGTCCTTGTACTCGCCGGTCTTCTTCGCCTCGAAACCGTCCAGCGGGTAGTCGCCGCTGCCGGCGTGGGTGTCGATGTAGCAGAACGGCGTCGGCTTGGCCTGCATCGCCTCGATCAGCGCATGCAGTACCGTGTGTTTCAGGACATCGGCGAAATTGCCGGCGTGATAGGCGTGGCGGTAATTCATGGCGGTCACGGCGGGCAGGGGGCACAAGTATAGATGCGCCGATGCTGTACTCCCGCTGGCACATGCCACGTAAACCATTCCTGCACATTGGCGGGCGCAGGCTTCGCCTGTTGCGTGATCGCAACCGGTCAGGCATCCCGGCCTGACTGCCTTCCGCTCGGAGAATCATCATGACGTTCTCGCCGAAAATCATCCTGGCAACCGCCGCGTTCGGCCTTGGCCTGGCTGTTACCGCGGTCAGCGCCCAAGACACCGGTGGCATGGCGCCGGCCTCGTCCGCGAGCAGCATGGGTCAGATGCACCACGGCTCGATGATGCACAAGATGAAAGGCAGCATGCACAAGATGAACGGCAGCATGCACCAAATGCCCGCTACCGTGACCTCGGTCGACAGCGCCACCGGCATCGTCGAGGTGAACAGTGCCGGCATGTCGCTGCGCCTGCATTTCCCGCCGGCGTCGGTGGCGGATCTCAAGACCGGCGACAAGATCACGCTGCATATGGGTTTCACCAAGTAGTCCGGTAGAACCAGCCCGGTTGGCGCGAGGTGGATGCTTGCCTGGTCTTCCGACCGGGCGGGTTGCGTGTGGATGCAGCTCCAGAGTTGAGCCAAGGCGATGCAGCACGTAAGCTGCACCGATGAGCCGTACGCCTCGCCACCTCGCATGCTCGTCACGCTTCCGCGCGCTGGCGTGGTTGGCGTGGCTGATTCTTGCCGTGACGCCCGCATACGGCAGCGCAGGCGGGATGGCGATGAGCGATGCACATCACGCCGGCCTGATGGCATCCGCGGCTCATGTCGTCGGCCATGGCCGGCATGCCATGCCGGTCGATGCCGATTGCTGCGGCGAGCAGGGCCATGGCCAGCACGGAACGACGGATGCCTGTCACTGCGCGGCCGTGTGCGGCAGCGTATTGCCGGCCGTGGCCATGGTCGAACTGGCTGCGGCGCCGCTGGCCATCGTGCAGCGCCCTGCACCCATCGCTGCCCCGCCGAGCGTCCCCCACGCGCCGCCGTTGCGGCCTCCAACAGGCTGACTTTCGCTCAGTGCGATGGGCCTCGGCCGCGCTCGCCCGCGTTGCGGCGGACGTGGCCGGCGTATGCGGCCGGCATCGGTTGCCGGTGCTTTCCCCGATGGAGAGACTCCATGAAATCATTTCCCCCGTCGCCGGCGGCGGACCTGTCGCGGCGGCGCTTTGTCCAGGGCGTGGCCCTGGGCGGCGCTGCGGCCGGTCTCGGCCTGCTGCGGCCCTCGAACGTCTGGGCGCTGACCAGCCCCGGCCATCCCACCGTGTTGAGCGGTACCGATTTTGCGCTGGACGTCGTCGAGGTCCCGGTCAACTACACCGGCAAGACGCGACCGGCGGTCACCATCAACGGCGGCATCCCCGGCCCGATCCTGCGCTGGAAGGAAGGCAGCACGGTGACCTTGCGCGTAACCAATCGGTTGCGGCACATGCCGACCTCGATCCACTGGCACGGCATCATCGTGCCGGCCGGGATGGACGGTGTGCCGGGCCTCAGCTTCGATGGCATCGCGCCCGGCGAAACCTTCGCCTACCGGTTCAAGGTGCGCCAGTCAGGCACGTACTGGTATCACTCGCACTCGGGTTTCCTGGAGCAGACCGGCTTGTACGGTCCGCTGGTGATCGAGCCGTCCGGTCCCGATCGCTATCCGGCCGATCGCGACTACGTGGTGCTGCTGAGCGACTGGACCGACGAGAATCCCGAGCGCGTCTACGCCAAGCTGAAGAAGCAGAGCGACTACTACAACTTCGCGCAGCCGACCGTGCCGGATTTCTTTCGCGACGTGCGCGAGAAAGGGTTGGGCCACGCGCTGGCGATGCGCAAGATGTGGAACGAGATGCGCATGAACCCGACCGACCTGGGCGACGTCTCCGGCTACACCTATACGTACCTGATGAACGGCGCCGCGCCGGCCGGGAACTGGACCGGCATTTTCAAGCCCGGCGAAAAGATCCGGCTGCGCTTCATCAACGGTTCGTCTTCGACCATTTTCGACGTGCGCATTCCCGGCTTGAAGATGACGGTGACCGCCGCCGATGGCCAGGACGTGCAGCCGGTGCCGGTCGACGAGTTCCGCATCTCGGTGGCGGAGACCTACGACGTCGTCGTCGAGCCGCAGGACGAGCGTGCGTACACCTTGTTCGCCCAGTCGATCGATCGCAGCGGACATGCTCGGGGCACGCTGGCGCCTCGGCAGGGGATGTCCGCCGAAGTGCCGGCGATGGACCCGCGGGTATGGCTGGGCATGCGGGACATGATGGGCGTCATGTCGCGTGCGGATCACGCTAGTGATCCGCACGCGATGCCCGGCATGGATCATGCGGCCATGGATCATGCGGCCATGGATCATGCGGCCATGGATCATGCGGCCATGGATCATGCCCCCATGGATCATGGCGACATGGTCGGCATGGCGGTCGCGCCTGTACCCGTCGTGCGGCACGCCCGTACCGAATACGGCCCCGGCGTGGACATGCACGTCGACATGCCGCGCACCAACCTCGACGATCCGGGTAGCGGCCTGCGCGACAACGGCCGCCGCGTGCTGACCTACGCCGATTTGCATACGATCGGCGGCCCGCTCGACGCGCGCGAGCCCAGCCGCGAGATCGAACTGCATCTGACCGGCAACATGGAGCGCTTCATCTGGTCGTTCGACGGCGTGAAGTTCTCCGACGCGAAGCCCATCCATTTCAATGCCGGCGAGCGGCTGCGCATCGTGCTTGTCAACGACACCATGATGAACCACCCGATCCACCTGCATGGCATGTGGAGCGAGCTGGAAAATCCGGACGGCCGGTTCCAGGTGCGCAAGCACACGATCAACGTGCAGCCGGCGCAGCGCATCGCCTATGCGGTGTCCGCCGACAATCCGGGGCGCTGGGCCTACCACTGCCACATGCTCTATCACATGGAGGCGGGCATGTTCCGCGAGGTGGTGGTGTCATGAAGATGCATCGTCGCAACACCTCGATCGTGCCGCCGCGTTCGGCGTTGCTGGCTGCGCTGCTGCTGGCGTCGCCGCTGACGGGGGCGGCGCAGAGCGCTCCGGCGTCGTCGAGCGGCACGGCACCGATGGGCATGGGCGCGATGCCGGGCATGGATCGCGCCGGCATGCACGACATGGCGATGCCGGCCGGCACCGGCAGTGCCGCGAACCCGGCGAAGAAATCGCCGGTCAGGAAGGCTAAGAAGCCGAACACGCCCGTCGCGCCCACACCTTCGTCCACCGGCATGCAGGGCATGGGTGACATGGATCACGGCTCGGCACCTGCCGCGCCGGTGGCATCCGGCCATGACATGCCGCTCATGGATCCCCAGGCGGTGCCGGATGCCAACCACGGCGCGGCGCATGACATGGATTCGGCGCCGGGCATGACCATTGGGCCGATGCAGGGCGGCCATGCACCGGCGGACGCACGCAGCGGCGATTATTCCGACGGCATCGCCGCCGCTCCGGCGCATGGGCTGCACATGCACGGCAGCGCGCCGGTCGGCATGCTGCTGGTCGATCAACTGGAGGCGTTCGATGGCCGCGATGCCAACGGCCAGAGCTGGGAAATCCAGGGCTGGTACGGCAACGACAGCGACAAGCTGTGGCTGCGCAGCGAAGGCGAACGCAGCCGCGGCAAGCTCGAAGACGCCAATGTGGAGGCGTTCTGGAATCACAGCATGGCCACGTTCTGGAACACGCAACTGGGCGTGCGCCACGACTTCGGCGAAGGCCCCGCGCGCAGCTGGGCCGCGTTCGGCGTGCAGGGCCTTGCGCCGTACTGGTTCGAGCTGGAGGCGACCGGCTATGTCGGTGCGGGCAGCCGCACGGCGGCGCGCCTGCGCGCGGAGTACGAATTGCTGTTCACGCAACGGCTGATCCTGCAGCCGGAAGCGGAGATCAACCTGTACGGCAAAAGCGACCCGCAGCGGCACATCGGCAGCGGCATCTCCGATGTACAGTTCGGTTTGCGCCTGCGTTACGAGATTCGCCGTCAGTTCGCGCCGTACGTCGGGGTGAACTGGGTGCGCCGGGTCGGCACCAGCGCCGACTACGCACGGCAGTATCGCCAACCCGTGCTCGACCGGCAGATCGTGGCCGGCGTGCGCATCTGGTTCTGAGGAGAACGCAGCATGAAACAGCAGATCAAGCAGCACGGCATCACCGTCGCCGTCGTCCTGGGCGTTCTTGTCGTCGGCGCGGGCGCGTTCGTGTATTCGGGCCTCTACGACATGGGTGCCGATGCACCTCACACCAAACCCGTCTTTGCAGTCATGCAGGCCCTGCGCGAGCGCTCGATCGAGGTGCACTCGAAAGACATCCAGGTGCCCGACCTCAACGACGAACAGCTGATCCTCAAGGGTGCCGGCCAGTACGCGGCAATGTGCACCGAGTGTCACCTGAAGCCCGGCGGGAAGGATTCGGAAATCCGCCCGGGCCTGTACCCGCAGCCGCCGAACCTGTCGCAGGTGCGGGTCGCGCCGAGGGAAGCGTTCTGGGTGATCAAGCACGGCATCAAGATGAGCGCGATGCCGGCGTGGGGACTCAGCCACGACGATCCCACCATCTGGAGCATGGTCGCCTTCCTGCAGAAGCTGCCCGACATGACGCCGGCGCAATACAGGGACATGGTGGCGAAGGCCCCGCCGGATGAAGACATGGACATGGGCGACGAGGGTGGCCACAGCCATAGCCATGGTGGAGCCGCCGACGAGGACGCGCACGACGGGGTGGCGATGAAGGGCATGGACATGGCCGGTGAAGCGGAGCACGGCCACGCGGCGACCGCAGCGGAGGGTGACGCGCACGAACATGCCGCCGGCACGGCGGCCGAGGCGCCGCTGTCGATGGAGGGAATGAAGCCGAACGCGGTGCCAGCGGCTGAAACGGTGGCGCGGGCGTTCCAGTCGGCGCTGCAGCGTGGCGATCGCGCGGCCGTGCTCGCGCTGCTCGCGTCCGATGCCAGCATCAGCGAAGGCGGTCGGACGCAGACGCGCGACGACTACGCCAACAGTCACCTGGGCGAGGACATCGCCTTCCTGAAGACCGCGCGGATCACGCCGGTCGCGCTGGGCTCGATGCCCATGGGCGATGCCGCGATGGTCGGCAGCGAAAGCGATATGCAGACCACGGTCAAGGGCAAGCCGGCCACGCTGCGCAGCCGCGAGATGCTCAACCTCAGGAAAGACGGCGACGGCTGGAAGATCACATCCATCCAGTGGCAAACCTCCCCGGGATCGGGGTTGTGATGTTGGAGCGGCGGTGTCCCCGCATGCCACGGCCCGGCAATGCAGGCGATGTGGGCGCGGTAGTCACGTCGCCGTTGGCTTGATCCGTGTCAATAACCCGCTCGATCCGTCTGCACTACAGTGGCTGCGGCATGAAACGCGCATTCCACATCCGCCCGCGCAGCAGCCGCCGCCTTGCGTGGCTGGTGGCCTTGATGCTGCTGTGGCAGCAGGTGGCGGTAGCGGCGTATGTGTGCGCTGGCGCACCGGTATCGGCTGGAACGGTCGCGGCGGCGACGCATTCGTTTTCGATGGCGGCGATGGGCAATCGCTGTGCGGAAATGCCGGCGGTTCCGGTCGATCCGCTCTGCCGGCAGCATTGCCAGCCCGATCATGCCACCCAGGTCGACGAGCGTACGGCATCGGTGCCTTTCAATGCGCTGGCTGTGCCGCCGCCGATGGCGTTGTCCGTGGCGGACGCTACCTCGCCGTCGGAGCGGACGCTGGCGCGGCGCCACCGTTTGCGCGCGCCACCGCCCACACCCCGGCTGTTGTACTGCTCGCTCCTGATTTGATCTGACACGTCGCGGCATGCACCGACGTGGCGTCGTGCCGGCCTGGCACGGCGCGAATCGCAGATCGAGGGAGTTCCCACTCATGTTGTCCATTCATTTCGCCCGGCACCTGATGGTGGCGGGCCTGGCTACGCTTCTATGGGCGGCGATGGCCGCGGCGGCGCACGCGGCCGAACCGCCGCTGACCCTGGACGCGGCGGTTCGGCGAGGTCTGGCGCGGGCGCCGCAACTGGACGCGCGTACCGCCGATACGGCGGCAGCTCGCGAGGAGGCCGCGCGTGCCGGGCAGTTGCCGGATCCCACTTTGACGTTCGGGCTTTCCAATTTTCCGGTCACCAGCCCGGGCGCTTTCAGCTTGCGCTCGGACGGAATGACGGCGCGCACGATCGGAGTGGTCCAGGCTATTCCATCGCGCACGGCACGCCGGGCGGAGCGCGCCCTGGCCAGCGCCCGGGTCGATGCTGCGCAGGCCGATAGCGTGGTCGCCGCGCAAAGTGTGCGCGAGCGTATCGCCGATGCGTGGATCGACGACTGGGCGGTCGAGCAGCAGCGTGAGTTATTGCTCGCGCTGCACGACGAAGATGCCCTGGCCGTGCAGATCGCGCAGGCGCGTTTGCGCGGTGGCGAAGGCGGCGCGGCCGATGCACTGGCAGCCCGGACCGAAATCGCCACGCTGGACAATCGAATCGAGGCGGCCGGGGCGGATCTCGCGGCTGCGCAGGCGGGCCTGCAGCGCTGGCTTGGAGGGCCGCCTGGCACGCTCGCCATGACGCAGGATTTCAGCCGGCTGCCGGTGGAAGCCGATCGCCTGGCCTCCAGCGTCGACCAGCAGGCACCGCTGCGCGTGTGGGCCGCGCGCGAACAGGTGGCGCAGGCCGCGCTCGAACAGGCGCGTGCCGCCCGCCACCCGGACTGGAGCGTGAGCGCCAGCTACGGCCATCGCGCGCCGGGCCTGTCGGACATGGTGATGCTGGAGGTGGGCGTGAGCCTGCCGCTGTTCACGCGCAACCGGCAGGATCGCGGCATCAGCGCCAGACAGGCGCAATGGGACGCCGTGCAGGCCGATCACGAGGATGCGCGCCGTGCCCAGCGCGAGGTGGTGGCGCGGGCGGTGGCTGCCTGGCAAGGCTGGGGGCAACAGATCGCGCGCTATCGGCAAACCCTGCTGCCGCTGGCCCGTGATCGCGCGCAGGTCGCGCTGGCCGGCTATCGCGGCGGCGGTTCGCTGCAGCCGTGGCTGGATGCACGCCGCGCCGAAATCGAACTGCGCCTGAGCTATGCCGACGCGCTGGCTGCACGCGCGCGGTTGTGGGCCGCGCTGGCCTTTCTGCTGCCCCCGGAGGTGACGCCATGAAGCGTACGCTGGTCGTCCTTGCCGTCATCGTCGTGGCGGCTGCGTTGCTCGCCGCCGGCTATCTCGGTGGTCGTCGCCGGGTCGCCGACGCGCCCGCACCGGCGCAGTCGTCGGCGACTGCGCCAGACCGCGCGGGCAAGGTGCTTTACTGGTACGACCCGATGGTGCCGCAGCAGCATTTCGATCATCCCGGCCGCTCGCCTATGGGCATGGAAATGCTGCCCTGGTACGCCGGCGCCGGCGCTGCGGCCGGAGCTGTCGTGCGGATCGATCCGGCCACGGTGCAGAACCTGGGGGTGCGTACCGCGCCGGTGGAGCGCCGTGTCCTGTCGACCGCGCTGCGCGTGCCCGGCACGGTGGCGTGGAACCCGCGCGAGGCCGTCACGGTCAGCGCCCGCGTCGATGCGGTGATCAGCAGGTTGTGGCTGCGCGCACCGTACACGAAGGTGACGGCGGGCGAGCCGCTGGCCGACCTGCTGGCACCGCAGTGGAGCAGCGCGCTGGCCGAGTACGACGCGCTGCAGGGCGCACGGTCGGTCGATGCGAAGGCCTTGCGCGGCGCCTCGCGCGAGCGCCTGCAGATACTCGGCCTGACCCCTGCGGACATCCGCGCGGCGCATCCCGGCGCGGGCGCGGCGATCACGCTGCACGCGCCGCAGGCGGGCATGGTCACCACACTGGAGGTGAATGAAGGGCAGCGCGTCAGTGCGGGGCAGACGCTGATGACGTTGAACAGCCTGGCCACGGTCTGGGTCGAGGCGGCGCTGCCGCAGGCCGTTGCCGGTACGGTGCACGGCGGTACGCCGGTTACCGTCAGGGTCGATGCTTTCCCGGGCGAAGTGTTTCACGGCAGCGTGGAGACGCTGTTGCCGGATATGGACAATGCCACGCGCACCCAGCGCGCCCGCATCGTGCTGACCAACCCGGGCGGCCGGCTGAGTCCGGGCATGTTCGTCACCGTGCAGCTGAATCCGGCCGACGGCGTGGCTGTACCGGTGGTGCCGGACGAGGCGTTGATCGCGACCGGCCGGCAGACGCGGGTGATCGTGGCGGAAGCAGACGGCCATTTCCGTCCGCTTGCCGTGCATACCGGCCGTTCGGCCGACGGCTATACGGAGATTCTGGATGGCATGCACGGCGGCGAGAAGGTCGTCGTGTCCGGCCAGTTCCTGATCGATTCGGAGGCCAGCCTGTCCGGTGCGCTGGACCGGCTGGGAGACCGCCGGGAAGGACCCGCGGCAGCCACCAGCGCAGCGGGCCATGCCATGCCCGGCCCCATGCCGATGGGAGAACACCCATGATCGCCGCCCTCATACGCGCCGCGATCGCGAATCGCGTGTTCGTGTTGCTGGCAGCGCTGGCGCTGGCCGCGATCGGCGTGTTCTCGGTCGCGCGCACGCCGCTGGACGCCTTGCCGGACCTGTCCGATACCCAGGTGATCATCCGTACCAGCTGGGCCGGGCAATCGCCGCAGGTGGTCGAGGATCAGGTCACCTATCCGCTGGCCACCACCATGCTCTCGGTGCCAGGCGCGCGCACAGTGCGCGCGTATTCGTTCTTCGGCGATTCCTACGTCTATGTGCTGTTCGACGACGGCACCGACCTGTACTGGGCCCGCTCGCGCGTGCTGGAGTACCTGAGCCAGATGCGCGATCGGCTCCCCGCCGGAGTCAACCCGTCGCTAGGTCCCGATGCCACAGGCCTGGGCTGGATCTACGAATACGCGTTGGTCGACCGCAGCGGCAGACACGACCTCGGCGAGCTGCGCGCATTGCAGGACTGGTTCCTGCGCTATCAGCTGAAGACCGTGCCAGACGTCGCCGAAGTGGCCAGCCTGGGCGGCATGGAGCGCGCCTGGCAGATCGTGCCGGACCCGCAGGCGCTGGCCGCGCGCGGCATCACGGTGGCGCAGCTGGTCGACGCGGTGCGTGCGGCCAACGGCGCCAGCGGCGGCTCGGTGATCGAGCAGGGCGAGGCGGAGTTGATGGTGCGCAGCGAAGGGTATCTGCGCAGCCGGGCGGACTTCGAGAGCGTGCCCGTCATCACCAATGCGAACGGTGTGCCGGTGCAACTGCGCGAAGTCGCCACGGTGCGGCGCGGGCCGAGCTTTCGGCGCGGCATGGCCGAGCTGGATGGCCAGGGCGAGGTGGCCGGCGGCATCATCGTGCTGCGTTCCGGCAAGAACGCGAAAGCCGCGATCGAGGCGGTCAAGGCGAAGCTTGCCGAGCTCGGGCGCAGCCTGCCGGCCGGCGTGGAGATCGTGCCGACCTACGACCGCTCGCAGCTGATCGATGCTGCGGTAAGCAACCTGTGGGGCAAGCTGCTGGAAGAATTCCTGGTCGTCGCGCTGGTCTGTGTATTGTTCCTCGGCCACCTGCGCTCGGCGCTGGTGGCGGTGGTCAGCCTGCCGCTGGGCGTGCTGGCTGCATTCATCGCGCTGCACCTGCAGGGGGTGACGGCGAACCTGATGTCGCTGGGCGGCATCGCTATCGCGATCGGCGCGATGGTCGATGCGGCGGTGGTGATGATCGAGAACGCGCACAGGCATCTGGAGTGCTGGCGCGACACGCACGACGGCACGGAGCCGCAGGGCAAGGCGCGCTGGTCGTTGATCGCCGAGGCCGCAGCGGAGGTGGGGCCGGCGCTGTTTGTCAGCCTGCTGATCATCGCGCTGTCCTTCATCCCGGTGTTTGCGCTGCAAGGTCAGGAGGGCAAGCTGTTCAAGCCGCTGGCGTTCACCAAGACCTACGCGATGGCGGCGGCGGCCGGACTTGCGGTGACGCTGGTGCCGGTGCTGATGGGCTACCTGCTACGCGGGCGCATCCGGCCGGAGCACGCCAGTCCGCTCAACCGCGGCCTGATCGCGCTGTACCGGCCGATGCTGGAAGCGGTGTTGCGCCATCCGAAGGCGACCCTGGCACTGTCCGGGCTATTGCTGCTTACCGCACTGCTTCCGCTGAGCCGGCTGGGCAGCGAGTTCATGCCGGCGATGGACGAAGGCAGTTTGCTCTACATGCCCACCGCCTTGCCCGGATTGTCCTCGGGCAAGGCCGCGCAGCTGCTGCAGCTCACCGATCGCATGATCAAGACCGTACCCGAGGTCGACCACGTATTCGGCAAGGCCGGTCGCGCCGACACGGCCACCGATCCGGCGCCGCTGGAGATGTTCGAGACCATCATCACGTTCAAGCCGAAGGACCAATGGCGGCCGGGCATGACGATGGCGAAGATCAGGGCGGAGCTGGACCATGCGGTGCAGGTGCCGGGCCTGACCAATCTGTTCGTGCCCCCGCTGCGCAACCGCATCGACATGCTGGCCACCGGGATCAAGAGTCCGATCGGCATCAAGGTGCTGGGTGCCGACATCGACAGCTTGCAGGCGGTGGCCGACCGGATCGAAGCGGTGGCCCGCAGCGTGCCCGGCGTGAGTACGGCGATTGCCGAGCGGGCCGCCAGCGGACGTTATGTCGACGTGCGCATACGGCGTGACGACGCCGCGCGTTACGGGCTGACCCAGCAGCAGGTACAAGCCTTGCTGGCGACGGTCGTCGGCGGCGAACCGATCGATCAGGTCGTCGAAGGTCGCGAGCGTTATCCGATCGTGCTGCGCTATCCGCGGGCGGCGCGTGATTCGCCGGCCGCGCTGGCGCAGTTGCCGATCGTCGCGCGGAACGGTGCGCAGCTGACGCTGGGGCAGGTGGCCGATATCGAGGTAGTCGCCGGACCGCCGATGCTGAAGAGCGAGAACGGCCAGCTGGCGGCTTACATCTACGTCGACACTGCCGGCCGCGACTTGGGCGCCGTGGTGGCGGACCTGCAACGTGCGGTGGCGCAGAAGGTCCGGTTGCCGCCTGGCGTCACGGTGACGTGGTCGGGCCAGTTCGAATACCTGGCGCAGGCGATGCGCCGGCTGACCCTGGTCGTGCCGGTGGTTCTGCTCATCGTCTTCGTGCTGATCTACGTGGTGTTCCGCGAGGTGAGCGAGGCAGCGCTGATCATGGCCAGCGTGCCGTTGGCGCTGGTCGGTGGGCTCTGGCTGATCTGGCTGCTGGGGCATGCGGTGTCGGTGGCGACGATGATCGGATTCATCGCGCTGGCCGGCGTCGCCGCCGAGTTCGGCGTGGTGATGATGTTGTACCTGCGCCATGCGTGGGATCGCCAGCTGGCCATCGATCCGCGATCGGGTCCGGCCGAACTGGATCAAGCGATCCGCGAGGGCGCGGTGCAGCGTGTGCGGCCGAAGGCGATGACCGTTGCGGTGATCCTCGCCGGTTTGTTCCCGATCCTGCTCGGCCACGGTGCCGGTTCGGAGGTCATGCAGCGCATCGCCGCGCCGATGATCGGCGGCATGCTGACCGCGCCGCTGCTGTCCATGCTGGTCGTTCCCGCGGCATTTCGCCTGCTGGTGCTGCACCGTCTGCGTCGGAACGGCCATGCCGACGCCACGCTTCGCCCCGACCCGCAGGAAGCCGATGCCTGAAAAAAAGCATGTCGTCGCCCTTGCACTCACCGGCGTGCCGATCGCTGCGCCTGCCCTCGCCGGCGTTCAGCAGAGGGGCCGGGCGCGAACCGCCTGACCGGTGTGCACGAGATCAGGCCCGCCGGCAGCGATCAGTAGGCGACGGTGATGCGCTTGCGCAGCGCGTCGTGCTGTTCGAGGCGATCGAGCAGGGCGACTGCGTAGTCGGGAATCGTGATGCGGCTGACGCCGTTGGCGTCGGCCAGCAACTGGTCGCCGCCGACGCGATACTTGCCGCTGCGTTCGCCGTCCTCGATCAGGGCAGCCGGACTGATATAGGTCCAGTCCACGTCGGCCTGGCTGGCGCGGAACACGTCCAGCGCCCTGGCTTGCGCATCGGCTTCGGGCTTCCAGGCCGCGGGGAAATGCGGGTCGTCGATCACCTTGACGCCCGGCGCCACCTCCAGCGAGCCGGCCCCGCCGACCCAAAGCAGGCGCCTCACGCCGGCCTTGGGCAGGTTGTCCAGCAGCACGCCGGCGTTGGCGGGAACGCTGTCGGGATTACCGTCCCGGCGGGCGGAGAGGCTGGCCACCACGGCGTCCAGGCCGCGTATGGCATCGAGCCAGCCGGCCGGTCGCGCGACATCGCCGGTGACGACCTTCCATGTGTCGTTGCGCCGGGTGAGCCGCGACGGATCACGCACGATCGCGGTCACCTGGTAACCACGCGACAGTGCTTCCTCGAGGATGCCCTGGCCGAGATGGCCGGTGGCGCCGAACAATGCGATTTTCATGGATGACTCCGGGTCGAAGTGGCCGTGCGACGGATTGTCGGCGGCTGACGGGAGAAAGCATGCGCTCCGCCATGGGTTTGATAAATCGCCCGGTACATAATTCACTGTAAATCGATAATTGACAGTGAGAATCATGGCCAATGACGTCAATCTCAACCGGCTGGCGGTGTTCGTGGCGCTGGTGCGCGCCGGCTCGTTCACGGCGGCGGCCGAGCAACTGGGGCTGACCAAGGCGATGGTCAGCCAGCACCTGGCGAAGCTGGAGCGCGAGCTGGGCGCGACGCTGCTGCTGCGCAGTACGCGGCGCATGTCGCTGACCGAGGCCGGCACCCGTTTCCACGCCGATTGCGTACGCCTGCTGGCCGATGCCGAGGCGGCGATCGAGCGCGTGGGCGGCAATCGCGATACGCCCAGCGGCACGCTGCGCCTCACTACTTCGACCGACTACGGCATGGCGGTGGTGGCGCCTGCGCTGGCGAGCTTCTGCCGGTTGCATCCACAGGTGCAGGTCGATCTGGTGATCGGCGACCGCGTCAGCGACCTGATCGCCGAGCGCTTCGATCTGGCGATACGCGTAGGCTGGTTGCGCGACTCCAGCATGCACGCCGTTCGACTGGGCGGCTTTCGCCAGCTGGTCGTGGCTGCGCCGGCGTATCTGTCGGCGCACGGTACGCCGCGCCGGCCCGAGGATCTGGCCGCGCACGGCTGGATCGCCATGTCGGTGCTGGCGACGCCGCTGCGCTGGACCTTCGTCGGCAGCGGCGGCAAGCGGCGCAGCGTGCGCATGCGGCAGGTGGCGCAGGCCAACAATGCAGCCGCGGTGCGGGCGATGGTGCTGGCCGGAGCCGGCGTGGCGGTGCTGCCGGATTACCTGGCCGAGGAAGACATCCGCAGCGGGCGACTAGTGGTCTTGCTGGCGCAGTACCGATTGCCCCAGGGGGGCATTCATGCGGTTTACCCTGGAAAACATCCGCCGGCGAAAGTGCGCCGTTTCATCGACCATCTGCGCGAGCGGCTCGCACCTGCCTGATCAATCGACCATGCCATGGCTCTCGCTGGTGCCCAGCAGCTCTGGCTGTTTCGTCTCGCGCTGCTGGCGGTTGAGCAGCGGATGCGCGAATACGGCAGCGAGGATCACTATCACGCCGACGTAGAACCAGCGATCCAGCTGGCGCTGTTCGCCCAGCAGCAGGATCGCCAGCACGATCGCGTAGACCGGTTCCAGGTTGGTCACCATCTGCGTGCCGAATGCGCTCAGGTGACGCAGCGCCACCAGTGCCAGCGTGAACGGCAGCAGCGTGCAGCCGAACGACAGCGCCAGCAGCAACAGCGCATCGTGCGGGTTCGGCAGCATGAAGGCCGGGCCGGCATGCGGCAGCAGAGGCGCGAGCGCGGTGAGAAAGATCGTGCCGGTGCCCAGCTCGATACAGGTCACCGTGAGCGGATCGCCGTGCTCGACCAGCCGCTTGTTGAGCGAGCCGAACAGCGCCACGAACAGCGCCGAAAGCACGCCTACCGCAATGCCGGGACGCATGTCGTGCGGCACGCCGCCGACCACCATCATCACGCCCGGCACCACCATCGCGCCGATCAGCAGTTCGCGCGGGTCGAACCTGCGTTTGGCGATCCACGGTTCGATGAAGGCCAGGAACACCGGCCCCAGCGCGATGCAGGTGGCGCCGACCGAAGCGTTGGACAGCTTGATCGAGGCATAGAAGGTCAGCCAGTGCAGCGACACCAGCACGCCGATGCCGGCATACGCCAGCAGCAGCCGTGCCGGCATCGCGCGCAACCCGCGCCAGACCCTGGGCATCAGCAGCAGCGCCGCCGTCACCAGCAACATGCGCCACCACACCAGCGGCAGCGCCGGCAGCGTGATCAGCTTGCCCAGAATGGCGGTGAAGCCCCACAGCAGCACGCAGAAGTGAATCTGCAGGCGGGCTTTGCTGGCTGCTTGCATGGGGGACGTCGCACGAAGGGGGAGTCGACATTCTAGCGCCGGACCTTGCATCCGATGCCGCGAATCCGAGCTCGCGCAGGAGCGACTTCAGTCGCGATGCCTTTCGTCAGGTACAAAACAAGAGCATCGCGGCCAAGGCCGCTCCTACCGGCGGCGGCTACCTCGAGGCCGGCTTTTTGGCGGACGGCATCATCTTGCCCGAGCTGCGCAGCTGCTGGAGCACGGTGTTGCAGGTGTTGTCGCCGTTGTCGCCATGGCTGGGCGACACCAGCGCCAGCAGCGCGGCGGCGGGCGCGGCCATCACGCCTAGCGCGACCACGCCGGCGCCGCGCGCCAGCAACGGGCCGACGTGCACGCCGACGTCGGGATCCTTCAGTGTGCCCTGCACATACAGCGGCGAGCGCAGCGACAAGATGCGGAAGCCTTTGGTGTGGGGTATCACGTCGAGGTCGAGTTTCTCGCTGGCGAAGTTGATGTTGCCGTCCACGTTGATCACGGCATCATCCGTGTCGAACACGAACAGCCGCATGTCGAACAAGCCATCTTTGGCGGTCATGTCGCTGGCGGCGCAGTTGATCTTCACCGTCTTGTCGCCGAACAGCTTGCCGATGACGATGTTGCCCACGTTGAGGCCGGCGGTCTCCAGCAGGTTCTTGCTGATCGCGCCGTCATTCATCAGCAGCTTGAGCTCGCCGTTGGCGCTGCCCAGCAGGGCGGCGACCGAATTGCCGCGGGCGTCGAGCGTCACGTCGCCGTTGATCTCGCCGAAGCTGGTCTGCATCGGCGCGAAGGTGGGGAACAGCTGCTTGAGCTTGAGATGCCGCGCATCGAGTTTCATCACGCCGCGCATCGGCGCCTGGCTGCCGTCGAGCGTGACATGGCTGCGCACCGAACCGCCGGCCAGTCCGAAGCGTAGCGGGTCGAGATAGAGCGCGCCGTTGTTCATGACCAGGTGGGTGCTCAGCGAATCGATCGGCAGCGCCTGGCCGTGCACGATGCGCGCTCCGGTGAAGTTCACGTCCGCATCCATGGCCTGCCAGCGATCGGTGCGGAACGGTTCGATCGGCAATACCTTGTCGGCCGGTTGCGCGGCGGCATCGCCGCGCTGCTGCTTCAGGGCGTTGCTGTCGGCGCCGATCAGCGGTGCCAGGTCGGCGAACTGCAGCAACTGCGAATGCAGGTCGCCGCTCAGCTTCGGGCGCTTGCCGCCGGTGACGAACAGCAGGTTGCCGGCGAGGTCACTGCCGCCGACGCGGCCGCGGAAATTCTGGTAGCTGAAGCGGCTGCCGCCGCGATGCAGCTCGGCCTTGAGACGACCCTCGGTCGCGTACGGCGGCGTGTCGGGCAAGGTGACGCCGGTGAGCGGATACAGTTTGGCCATGCTGGACCCGGAGAACCACAGGCGCACGTCCAGCACGCCCAGGTGCATCGGATCGGTCAGCGTGCCGACCAGCGCGATGCGGCTGTCGCCGATCTGCATGTCGGCCTGCAGCGGGAACGGATCGCCGGCATTCTGCAGGGCGAGCACGCCGCCGGTTCTGCCATGGCCGGTGATCGCTGCGCCGTGGTAGCTGCCGCTGGCTTTCCAGCCGAACAGATAGACGGTGGACGCGTTGGCGTTGCCGACCGTCGTCGCGGCATCTTCCTTCTTCTCGATGCCGGCGGCAGCGCGATCGAGCGCCTTCTTCGCCGCGGCTCCGGCCGATCTGACCGCTTGCGCGCGTGCGTCGGTCGATTGCTGGGCCACGATCTGGTCGTATGGAATGGCGCCTTGCAAAGGTTCCACTACCACCTGCAGCTTCACCCCGCTGACCGCATCATCCAGCGCGATCTGGCCGCGATCGAACCCGATCCGGCCCAGCTCCAGCGACCAGTTGGAAGGCTGCGCGCTCTGCGGCAGCACGAAATCCCAGGTGGCGCGCGATTGTTTGTCGCGTTGCAGGTCGATGCTCGGGTGCACCAGCTGCAGCGAAGGCACCACGATGCGATGGGCCAGCAGCGCCAGCGGCGAAAGGCGGAACTGCAACGCGTCGAGCCTGGCGAACTGCGGCTGTGCGGCCCAGTCGGGGTTGCCGATGGCGATCTGTTTCGCGGTGAACTCCGGCCATGGCAGCAGGGAGCCGAGCCAGCTGCCGCTCCGGTCGCGCCGCCAGTCCACGCTGAGGTCGCCGTTGATCGCGAACGGACGACCGATGGCCTGACCCACCTTGTCGCTGATGAACGGCTTGGCGCGGTTCCAGTCGAACATGGAGACCACCGCCAGCACCACTACGATCAGGGCCAGCAGCACGCTTGCGATCCAGCTCGCGATTTTTCCGCTGCGCTTCATCCTTGCTCCTTATTCGGCTGGTGACCCGAACAGGCCGCATTTCGCGTCACATTTCGGGAGACGGGTTCGAGAGATAGCCGAGAACATGAAAAAGTTATGTATGCAACACGGTTTGCGCTCGGCCGTGATTCACTCTTTCGGGGGTGCGCGAACGCTTTCGCCGCGTTGGACTGGCCAACGCGGCGAGTTGCAGCGGGGCCGGCGCAGAACTCGCGTCAGGCGGCGACCTGCACGTCCGCACACCGGCTGATCCGGTAGACCGCCGCCGGCGGCAGGTTCAGCAGGGCGCTGCCGACGCGCTGGGCCTGCAGGTTCAGGCGCTTGAGCAACGCCGCCGGCAGGGGGCAGCGCGGGCCGTAGGTGAACTGGTAGAACATGCCATCGCTGCGCAGCTGGCGCTCGAACACGCCTTGCACGATCGCCGCGACCTGGCTGGCCGGCATCGACAGCAGCGGCAGGCCGCTGACCACGGCGCAGGCGCGCTCTTCGCCGAACAGCGACTCGGTCTCTCCGAGCCGTGCCGCATCCATGCGCAGGATCGTGGCTTTCGGATAGCGCTTGGTCAGCGCTTCGGCGAAATGCGGGTCGGCTTCGATCAGCGCCAGCCGGTGCGGCAGCACGCCGCGCGCCAGCAATGCCCGAGTCAGCGCGCCGGTGCCTGGACCCAGCTCGATCACCGGGCCATCCAGCTGGCTGACGTGGGCGGTCATCAGCCGGGCCAGCGCCGCCCCCGAGGGCGTGACCGCACCGATTCCGCGCGGGTCGCGCAGCCACGCACGCAGAAAGCTCAAGCTGTCGTTCAACGCCATGCAACGATTTCCGCAACGGGCCACGTGGCTTGCAAGGTAACCCATGCGGCTGAACAGAATGTTTGCCGGGCGCCGGCGGACATCAATATGCCGCCCTGGCGGCCGACGCGGGCTCACGCACCGGCACGTCGATGCTGCACAGGTCGGCCTTGCCGGGCGGCAAAGTATAGAACGCGCTGCGGCCATGGCGCCTGGCGTCGATCAACGCCGCAAAGGTGGGGCTGTCGGTGCGCAGCACTTCGATCGCCGGGCGATCTTTCGCGGGAATGTCGGCGGCGAGCCGGACCGACTCGATGGTGATGCGCTGCGCCGGCTTGGTATAGAAGCCCATCGGCTCGGCGCCGCGGGGCAGGCCGGACAATAGCGGCATGCCTTCCAGTACGCGGCCGGCGATCGCGAGGTTCCGATCCAGCCGGCGCGGTGCCTGGCCGATCACCGCATACAGCGAGCTGCCGCTGCCGGTCTGCGGATCGACGTCGCGCGCCACGCCGACGGCGCCGTAGCAGTGGGTCAGCCATTCCTGCCCGCTGGCCGGATCGCGCGCGGCCGGGAAGCCTTCGGAGAAGCCGACCTCGGGCGCATACACATCGCCGTCCGGCAGCGCCGTCCACGGCAGTTTCGGATCGATAGCGCGGGTGTATTCCGGCGGCAGCGTCTGGTGCGCCTTGCCCAGCGGGCGGATCTTGCTCTTGTCGCTGTTGTCGTCGTCGTTGGGGTCGCCCCACTGGGTGACGAAGTTGTCCTGCACCCGGATGATCGCCAGCCCGTCGAAATAATGCTCACGCACCAGGGTGCGGATATTCGCCGCGTGCAGCGGCGCGAAGTCCGGCGCCAGCTCGATCACCACGCGGCCCTGCGGCAACTGCATGAAGATCAGGTTCTGCGGATCGGGCGTACGCCACTCGGCCGGCGCGGACCTGGCCAGCAGTTCCTTCGCGGTGGGCGAGCGCTTGCTCTGCTCGGCCGCGTTGGCGGAAAGCGTCAGCAGGGCGCTGATCACCGCGAAAGCGTTGATGAGATGGCGGCGAAGCATGGAGTTCCCGGCGGCGATGGAATGGTGAGAGGGCAACTTAGCAGAGTGGCCTGTGGACGCGACACCAGTGTCGGCCGGGTGGAAGGACGGAGAGGCGGCCATGTCATCCGATCCGGGGTGCAGCTGCCCGGCCGCGGAGGTCCAGGATCGCCTTGGGCCGGGCACGCGCCAGCAAATAGAGCGCGACGACGTGCGTGATCATCAGTACAGGGACCGTCGAGGCCGGACGCAGCCAAGGATCAGCGCCGCGGCATCCCGCAGGGCCCACCCATCTCGCCCTTGCTGGCCAATCTGTTCTTGCGCCGGCTCGCGCTGTGATGGAAGAAACTTGGGCCGGAATAATGCTTGGGCAGTCGCATCGTGACGTATGCGGACGATCTCCTGATTCTGTGCCGGCAGGGCAGGGCCGAGGATGCGTTGTTCCGGCTGCGCGACATCATGGGAAAGATGAAACTCTCGGTCGACGAGGAGAAAACACACCCTTCGACTCCATTGTTTGTGCAACGTGTCGCGCCGTCGTTCAGGGCTGCCAACTCTTCCTCAAGCGTTGCCTTCCATGTGGCGTAGCCCGGACCATGTTCATTGGGCATGCGTGGATACCATCTCAAACGCGTGATACGCATCCTGGGAATCGCGCCGCTGATGGAGGCGATGTGCGCCTGAGGGCGCCTTCGTCGCGAAAAGCGACGATCGACGGGCTTATCGAGACTCTCGATGCCGACCGCACGTTTCGAGATTTCCGAAATGCGTTTGCCACGGCAGCGCTACTGGCTGACCGCAGATGCTCGGAAAGGCACTCAGTGTGGCAATCTCAGCATTGGTGTCGGCACGGATTTGTTTTCACACAGCCTGGACCCAGAGCAGACGGCAGCGATAGACAAGGAGAGCCACGACCGTATCGAAGGCGCCGCATTATCAATTCGGGCTGCCGGGCGCCTTCTTCAGTGCTCGAGGTTTGACGGCCCGAGTGCAGCAAAGCATCCGGCGATGAAGTCCACGAGCGCACGAACCCGATTGGGAACGAAGCGCCCGCTAGGCAGGAGTGCATGCAACGGATAGGGATCTGTCTCCCATCCGGTCAGTAGCCGCACCAAGTTGCCGCTTTGCAGATCACGCCGTTGTTCGATCTCCGTCATGAAGATGATTCCGGCTCCCGAAACAGCCCATTCGCGGGCCAGGGAGGCGTCATCCACGACCCGGTCGCCACTGATCCTTACCGTGGTCCATTGGCCATTCTGACCGAAGCGCCAGGAATTGAACGTGCGCCCGCCGCGCATGAATGTGATGCAGTTGTGGTCCACCAAGTCCGTTGGCGCAAGCGGCGTACCGTGTCGACTCAAATAGTCGGGAGAAGCGCTGAGGACGGGGTGTGCGAGCGAAAGTTGACGGGCCACGAGGCGAGAGTCGCTTAACTGACCGTACCGAATGGCCAGGTCCACCTCGTCTCGCAGCACGTCCAGCACGCGATCGCCCACATTGAGCGCCAGCTTCACTCCCGGGTGAAGGTGCAGGAACTCATCGAACATTGGCATTAGCACGGTTCGAGCAAGGTCCGACGGTGCCGAGACACGCACGGTGCCCACGAGTGCGCCGCGTTCGGCGTCGAGCTGGGACTCTCCCTCTGCAAGCAGCTCGAACGCACGCTGGGCGTACTCCAGAAGGATTTGACCCGGCGGCGTGAGCCGCATGGCGCGTGTAGAGCGTTCAAAGAGCCGCGTTCCCAGCTGTGTCTCGAGCCGCTTGAGCGTTGCGCTCGCGGCTGCCGGCGTGATGCCGAGTGCCCGCGCAGCCGCGGTCAACGAGCCGCCGCTGACCGTGTGCAGCAGCACTTGGAGGTCGCTCACATTTTCAATTCTGGTTTGAAAGTGAAACATCGGAAGGTCGTCTTATCAAACGTTGTGATGTTACCTACATTGCCCTTCCATCGACATCACTCAAATCTTGGAAGGAAAAAGCGCCATGAAAGCTGTCGGCTATCGCAAGAACCTCCCCATCAACGCACCCAAGGCGCTCGAGGACGTGGAGCTGCCCGCGCCGATGCCCGGTGGGCGTGACCTGCTGGTGCGCGTGCACGCGGTCTCGGTCAATCCAGTCGATACCAAGGTCCGCGCCGGCAGCGCGCCGGCCGACGGCGAGGTCAAGGTGCTTGGCTGGGATGCCGTCGGCGTGGTCGAGGCGGTTGGCGCGCAGGCCTCCGGCTTTGCGGTCGGTGACCGCGTCTGGTACGCCGGCTCGATCAGGCGCCCGGGTGCCAACAGCGAGCTGCATGCGGTGGACGCGCGCATCGTCTCCAGGGCGCCCAAGTCGCTTTCGGATGCGCAAGCTGCGGCGCTGCCGCTGACGGCCATCACTGCGTGGGAGCTGCTGTTCGATCGGCTGCGCATCGCCCAAGGCGGTGGCGAAGGCCAGACGCTGATGGTCGTGGGCGGCGCCGGCGGCGTAGGCTCGATCCTGATCCAGCTGGCCCGGCAGCTGACCAAGCTGCGCGTGATCGCGACGGCATCGCGTCCGGAGTCGCGTGAATGGTGCCTGGAGCTGGGCGCGCACGCGGTCATCGATCACTCCAAGCCGCTGTCGCAGGCGCTGCGCTCGGCCGGCATCGAGCACGTCGACTACGTGGCCTCGCTCACGCAGACCGGCACGCACTACCAGGAGATCATCCAGAGCCTGAAGCCGCAGGGCGCGCTGGCCGTCATCGACGACATGGAAGGGCTGGATCCGATCGCGCTCAAGAGCAAATCGCTGTCGCTGCATTGGGAGCTGATGTTCACGCGCTCCATGTTCGAGACGCCTGACATGCAAGAGCAGGGCGTTCTGCTGGGGCGCGTGGCTGACCTGGTCGACTCCAGCCGCGTCAAGACGACCGCCAACGCCGTCTTCGGCCGCATCAACGCAGAAAACCTGACCCGCGCGCATGCGCTGATCGAAAGCGGCAAGGCCGTGGGCAAGATCGTGCTCGAAGGCTTCTGATTTCAAGCGCAGCTCGAACAAGCACCCAAGCGCACCACTTCGATTCTTTCATCCCTCCGTTAACTTCATCTCAAGGAAACTCGTCATGTCTCAGAGCAACGCTATCCAAGTCCAAGCCAAGGCTTCCATTACCCGCGACAGCGCGCTGGCGTTGGCCATCTCCGCGCGCGACGCGGCCACCAAGATCGGCCTGAATCTGGCCATTGCGATCACCGACGAAGGCGGCCACTTGATCGCCTTCGAGCGCGCCGACGCCACGCCGTTCCTGGCTGCCGAAGTGGCCGTCAACAAGGCCTGGACTGCCGCCTCGTTCGGTCTGGACACGATGACCTGGAACCAGATCGTCGCTCAGCCGGCCACGGCTCCGCTGGCCAATCACCCGCGCGTCATGGCCGTGGGCGGCGGTGTTCCCATCGTGGCGGGCGGTCGCGTGGTCGGCGGCATCGGCATCTCCGGTGGCACCGCCCAGCAAGACCACGACGTGGCCGAGGCCGCGCTCAAGGCCGCTGGTTTCGAGGTCGCCAAGTGAACGCGACCATCTCTCGGCGCGACCCCGACCTCGTGTTGGCGCCGGCAGCCTCGACGGCAGGCAGGGCGGCCGCTGACGTCGATGTCGCTTCTGCCGCAGCTGACCTCTACGCGCGGATGACTGCACGGGATCTGGCTGGCGTCCTTCGCTACATCCCCGCCGCCGGATTCACCGAGATCGGCCCGTCGGCACCTTCGGTTCACGTCCTGAAGCCTGCGGCGTTTGAGGCGCTGTTCAATTCGGATGCGGTGATCAAGCTCCGCGTCGAAGACGTGAACGTCCAAAGCTTCGGCAGCACTGCGGTCGTAACGGGCGTACGTGTTGGCTCGGTAAGTCCGAAGAAGAAGCCGTCTACCGAGCTTCGGGCGCCGTTTACGATGGTTTGGACCAGCGACAACGGCAGCTGGCAGCTGCTACACATCCATCTGTCTTCTTGAGACAGTGGGGCGATGTAGGTCCTCACGGTGGGGCACGCTCAAGCAGCAATTTCAACCTGCAGCAGCAGGCGCGGCACTGCGTCGACCTCACCGGTGTCGTAAGCGGCCAGGCGTCGGACAACCCTTAACAGAAGCAGCCGTTCGTTAGACGTGCGATGAGGAGCAACGTGCAGTTCTAAACCAACAAGGGAGTTCCCCCGGCTCTGCCGGGGAGGCAGTAGAAGTTTGACGTTTGCTGGAGTCCATCGGGGAAACTCCAACTCGTGAGCCGCCAAGCACACGAGAGGAGAATCACCGATGGACGAGTACGAAAGCTTAAAGCACACGCAATGGGAGTGCCTGTACCACGTGGTGTTCATACCGAAGTGTCGTCGCCGCAGGTTGTACGTCGAGCTTCGGAAGTATCTGGGAGAAGTGTTTCGCCGGTTGGCGGAACAGAAGGAAAGCCGGGTCGAGGAAGGCCATTTGATGCCGGATCCTGGCTTCGCAGCCAAAATCCGAACCATCGGCCAAATCTGCCCAGCGACGCCTCGACCCTTGGCGAATTGGTTGCCTTCTGACTTGCTTCAATTGTTCGGCTACCGGAGCGACCTCCAAGTGTATTTGGTATAGGCGGCGATACCGCCTTGCATTCGACGAAAGATTAAAATATGATGTTTGTCATATGAGAAAAACACCGGCCCGATCCAAAGAAGCCACGCACGAACGCATCGTCGAAACCGCTGCGCGCGCCATCAGGCGCAGCGGTTATGACGGCACCAGCGTTGCCGACATCATGAAGGAGGCGGGCCTCACTCATGGTGGCTTCTATGCTCACTTCACTTCGCGCGAAGCGATGCTTGCCGAGGCCGCGGACCGCGCCGGCGCGGAGGCCGTCGCCGCGTCATCGCGCATCGCCGCCAGCGTGCCAGCGGAACAAGCGTTACAGTCACTACTGCACGCCTATCTATCGAAAGAGCACGTAAAAAGCCCTGAAATGGGCTGCCCCGTTGCTGCCCTCGGTTCGGAGATGCCACGTCAGGCGTCCGAGGTGCGAAGAGCCGCCACGCGCCGCATCAAGGAAATGATCGATGTCGTTGCCCGCCAGTCGCCCGACTGGGGACAGCCCGGCGCGCATGAGCACGCACTGGTCACTGCAGCCACGATGGTTGGTGCATTGGTCATGGCACGCGCTGTCGACGACCCGAAGCTTTCCGACGCGCTGCTGAAGGCGGCGTTGAAACACCTCGTCCCTGCTGGTGCCTGAGTGTGATTGCCGCCTTGCCAGCGTTTTTATTTAGGTATAAATATGATGAATATCATATTTAAGTCACAAGACGACGAGACCTCGTTGACCCGACGGCCCTGCATCGCCTCGCCACGACCGAATTCATGACTATTCATTAAAAGGCGTTCCCATGAAACCCAAGAAATCTATTGCACTCGTCACCGGAGCCTCCTCAGGTATCGGAAAGGCCACGGCAGAGCGGCTCGCCATCGCGGGCTACACGGTCTATGGCACCAGCAGACGCGCCGCGCAGGCGAGCCAGCAACCCTTTGCGATGTTGTCCCTTGACGTGACCCGTGACGAGTCGGTCGAAGCCGCGGTCGGGGAAGTGATCCGACTGGAAGGCCGCATCGACTTGCTCGTGAACAACGCAGGCTTCGGTGTTGCACCCGCTGGAGCGGAAGAAAGTTCCATCGAACAGGCGCAGGCGATCTTTGACACCAACTTCTTCGGAATGGTCCGGATGACCCGTGCCGTCGTACCCCATATGCGACGCCAAGGGGCTGGCCGGGTCATTAACATCGGCTCCATATTTGGTTTCTTGCCCATGCCGTATATGGCCCTTTACGTCGCAACCAAACACGCGGTCGAAGGTTATTCGGAATCCCTGGACCATGAGCTGCGCACGAGAGGCATCAGGGTCTCGGTCATCGAGCCGGCCAACACAAGCACGCAGTTCGACGCGAATGCACTGGAGCCCGACTCGCAGCTCGAGGAGTACCGGGAGATCCGTTCGGCCTTGGTGAAAAAGATGAAAGAGCTTGTCGAGACCGGAGACAAGCCTAGTGTTGTAGCCGATGCCGTGCTGCGAGCCGCCCTCGCGCCCCGTCCGAAGCTCCGATACACAGCTGGCGGGCGTGCGCGCGGCCTGCAATTCCTTCGCAGATTTGCGCCAGCTCGCCTAGTGGACGCCGGGATTCGAAGGGATCTGCAACTCGATGCGATGCCGGCAGGAAAAGCATCATGAAAGCATTCATCATTGATCGATACAGCAAGAAGAATCCGATGCGCCTGGGCGAAATGCCAAAGCCCGAGCTTCGGGACGACGACGTGCTGATCGATGTTCATGCCGCAGGTCTGAACCTGCTGGATTCCAAGATCAAAAGTGGCGAGTTCAAGCTGATCCTGCCTTACCGCATGCCACTCGTGTTGGGCCATGACGTAGTCGGCGTCGTGACTAAAGTTGGAGCGCGAGTTCGGCAATTCAAAGTAGGCGACGAAGTCTATTCGCGACCACCCGATCATCGCGTCGGCACGTTTTCGGAATTCATTGCCGTGAATGAGAACTTTGTTGCGCCCAAACCCAAGAACATCACCATGGAAGAAGCGGCATCGATCCCGCTGGTCGGCTTGACGGCCTGGCAGGCTTTGGTTGAACGAGCCCATCTGAAAAAAGGCCAGAAAGTCTTCATCCAGGCAGGGTCCGGCGGAGTCGGCACCTTCGCCATTCAATTGGCGAAACATATCGGGGCCACGGTAGCCACCACCACGAGCAGCGCCAACACCGACTTGGTGAAGAGCCTCGGTGCGGACATCGTCATCGACTACAAGGAAGACGATTTCGAGAAAGTACTGCAGGACTACGATGTGGTCCTTCATAGCCAGGATGCGGTGGCGCTGGAGAAATCCCTGCGCGTGCTGAAGTCCGGCGGAACCCTCATCTCGATTTCCGGCCCTCCCGATCCCGCCTTCGCAAAAGGAATCGGAGCGTCGTGGTTCGTGAGCCTCATCGTCCGCCTGCTGAGTGCCGGCGTCAGGAAAAAGGCGACCCGTCGTGACCTGAAATATTCATTCCTCTTCATGCGGGCCGATGGACATCAGCTACGCGAGATCACCCACCTCATCGAGGCTGGGGCCATTCATCCCGTGATGGACCGAGTTTTTCCATTCGAGTCAACCAACGAAGCTCTGGCCTACGTCGAATCGGGCCGTGCGAAGGGCAAAGTCGTCGTCAAGATCAAGTGAGCCTGTTTATCCCTATCGGGGTTACCACGCCGCGGAGTGCGCCTCTGATCCGGGCGATAGAACGCTGCGTTGCAGCGTGCCAGGTTTGATGGTCCATGTTGATTCCACGAAGTTCGATTTGCGCTGCAGCCCTGATTTCTTGACTGCTTTGGGGTTCGATTGCCCAACGCTTTACGTGGCCATGGATTCGGCAACAGGCATGCCGTTGGGCTACGCCGTGCTGTTTGGTCCGGCCTGTCGCAACGCACTTGCGGTACTCGTCCGCGACATTCTTCACTTTCATCACCCCGCGGCAAGAGTGTTTTTCAACAGAATCGGTCGACTACGGTCGCTCCAGCAGACGCCCATAAGGCCTACTGACCGCCGAAGGCAAATGCCCCTCAGAGGCCTGCATAGCCATCCCAGCGATGCTAAATCTCATTGTTAGCTGAGCGGATGAAACCAATGTCTGTACCCACCTCCTGAAACCAATGTTTGTACAACCTGTACAAACATTGGTTTCATGCCCACCCGTGGATTCGCCGAAAGCATGACTTCAGGCCCATGTACTAGTATCAAGTTCGCACTATGGTTCACTCAAGTCTAAGCGGCAGTGCAGGTGAGCCCCGATGGAAGACGGCGCCAGTCAGTTGAAGAAGTTCCAGAAGGAGCTTTCCAGCGGCACTGTTTCGCTGGTGCTGCTGGCGGTGCTGGGCCAGTCGCGACAGCCGATGTACGGCTACCAGATCGCCAAGCGGCTGGAGGAAGTGGGGGAGGGCGTGCTGGCCGGCAAGCAGAGCGCGCTGTATCCGGTGCTGCGCAATCTGGAAGGCGCAGGCCTGCTGGCCAGCGAGGTGGAACCTTCCGTCAGCGGCCCGCCGCGTCGCTACTACCGCATCACCAAGCCTGGGCGCGAGGTGCTGCGCGAGTGGGTCGCCGCCTGGACGGCTACCCGCGATTCCGTCGATAACGTCTTGCAAGGAGGGGTGTAATGAACGCGCCACGCACGATCAACGAATATCTGGAGCAGCTTCGCGCTGCCTTGCGCGGTGCCGATCCCGCCCTGGTCCAGGATGCGCTGTACGACGCCGAGGAGCATCTGCGTGCGGAGCTGGCCGAACAGCCCGGCCGCGACGAAGCGGCCATGCTCGAACATGTCGTGGGCAGCTACGGCGCGCCGGACGAGGTGGCGGACATCTACCGCGATCAGGAGATCAGGATCCAGCGTGCGATCCGTCCGCCGCCGCCGCCGCAACGCCATTCGATGCTGGGACGTTTCTTCGGCGTCGCGGCCGATCCGCACACCTATGGCGCGCTGTTCTACCTGTTGCTGGCGCTGGTCACCGGCATCTTCTATTTCACCTGGGCGGTGACTGGCGTATCGCTGTCGGGTGGCCTGTCGGTGCTGATCATCGGCATACCGTTCATCGTGCTGTTCCTGGGCAGCGTGCGCGGGCTGTCGCTGCTGGAAGGACGCATCGTGGAAACCATGCTGGGCGTGCGCATGCCGCGCCGGCCGCCGTACCCCGTGCAGCAGGGAATGCCGCTGCTGAAGCGCATCGGTGCGATGTTCACCGATGGCCGTACCTGGACCACGCTGTTCTACATGCTGCTGATGCTGCCGCTGGGCATCATCTATTTCACGATCACGGTGACGTTGTTGAGCGTGTCGCTGGCTTTCATCGGCGCTCCTTTCGTGAAGGCCTTCGGCTGGAACGTGATCAACATGGACTTCGATGGCTTCAGCTACTACGGCCCGGGCTGGTTCGGCACCATCGCGCTCTGCCTGGCCGGTATCGTGCTGCTGTTTGCCAGCCTGCATCTGGTGCGCGGCATCGGCCGCCTGCACGGGCAGATCGCCAAGCACCTGCTGGTGCCCAGCTCGGCGGCGTGAATGTATCCTCAAGCGGCTCAGCGATAGTTGAGGTCGGGCGAGGACAACAGGTAGGTGTTCCATTCCTGCTGCGAGTTGGCCTGGGCGAGTGCGGTACGCGCGGCTTTCGAGAGCCGCGGCTCGATGGTGTCGTAATACAGCCGCGTGCTCAGCATCGGAAATCCGGCTTCGCGTGACGTGCTGCCGGCCGGCGTGAACAGCTGGTTGTTGCCGGTGCCTATCGCGTTGGCGATGTCGAAGCGCTTTTCCATCTGGCCGGAGCTTGTCCAGCTGTCGCCGTCCAGCGGCCAGCCGTCCGGAGTGATGCGGCCGAACAGGGGTTCATCCAGCTGGTTCAGCCAGTAGACCAGCGGCATGGCATTGGCGAAAGGTTTGCCGTCGTAAGCCAGCCGCACCGACGACACCACGAACTGGGTCGGGTCCTTGAACTTGCCCCCGGCGGCGGCCACGAGCTCGCGCGACTCGAACAAGGTGCGCATCACCTTGGCCAGATCGCCGTCGCTGCGCAGGAAGGTGCGGGCCATCTTGTCCACCAATGCCTTGGGTGGCTGGTCGGCGACAAAATATTCGGCTAGCCGCTGCGAGACGAAATGCGCACAGGCGGGCTGGCGCACGATGATGTCGATGGCCTGATTCACTTCGTCGAAGCCGCTGCCATGGATGGTGTGGCCGAGGAAGGTCTTGTCGCTGAAATCGTGCCGCTGCGGGTTGAACTCGAACAAGCCGTTGCGGACCACCAGCGGCGCCAGCTTCGGGTTGAAGCGTTGCGGCTTGCCGTCGACCGGTGCGATACCGACGCCGGTGAGGATCAGCGCCAGTTGCTGCACATCCTGTTGGGTGTAGCCCGAGTTGACGCCCAGCGTGTGCAGCTCCATGAGCTCGCGCGCATAGTTCTCGTTGACGTGGCCTTTCGCGTTCTGCGCGTTGTCCAGATACTCGAGCATCGCCGGACTTTCCAGCGTGGCCATCAGCAGATCCCTGAACCTGCCCAGGACGTGTGGACGGACGGTGTTTTGCACATAGTCCGCCAGTTCCCAGCGGACGCGGCCTTTCGCGGCGTACACGCTGAAATGATTGAGCCAGAACCACACCAGCTGCTCCTTCAGCTGGTTGGGGCCGTATACCGCCTGCAGCAGTTCGGCCTGTTGCGCTTGTTGCGCCAGCTGGTTGCCGTGGGCCTGCAAGGCCTTGTTCGCGGCGGCCTTGTCCGGTTTGTCGGGCAGCTCCTTGATGCGCTGCTGTTCGGCTTGCAGCGTGCCGAGCAGTTGCGTGGCCGGCGCGTCGATCGCCTCGAAGCCATGGATCAGCTGCGCAATCGCAGGCGGCAGCTGACCTGGTGCGCGGTCGGCGAGTTGCGCATCCAGCAGGCGCTCGCGGCCCAGGCTGCGATATTCGGCCGCGCTTGCGCTGTCCAGGTCGAATCCATCGCGCCGCAACCATGCCATGTCGTCGGCGCCCAGGCGGGCCGGGCCACGAGCGCCGGCCAGCATCGGTGCGAGCAGGAGCAGCCACGCGGCCTTGAGCCAGCGGCGCGCTGCCGTCATGGAAAGGGCGGTAACCAGCGTTCGGCGCATGCGGCGCGTTCCTTCGGGCGGGAGATGTGATCCGGGCAGTGTCGCTGCAAGGTCTTGCTCATACCAGTTGCAAATCCCTGGGCCGGGCCTGCGGGAACACGGTCTGCAACTGGCTGCCGCGCAGTCCCCAGATTCGCGCCATCAGGCCGCCCAGCGTGTCGCGATAATTGTTGAGCACGGGGTAGTCGCGATTCTGCAGCAGGTTTTGTTGATTGACGGCAAGCTGTTCTCCGGCGATGCGGCCGCCGTTGACCTTGCCGCCCAGCACCCAGTGCACGGTGCCGTGGCCGTGGTCGGTGCCCTTGTCGCCGTTCTCGCGGAAGGTGCGGCCGAACTCGGAGACCACCACCACGACGGTGTTGTTCCATTCGTCGCCGAGTGCATCCGCGTAGGCGGCCAGCCCTTCGCCGAGGTTGCGCAGGTTGTTGGCGAGACCGCCGGTGACGCTGCCCTGATTCACATGGGTATCCCAGCCGCCGATGTCGATGAAACCCAGCCGGTAGCGCTCGCGCATCAGCGCGGCGATGCGCTGCGTTTCGCTGGCAAAGCCCTTGGCGCTGGGCGCGCCGCGGCTGGCGTGAACCATCTCGTCGCGCAGATCCTGCGAGACGGTGTTCGGCAAGGCCAGGCCATCGGCGGTGGCCGCGGCCAACGACGTGCCCTGGTACATCTGGGTGAGGATCGCCGACTGGCGTGCGTTGAAGTGCGGTTTGGTGTCGCCTTTCAGCGAGATGTTGGGGATGTCAGTGGCGGCGCCCTGGAAACTCAACGGCAGCGACTTGGTGAACGCGATCGGCGGCGTCCCCGGCAGCGCTCCGGACAGGCGGGCGAGAAAGCCGGACCGGAAGCTGCCGCGATTCGCCGTGGGTTCGCCCGATTCGATGTTGTCCTGGGTCTCGAAATGGCTGCGCGACATATCGTCGGTGCCCGCGAACGGCACGAAGGCGATCTGCTTGCGTTGCCACAGCGGGTAGATCGAATCGCGCAGCACCGGGTTGAGCCCCCAGTTCGCATCCAGCGCGATCGCGCTGTCGAGGTTGCCCGGATCGGGCCGGGCGATCGCCAGTGTCGGCCGCGACGCGTAGTAGAAGTCGCTGCCGTGCGGTACCAGCAGGTTGTTGCAGTCGTAGCCGCCACGCAGGAATACCAGCAGGAAACGCGGCGAATGGGCCGGCGTGGCGAACAGTTTTCCGGAGAACGATAGCGCCGGCAACGCGGCGGCGGCACTGGCAGCGGCGAACAGGAATTCACGGCGGTTCATGGCATACCTCGATGCAGTGGGTCAGTTCGGTGCGATAGGGAATCTCGAATAACCGCTGTCCTTGCGAGTGTTCTTGTGGGAGCGGCTTCAGCCGCGACAGCGAGGCGACGACATACTCCCTCGTCGCGACCGAAGTCGCTCCCACACTGCTTCCGCGGGCGTTGCGCTGAAGCCAGGTTTTTCGAAGCCCCCATAGCATGTCAGCGGTAACTGAAATCGGGCGAGGACAGCATGAACGTGTTCCATTCCGCGGGCGACTGCGCCTTGCCCAGCGCCGTGCGGGTGGCTTCGGACAGATAAGGTTCGATCGCGGCGCGATACAGCGGCGAATTCAGCGCGGGCGGATTCGGCGCCGGCATGTCGGGGCGCGATCCGGGAGCGTCATCGTCAGTCATGAACAGGCGATTCCTGCCGCTGCCGATCGCACGCGCCACATCGAAGCGCTTGGCCATCTGGCCGGAGCCGGACCAGCCAGCGGCGTCCAGCGGCCAGCCGTCCGGCGTGATCCTGCCGAACACGGGCTCGCCCATCTGGTTGAGCCAGTTGACCAGCGGCGCGGCGTTGCCGATCGGTTTGCCGTCATAGGCCAGCCGCATGGCCGAAACCAGGAACTGGGTCGGGTCCTTGAATTTCTTGCCGTAGCTCGCGGTCAGCGCGGGCGAGTCGAACATCGTGCGCAGCACTGCGGCGATGTCGCCATCGGTGCGCTGGAACGTCTGCGCCATCGCCGACACCAGCGCCGGCGGCGGCTGGTCGGCGACGAAATATTCGGCGAGCTGGCGCGAGACGAACTGCGCGCAGGCAGGCTGGCGGGTGATCAGCGTCACCGCCTGTTCGATCTCGCCGTAGCCGCTGCCCTTGATCGTGTGGCCGAGGAAGGTCTTGTCGCCGAAGTCGTGCCGGTTCGGGTTGAACGCGAACAGGCCGTCGCGCACGAAGCCGGGCCGCCTGCGTCCACCGAAACGGCCCGGTCGTCCCTCGCGTGGCGGCGCGACACCGGCGCCGGTGAGGATCAGCGCCAGCTGCTGCACGTCCTGCTGGGTGTAGCCGGAGCCCACGCCCATCGTGTGCAGCTCCATCAGCTCGCGCGCGTAGTTCTCGTTGGTCTTGCCCTTGATGTTCTTCGCGTTGTCGAGGTATTCCAGCATGGCCGGGCTTTTCAGCGTGGCCATCAGCAAGTCCCTGAACTTGCCCAACGCGTGCGGGCGGATGGCATGCTCGGCGTAATCGATGGCGACCAGCCGCACCCTGCCCTTGGCAGCGTACACGCTGAAGTGGTTGAGCCAGAACCACACCATCTGCTCCTTCAGCTGGTCGCCGCCGTAGATGGCGTGCAGCAGTGCGACCTGGGCGTCCTGCTGGTACAGCTTCTTCCGGTACTGCTGCAGGGCTTTCTTCGCGGCCTCCTTGTCGGCGCCTTCCGCGGCGTTCTTGAATTGCTTCTGCTGATCCCGGTAAGCCATCAACAGTTGCGCCGGTGGCGTGTCGACCACGTCGTAGCTGTTGATCAGCGCCTCGATCGCCGGCGGCAAGCTGTCATTGCGCCCGGCAAGCTCTTCATCCAGGTAACGGGCACGTCCCAGCTGCCGATAGCGCGCCACGCTGGCCGAGTCGATGCCGAAACCGACGCGCTGCAGCCACGCGACATCGTCATGGCTCAACGATCTTGCGGCCTGCGCCGGTACGGCCAGCGGAATGAGACCGGCAAGAGCGAGCGGCAACCAGCGCAGCCGGATGGCGATACCCGAACGATGGATCGAATCTGGAAGCATGCGGAGGACGTCCACGTTGATTTCGGGTGACACCAGTCTGGTGCCAGTCCTCCGATTCAACGCAGGAGGGGACCATCGGATGACGCGGTCCGATCTTCCGCCCGTTTTTTGTCGGCCGGTCAGAACTCATCGACAAATTCGATACCGGCGTCGCGATCGTTGGCGATCATCTCGGCGTTCACGCGCACAGTGTCGGCCAGCTCGTCGCTGGGGGCCTCCACTTCGATGAAATAGACCTGACCTTCACTGTCGCTTATCGATTCGCTGGAACTGGAATCCTCGCGCATGCCGGGCATGAGATCGTCGATTTCCTCGACGTGTTCGATGTCGTCGATGCCATGCAGGGCGGCGATGACGGTATCGACGTCGGCGCGGCTGCCGATCAGACGAAAGCGGACCATGGGCATGGGGCACTCCTCGGTGCGATGGCGGGCGACCATGCTCGCAAGCACGACGCATACGGGAAGTGATGCTTTCACGGAGGCCAATGGCCCGTATCATGCGGCACTGCCCGCCCCGACGAATCGATACCCATGCCCAAGACCTACGACCGCGAATATTTCGACAAGTGGTATCGCGATCCGCAGCACTCGGTTGCCTCGCCCGCCGAACTCAGGCGCAAGGTGGCGATGGTGGTGGCGCAGGCCGAGTACTACCTCGGCCGGACTATCCGCAACGTGCTCGACGTCGGCTGCGGCGAAGCGACCTGGCGTGCGCCGCTGCGCGCGTTGCGCCCACACATCGACTATCGCGGACTGGACGCCAGCGAGTACGCCGTGGCGCGCTTCGGTCGCAGCCGCAACATCGGCCTGGCGCGTTTCGGCCAGCTCGAACAATTGCGTTTCGACACGCGCTTCGACCTGATCGTCTGCACCGACGTGCTGCATTACCTGAAGCCGGCCGAGATCCGCGTGGGCCTGCAAGGCATCTGCGAGATGCTCGAAGGCGTCGCGTTTCTAGAAGTATTCACCAATCGCGACGACGTGGCCGGCGATCATCACGGTTTCGTATCGCGCGCTCCGGCGTGGTATCTGCGCGAGTTCGGCAAGGTGGGGCTGCTGCCGTGCGGATCGCACTGCTATCTGGGGCCGCGACTGGAACGTCACATCGCGGCGCTGGAACGGGCCCAACTGCCGAGCCGTTGATTCGCCGGATCAGAACTCCAGATGGGTGCGCATGCCGACAAAGCGCGCCGGTCCACGGGCGCGGTTGTAGCCAGGGTTGTGGATCAGCTGGACGTCGGGGGCGAGCGTGAGGCGATCGACCAGCGCAATGTCGTAATAGGCCTCGACGATGCGCTCGCGGCCATAGGCGAGTGCGCCATCGCCCAATGTGAATCCCTGACCGCCCAGGGCCAGGTAATCGCGGTGTGCCGGCGACAGCGCGTCGATGGCGAACGCCACGCCCAGATGATCTTTCGGCCGCTCCCAATGCACGCCGGAGAGCTGCAGGCCGGCGCTCAGCGTGCGATCCACTTCGGTGAACGCGAACGATTCGTCGCGGCCATCATTCCAGCCCGCGCGGGTGAACAATCCGGTCTCGCCATCGTCCGTCAGCGGCAGCTCGCCGTTGACGGCATAACCATATTTGCGCCGGCCGGGGCGATCATCGGCATGGATGTCCGGTGCAGTGCCATGGGCCAGGGCATACGCAATGGCGTCGCGGTACACGCCCATGTTCGCGATGTTGCGGAACGCCAGCAGCCGCAGGACCGCGCCGCCCGCGCGCGGCTGCAGGGTCAGCTCGAGCTGTTCGCCGCGAGCGCGCCGCGGCGAGCTCTCCAGCTTCGTTCCATTCGCTTCGACGGGCATCAGGTAGACGCCGTAGCGCAGGCTCCAGCTCGGGTTGATCCAGCCCAGCATCAACCCGTCGGTATAGCCGCGGGTATCGGCGGCGAAGTCCCACGCGGTGTTGTTGAGCAGCGACCAGTTCAGGAATTGTGTGCGCGCCGCGTCGGCGTAGCGGTTCTTGTCGAAGTCGTCGCTCGCCGCCATCTTGCCCAACTTGATCTCGATGCGGCGGGTGGCTTCCTCGCCCGGCAACTGGTCCTGGCCGCGCTGGGCCGATTCGCGTTCGCCGCCCAGCGGCAGCGTCCAGCGCAGGTATCGGCGCGCGACGTAGGCGGTCTTGCTCAAGGTGCCGCCGCCGGAATGCACCACGTCGCCGTTGGCGAACCCACCCAGGCCGGTGGCTCCACTGACCGCTTCGCCCTTGAACATCTCCACGTCGAAGTAGAACTGGAAATGCGCCGGCAAGGCGACGCCGAAGTAGGCGCCGAAGGTGTGCGATCGCTCGGTGTCGCCACGGGCGCGCAGGCTCAACGGGCCGCTGTACGGCGAGTGCATGGACGATTGGTGCTGGTCGATGAAGGTGTACTGCGCACCCAGCCATTGCGGCACGAACAGCGGCGCGTCGTCGGCCAGCGTGGGGGCGGATGCCAGCGCAAGCCAGACGGCCGCGGCGAACAGGTGGATCTTTTTCATGCTCGTCTCCGTGTGCGCCGCACGGAGCGAGCGAATCAGCCAGGCAGCGATCCACTCGCGACCGGGGCGCGAGAATAGATGTTGGTGTGCGCCGAAAGCCCCGCTGGGGCGGTCCGGCTGCAACTGGCTGGGTCGCTGTCCATGATGGATCAGGTCTCGTGAGGTTCTGGTGCGGGTGAAGGCGCGCGCATGCTGACCGCAAGAGAAGCCCATGTCAATGCAGAAATGGTGACACGAACAAAAACCGCATATGGTTTCGTCAAGGCACCGCGACGGTCTTGTGCTTGTAGCTGCACAGGTCGCGGATCGCGCAATGCGGGCAATCCGGCTTGCGCGCCTTGCAGACGTAACGGCCGTGCAGGATCAGCCAGTGATGCGCGTCCTGTTTGAACTCGGCCGGGATCGCCTTCTCGAGCTTGGACTCGACCGCGCCCACGTCCTTGCCCGCCGCCAGGCCGGTACGGTTGGCCACGCGAAAGATATGCGTGTCCACCGCGATGGTCGGTTCGCCGAACGCCGTGTTGAGCATCACGTTGGCAGTCTTGCGGCCGACCCCGGGCAGCGCTTCCAGCGCTTCGCGACTGTGCGGCACCTCGCCATCGTGCCGCTCGACCAGCAGCCGGCACAGCGCGATCACGTTCTTCGCCTTCGCGTTGAACAATCCGATCGTGCTGATGTAACGCCTCAGGCCTTCCTCGCCAAGCTCGAGGATCGCCTGCGGCGTGTTGGCGACCGGATACAGCTTCCTGGTCGCCTTGTTGACGCCGACGTCGGTGGCCTGCGCCGACAACACGACCGCGACCAGCAGTTCGAACGGCGTGCTGTAGACGAGCTCGGTGGTCGGATGCGGGTTCAGCTCGCGCAACCGCGAGAACAGCTCGATCACGTCGGCGCGTTTCATGGTTTCGGTTCCTGCTGCCTTGCCCTGGCGCGGGCCAGGGCCTCCAGCACAGGATTGCGCTGGGCGTTGGTATCGACGGCGGCCTTGCGTGCCGCCAGTTCCGTCTCACGCTCGGCCCGCAGCCGCTCCAGCCGTGCCTCACGCCGCTGGAAATGCACGCGTGCCGCATCGGCATGGGGCATGTCGAGCTGTGCTTCGGGCATCGGCAGCAGCACGATGCAGTCGACCGGGCAGGCCGGCACGCACAGCTCGCAGCCGGTGCAGTCGTCGACGATGACCGTATGCATCAACTTCGCGGCGCCCACGATCGCATCGACCGGACAGGCCTGGATGCATTTGGTGCAGCCGATGCAGTCCGCTTCGACGATGCGCGCCAGCGTGCGCGGCTTCTCGACGCCGTTTTCGGGATTCAGCGGCAGCACCGGACGCTGCAGAAGCGCAGCGAGCTTCTCGATGCCCGCCGCCCCGCCAGGCGGGCACTGGTTGATGGCAGCATCGCCGCGCGCGATCGCCTCGGCATACGGCCGGCAGCCGTGATAGCCGCACTGCTCGCACTGCGTCTGCGGCAACAGCGCGTCGATGCGGTCGGCGAGCCTGTCGGCTGATGGATTCTGTGTGGACGATGGCATCATGGATGCTGCATTGTCGCGCAAATAGCTTGCGGCAGCGCCAGTGAAGGCGATGCCTTTCGTCGTCACGGCGGGTTCGGCAACTGCCCGGTTGGGCGCTGCCCTCGCCATCGCTATACCATCGTCCCTGATCAGCCTGCTCATCCGAGGAGTCACACATGCATGCCATCGATCTACGCAGTATTTCGCTCGGCCAGGAACCCGAAGCCGAATCCGCGGTGCCCGAGAAGCGATCGCCACAAATCGAGGAGCGGCTGTTCAAGGCGCGTACTCTGCTGATCTATGGCACCATCGATCAAAAGCTGGCCGAGCGCATTACCGCACGCATGCTGGCGTTGCAGTACGAAAGCAGCGACCCGATAACCATTTTCATCAACAGTCAGGGCGGGCACGTCGAGTCCGGCGACACCATCTACGACATGATCAAGTTCGTGAAGCCGGAGGTACGCATCGTCGGTACCGGCTGGGTAGCCAGCGCGGGTGCGTTGATCTATGCCGCGGCCAAGCGCGAGCACCGTTTCAGCCTGCCAAATACCCGTTTTCTGCTGCACCAACCCTCCGGTGGCACTGGTGGTTCGGCCAGCGAGATCGAGATTCACGCGCGCGAGATCATCCGCATGCGCCAGCGCCTCAACGAGATTTTTGCGCGCGAAACCGGCCAGCTGGTGGAGCGCATCGCCAAGGACACCGAACGTGATTACTGGATGTCGGCGGAAGATGCAGCGAGCTACGGACTGGTTGGCCGGATCATCTCCAGCGCGGAAGAGCTGGGCTGATCGGATCCGACCGGACATCCCGTCTGGCAACGTGAGGTTTGTTGCCGGCGGACCCGCCACTTGACCGTAGCGCCCGCCCCGGCGCCCTGATCGGCAGCGAGCAGGAATTCGTCGGTTTCAGTGAGTTGAGTGGATCCTGTTTGATATGTCGGCTGGATCAGCAACTGATCCGACCGACCGGAGATGTTCATGTCGAAACGTTGCGTGATCACGTGCATGCTGTTTCTCGGTCTGTCTTCGACCTGGATGGCAGCTGTTGCTTCGCCAGCGAACCCTCCAGCGGAATCGCCTTCATCCTGCCCGGTAAACGGCTTCGACAGAGTGAGGTCGCCGACACAGGCTGCCCACGCGATTGCCTGTGATGTGGACGGACGGCAGTTGCTGATTGTCGGCGACTATCATGGCAGCAATGAAATTCCGGATTTTGTGGCGCAGCTGATGAGCGCTGCGTCCGCGAAACGGCCCGTCAGGCTTGGTCTGGAAATGGAGTCGTTTGAGCAGGAGCCAATTCGGGTCTACATGGCTTCAAAGGGCGCGGCGGCTGATCGCGCGGCACTCTTGCATGACGATTTTTGGACTGTGGGCGAGGGGCCGCCGATTCAATTAGGAAGTGCGCGTTTGAAAGACTTATCGAAGATCTGCTGAGGAGAGTGGAAGCGTAGCCGTTTTCTGGGTCGCTGGTTGAGCTTGTCTTCAATGCTCTGGATGTAAGCCTCGGA
>NZ_JBHSNG010000019.1:0-86012 GCF_042657005.1 Rhodanobacter terrae
TTCGCGCCGCCTACGCCAGCGGCAGCTACACCTTGAAGGCGATCGGCGAGCATTTCGGCTTGCACTATGCGACGGTAAGCCGCATCGCTCGAAGTGGCATGTGGCAAGACAAGACCTGACCCTGAGGCTTTGTTGCTCCCGCTCGTGCTGTGAGCGGAGGGTGGTAGGAGGTGGCTCAAAATTCGACGAAAATCACCCGGCGAAGTGGCTCAGTTTTGGATGGAACTCAACAGCATTCCGTCGAACCCGGCGAAGAGAACTCAACGGCGACACCTTTGCGGGTTCCCGGCATACCGCGCATTGTCGCAATCGCTGCTGGAGAAGACATCAGTGCGGCGGTGGATAGCGACGGGCATGTCTGGATGTGGGGACAAGGTCACCCTTCGCCTACGTCTCCAACGCTGTAGGCAATAGTTCACCAGTACTCTTCTTTCGTTGATACTTATGGGAACAACAATTCTCCGGTCACTTCACTGGAGACGACAATGAGCACGACGAAGCGGAAGCGGCTGAACACGACGAAAGGCGTCAGCTTGCACAGTTTCTGTCAATGGCGGACGTGCTTGCGGGGTGACAAACGGAACCGCTCCGCCGTCAAAATGGAACCGGCATTCGTTGACCTTGGCGCCTTTGCATGACAGAGATGGAAAGCACCAATGCCGTCACGGCATGGTTTGGAGCGCGATTCGGTGATCTCCATCCGCTTCTCCAAGCGTTACATATGCGGAACAGCGAGCTGAGCGGGCCGGTAGTTCTACACTTCGGCAGAGGCATGGCCGGCGCATTCGGGCGTCGTCTGGCGCGCAAGCTCGGCATGCCAGACGTCGCAGGCTCGCACCACTTGACGGTGAGAATCAGCCATAACGCGAGCACCTTAGGGTGGGATCGGTGTTTTGACGGCACGCATCATCTCCGCTCGCAGTTCATTCCGCACGGCCGCTGGCCCGAGGGCTATTGGATCGAAAGAACCGGCGCGCTGGAGCTAACGCTAACGGTCGATGTGATGGAAGGCGGCTGGCATTGGCGCGTCATCAGCGCACGCCTTCGCGGGTTTCGAGTGCCTCTATGGCTGATTCCTCGATCGACCGCCTACAAGCGGATCGAAGACGGCAATTACCGTTTCCATGCCGCCTTTTCGGTGCCGGTTCTTGGCGAAGTGATTTGCTACAGCGGCGTCCTGAAACCAAGTCATCATGACTGAGTCAGGACTGCGGCGGCACGATCACCACGGTGTGCAGGCCTTCCCGTTGGGCGACACCCGCACCGAACTGCACGACCTTACCGTTCTGCATCACCACGGTGTAGTCGCTGCGGTGGAGCGACAGCCGGCTGTGGTGACGGGCCAGATAGGTGTAGACCTCGTAATCGCCGAGCACGCGGACGGCGTCTGGCCGACCCAGCGTCTCGCGCACTTCGACTTCCGAATTGCCGGTGTAAAGGTGTGTGATGCGTGCCCCGGTGGTCTGGCAGGCGCAAAGCACGCTGGCAACACCGAGCACCGCAGCGGCGGCAAACTTGTTCACGTCAAATCCCCCAAAAGAAAAAACGACAGACCCCGATAACACAGGATAACCCAGCATGGCTCTGGAGCGGCACGTTCCCCTGCCCTTCGCGCGCTGGCGATGCCCATCTGGACATGCATGGACCACGCATGCCAGCCACGAATGGATCACCCCGGGAACACTCATGCCTAAGGCGCAGACGGAACGATCACCACGTCGTCCGCGCCCTCGCGTTTCGCGCGGCCCGGCCCGAACTCCACCAGGCGACCGTGCTCGAAGATCACCGAATAGTCGGTGCGGCGGATCGAATGACGATCGCGAAAGCGGGCGCGATACACATAAACCTCGAACCCATCGATAGCCTGCACCGCATCCGGCTTGCCGAGTGCAGCGATCACCCGATCGGGCCGGCTGCCCGGATCCAGACGCTTGATCTTCTGACCGGTGGTGCTGCAACCGGCCAGCGCAACCGCCAGTACGGCTGCTCCCGCGATACGTTTCATGACATCCCCTGTGACTGGCGAACCGAGCCATGGCGCCATCGGCTCGCCCATATGTTAACCCAGGACACGGCTGCGGCGGCATCCCCTCGGCCGGGAGAACAGCGGGATGCAAGTTCGGGGCGAGCCATCGTCATTGCAGTTGGCTGACAGATCTCTCAAGCCGTGCACTTGGCACAGCCGCCGCGGCAATGCCAAAATGCGCGTGTTGGGGGAATGACCTGGTTACTCACTCGGTGCCGCGCATGTCGCGGCGGCGCCATGTGTTGCCGGCGCTCATCGATGGACCGGTCTCTCCCTTTGGCCGTAGCGAAGGGATTTGAGTGCCACTCCATACGCACCATGCTTTGTGCACCACGCCGGCCACCATGGCCGCCCGTCCGGCGCAGCTGATCAATCGCCTCTCGCGGCTGTCCCGTCGTGGCTAGCCAGATCCGCGCGCGTGGTCATGCTCCTCCCACGCGTTGCCTCGCGATGCTGTTCGCATGGTTTTGCGCAGTCTCCGTCCATGCAACCCAGCCGCAAGTAACCTCGCTGGGCGAACTGTTCGCGATCGCCCATGAAAGCGAGCCCGGCTTCCGCTCGGCCGAGGCCAATGTCGCCGCAGCGCGAGCGCGCACGCGCGAGGCGCTTGGCGCGATGCTGCCGCAGCTCACTGCCACGGCGAACAGCAACGGCAACCGTCGCCGCTATGAAACCCTGAGCACTCCGCCGACAACGCCACACGATCGCTATCACAGCAACGGTGATCAGATCAGCCTGAATCAACCGCTCTGGCGGCCCGCCAATATCGCCTCCTGGCATCAGGCGCAGGAGAACGCCGCGCAGGCACATGATCAACTCGATGACGCGGAGCAGCAGCTTTACCTGAAGGTTTCCACTGCATGGTTCGACCTGATGGAGGCACGCGACGCGGTAGAGTTCACCACGGCACAGCGCGATGCACTGCATGCACAGTGGAACATTGCGCGACGTGCTGCCGAACTCGGGGCGCAGAGCCAGCCGCAGGCCGATGACGCACAGGCGAAGTACGAGGAAGCGAGCGCCGATGAAGCTTCGGCCGAACTCGATCTGGCTGCCAAACTTGCGGCGCTGGAACAATGGGTGGGGCCAGCCGATGGACTGATGCAACCTTACCTGCGCGATGACGCCAAAATTCCGGACCTGGTCGGCGACGACCTGGACGAGTGGCTGGAACAGGTCGATACGCACAGTCCTGCACTGCGCGCCGCCAGCCGGGCGATCGAGGCGGCCAATGCGGAGATCAGCAAGCAGCACGCGGGCCACCTGCCCACGCTGGACATGGTGGCCACCTACGGCGACACCGACCAGGCGGTGGGCAACTTCCCTGGCCAATCGGGCTATCGCATCCGCCAGCTGGCCGTCGGTCTGCAGCTCAGCGTGCCGCTCTACTCCGGCGGCACACAATCGGCCAAGGTGGCTGAGGCCCTGGCCATGCGCGACAAGGCGCGCGACGATCAGGACGCAACGCGACGACAAGCTATTCTCAACGTGAAAACCGCCTTTCTCGGCTGGCGTGCCGGACAAGCCAAAGCCGCTGCCGCACACATCGCGGTGGCCTCGGCCGGAACCACACTTGCCGCAGCCGAGGAAGGCGCCTCGCGCGGGCTGAAGACCGATGCCGACGTGCTCACCGCACGCCAGCAGCTCGTCGCCGCGCGGCGCGACATGCGCAAGGGGCGTTATCAGCAACTCACTTCGTACATCAAGCTGAAATCGACATTGGGCGAGCTCAGTGCCGCTGATCTGGACGAGCTCGATCAGCTGTTCAGCGCGCGCGAAAGCGACGCCGGCACCCTCGCCATGGCGCCGATAAGGCGAAAAGGCTCATGAGCCTATCGTCGCTTCCACCGTCCGGCCGCTCGCCATCGGGCGAAGAGCGCACGCCGACGAACTGGGAGCGCTTTGTGACGGCGCGCACCTCCGATGCCTTCTGCGATGCCTGGCTCGCGCTGATCTGCGAAAAGTTTCCTGCCGTGCGCCAGGCTGCCGTGCTGGTCGAATCCACCGATGGCCAGACCTTCGTGCCGATCGCCGTCTGGCCGTTGGCAAACGCCGACATGGCCCGCATGGGGGCTGCAGTGCAGCAGGCGCTGGGCGAACGTCGTGTCGTATGGCTGCCGGCGCCCGAGCAGCCCGAGTGGCTGCACGTGGCGGTGCCGGTATCGGCCAACGAACGCATCGTCGGTGCCGTCGTGCTGGAAGTCACGGCCGACATGGCGGTTGTGCATCCGCTGCTGCGCGAGCTGCACTGGGGCAGCGCCTGGCTGAGCAACCTGTTCGGCAAGCGCGAGCTCGACGCCGCGACCGAAGCGAATACCCGCTCGATGGGCATCCTGGAAACCGTCGCCGTCGCCCTGCGGCACACCCACTTCCAACAGGCGCTGTTTGAGCTCAGCAATGAATTGCGACAACGCTTCGACTGCTCACGAGTGGCGATTGGCCTGGTGCGTGCGGCACATGTGAAGCTCGCCGCCCTGTCGGAAGCGGCGACCTTCGAAAAGTCTTCGCCCATGGTGCAGGCCTATGTCGATGCCATGGGCGAAACCTGCGACCTGGCCCAGACGATCGAGGCGTTTCGACCCGAGGACGGCGCCGCACCGGAAACCTATCGCGCGCACGCCGCGTTGCTGCAGCGGGTGGGTGGCGATGCACTGATCTCGCTTCCAGTCAGCCATCAGGCGCAGACCATCGCAGTGATCACGCTGGAACGCGGCCATGGCCAGCGCTTCGGCGACGGCGAGCGCAAATGGCTGGAGGCCTTTGCCGCGCTTTTTTCACCAGTGGTGGCGCAACGGCGCGATGCCGAACGGAACTCGCTGCAGCGGCTGGCCGATGAAGGTTCGCGTTTCTGGGGCGCGCTGCTGGGCCCGCGGCATCTGGTCTGGAAAACAGGCGGATTGTTCGCGCTGCTGGCCATGGCGTTGCTGATCTGGCTGCCGGTGCCGTACCGCGTCTCGGCCAAGACGGTGACCGAGGGCGCGATCCAGCGCGTCGCCGCCGCGCCGTTCGAAGGTTATCTCGCCGCGGGTTTCGTGCGCGCAGGCGACACCGTGAGCAAGGATCAGGTGCTCGCGAAGCTGGATGACCACGATTTGCTGGTGGAGCGCGCCAAGTGGACCAGCGAGCGCGACCAGTACGACAACAAGCTGCGCGAGGCGATGGCCAACCACGACCTCACGGCGATCCAGGTTCTCACCGCGCAGTTGAACGAAGCGCAAGCGCAACTCGACCTGGCAGACGACAAACTGGCGCGGGTGAAGATCGTCGCCCCGTACGATGGCGTGATCGTCAGCGGGGATCTCAGCCAGCAGGTTGGAACACCTGTTGAAGCGGGCAAGAAATTGTTCGAGGTCGCTCCGTTGCGCAGCTATCGCATCATTCTCGAGGTGGACGAGCGCGACATCGGACAGATCCACACGGCGCAAGAAGGCGAGCTGATGATGAGCGGGCTTGCCGGCAACCCGATGCCTTTTACCGTCGCCAGGATCATGCCGGTGGCAACCGTGCAAGATGGCAAGAATTTCTACCGTGTCGAAGCGAAGTTGAAGCGCGAATCGTCCGTTTTGCTGCCCGGTATGGAAGGTGTGGGCAAGATCGATGTCGGCCGACGCAAACTCGGATGGGTGCTGCTGCACAGCCTGTTCGACTGGCTACGCCTCACTCTGTGGAACTGGGGTCTGTAGACATGGCGGTGATCCGTGTCGCGTAACCCCTTCAGCCCCTCCTGGCACAGCGTGGCGGCGCTGCGGCCGCGCCTGATGCCGTATGCCGTGGTGCAGCGCGTGGTGTTTCGTGGCAAGGCCTGGTACGTGGTGCAGGATCAGACCGGCGGTCGCGTCTATCGCTTTTCAGCGAGCGCCTACGTGTTGATCGCCGGCATGGACGGCCACCACACCGTGCATGAGCTGTGGGAGCGTGCCAATGCCTCGGAGGTACGCGATGCCTGCACCCAGCCGGAGGTGGTCGATCTGCTGGTGCAAATGCATTCCGCCGACCTGTTGCAGACCGACGTGGCACCGGACTCCGCCTCCGCACTGGACCGGCACAAACGCAAACGCTTCGACACCATCAAGCAATGGTTGTTGAACCCGATGAGCGTGAAGCTGCCACTGCTCAATCCCGATCGTTTTCTCGGCGCGCTCGCCCCCTATGTCGGCTGGTGCTTCGGCCCGCTCGGCGCGTTGCTGTGGCTGGCCGTGATGCTGCCCGCGGCCGTGCTGGCCGCGCAGCATTGGGCGGAGCTGACGCACAATTTGTCCGATCGTGTGCTGTCCTCGAGCAATCTGCTGGTGATGCTGGCGGTGTACCCCGTGGTCAAGCTGTTACACGAGTTGGGTCATGGGTTCGCGGCCAAGCACTGGGGCGGCGCGGTGCGTGAACTGGGGCTGATGTTCCTGATCTTCGCGCCCGTGCCGTATGTGGAAGCATCTTCCTCGGCAGCATTTCCGTCCAAGTACCGACGTGCGCTGGTGGCGGCTGCCGGCATGCTGGTGGAGCTGTTCCTGGCCGCGCTGGCACTCTATGTCTGGCTGCTCGCCGAACCGGGTTTACTGCGCGCCGTGGCCTTCAACGTCATGGTCATTGGTGGCGTATCCACCCTGGTGGTGAATGGTAATCCGCTATTGCGTTATGACGGCTACTACATCCTCTCGGACTTGATCGAGATGCCCAATCTGGCCCAGCGCGGTCTGGCATGGTGGTCCTGGCTGCTGGATCGCTATGCCTTCGGCGCGACGGATGCCGTGAAACCGGATGAAACCCCCGCCGAACAACGCTGGCTGACGCTGTACTCGCCGCTGGCCTGGTGTTATCGCACCTTTGTCACGGTGTCGATCATCTTTCTGGTCGCCGGCAAGTTCTTCATCGTCGGTGTGGTGATGGCCCTCTGGAGCGCGATCAGCCTGTTCGGCGTACCGCTGCGCAAAGGCTGGAAGCACCTGGTGTCAGGCGCATCGCTGCATCGTCGCCGCCATCAGGCCATGCGCCGCACCGTGCTCACGCTGATCTGTCTTGCCGCATTGCTGATGATTCCGCTGCCGTTGCGCACGCGATCCGAAGGCGTGGTGTGGCTGCCCGACCACGCCATGTTGCACGCACGCGAGAACGGCTTTTTCGCCCACTGGCTGTCGACACCCGGCAGCATGGTGCACAAAGGACAGCCGCTGTATGTACTGGACAATCCGCAGCTGCAGGCTGAACTTGCCGTGGATCGCGCCAAGCTCGCACAGGCGCAGGCGCGCTATGACGCCGAGCAGTTCAGCGATCCGGCGAAGGCGGCCGTATCCGGCCGCCAATGGCAGGAGGCCCGCGAAATCGTGCATCAGGCCCAGATCCGGGTTGTGCAATTGACGGGCCATGCGGAAAGCGATGGGCGCCTGATCGTCGCCTCCGCCCAGGACATGCCCGGTCGCTACTACAAGAAGGGCGAACTGCTCGGTTACGTGCTCCAGAGCCATGAACTCCTGGTACGAGTGGTCGTGCAGCAGGACGATATCGATCTGGTGCATCAACGGCTCAGCGGTGTGTCGCTGCGTCTCAGTGACTCGATCGAGGAGGTGCATCGCTCCTACGTATCACGCGAATTTCCAGGCGGCGTGAAGGAATTGCCAACCGCTGCACTCGGGCTCAATGGCGGTGGCACCATCCCCACCAGCCCCAACGACCCGAACGGATTGAAGACCCTGCAGCGGGTGTTCATTGTCGATCTCGCCCTGCCGGCCGATACCCGACCTGACTTCGGCGAGCGGGTCCATGTCCGTTTTGAACACGGCAGCGAACCTCTGGCGCGCCAGGCACTGCGAAGATTGCGCCAGGTCTTCCTGAGCCACTTCGGTGTCTGATGTACGCGCACTGCTGGTCGGGCGTCACGTCGAACTGGGTGATGGCCCCTATCTGGAGCGGCTGGATGTCGTTCATGCGCCATGGGAAGAACGTCTTCGCGCGTGGCTGGATCGTCTGCCGCGCTGGGAGAGTCGTCGTACCCGAGCTTTCCTGCGCGCCACGAACGCTTTGGAAGAGAACGTTCGCCAGCATGACGATGATGCCTTGCGCACGGGTTTGGCCGTGGCGACGCGACAGATGCACCGGGAGGGCTTCTCCGATCGCGCGCTGGCACCCGCCTTCGCGTTGATTCGCGAGGCCTCCCGGCGAGCCTTGGGCATGCGTCATCACGATGTGCAATTGCTGGCTGGTCGTGCCTTGCTGCGTGGCCGACTGGCGGAAATGGCCACCGGTGAGGGCAAGACACTCGCCGCCACGCTCGCCATATGCACGGCTGCAGCCAGCGGTGCGGCCGTGCATGTGGTCACCGTCAACGACTACCTGGCTGAACGCGATGCCGAGCAGAACCGCCCACTGTTCACCCTGCTCGGTCTGAGTGCTGGCGTGGTGCTGCAGGATATGGATGTGGCAAAACGACGCGAGAATTACGCCTGTGACATCACCTACGTCTCCAACAAGGAACTCACGTTCGACTATCTGAAAGACTGCATCGCGCTGGGCGAGGCCTCGCGTACCCAGCAGCACCTGCGCGAACTTGCCGGCGGACGCCATGGGGAGTTGCCGATTCTTCGTGGACTGCACATCGCGATCATCGACGAGGCCGACAGCGTGTTGATCGACGAGGCCAGCACGCCGCTGATCATTTCCGAAACGCTACCGGACGATCTCGATCCAGCCATTTATACGCAATCCATCGCGCTGGCCAAAGCCCTGCGCGCGGGTATCGACTATGTCGTCGGCGCACACCGGGATATCTGGCTCACACTCGCCGGCAAGCAAGCGATACGTCACGCCACTGCTGGTTACGGTGGCCTGTGGCAATCGCCGCTGTGGCGCGACGAGTTCGTGCAGAAGGCGCTTTCCGCGGTGCATAGCTTTCAACGCGACCAGCACTACATCATCGCTGAAGACAAGGTGCAGATCGTCGACGAATCCACCGGCCGCGTGATGCCTGACCGCACCTGGGAGCGCGGTCTGCACCAGATGATCGAATCGAAGGAAGGCTGCGAGGCCACGGGCCAGCGACGCACGCTGGCTCAAGTCACCTATCAGCGTTTTTTTGGACGCTATCTGCTGCTGTGCGGCATGACGGGCACCGCGCAGGAAGTCGCACCCGAAGTGAAACGCTGTTACGACCTCTCGGTCACCCGCATCCCTACACACAAGCCAAGTCGGCGCCAGCGCCTGGTCGACCGGATCTGCCGCACCTCCGGCGAGCGTTGGCATGAGGTAGCTCGACGTGCCACCGAAGTCGCCGCTGCGGGACGCCCCGTGCTGGTCGGCACTCGTTCGGTGGAGGCTTCGGAACAGTTGAGCGAATTGCTGGTTCGGGATGCCATCGCGCATACCGTTCTCAATGCCCGACAGGACAAAAGCGAGGCTGAGGCGGTTGCACAGGCCAGCCAGCCCGGGCGAATCACTGTAGCGACCAATATGGCCGGTCGCGGGACCGATATCAAACTGGGGCCCGAAGTAGAGCAAGCCGGCGGTCTGCACGTGATACTCACCGAGTTCCACGAATCGGCGCGAACCGACCGCCAGCTTTTCGGCCGGTGTGCGCGCCAGGGAGATCCGGGCAGCATCGAGTCCATCGTCAGCATCGACGATGAGCTTTTTCGTCGCTTCGCTTCCGGGGCAGGACGCTGGTTGATGCGCGCGCTGATCCAGCGGAATCGACAAAGCCATCGATCGCTACGCTGGTGGGCGGCCTATTTGCAAGGTCGTGCCGAACGCCACTATCGAAAGCAACGCACGGAAACCATGCGCAGGGACGCCGAATGGATGCGGGCACTTGGCTTTGTCGGGAAAACGCGCAAGTAGAAAAACATTCAACTAAATTTCGGGGCGCAGATTCCGTCGAGATTCCGCCGGCATGGCCCCCAAACCGCTGGTATATGCGCTGACGATCCCTACTCCGAAGAGCTATTTGGCAGTTCCCGACCACGGTATGCACAGGAGTACAACCAAATGCTCAAACCTAATTTTTTCTAGATATTCAATGGACTATCTATATCCTTTGGCCCCTCTCCTGGCACCAATGGTAAACGAAGGCCGCCCTCCGGGGCGGCTTTCGTCTTTTCGGGATTTGCCTTTTCCTTCTCCCGCGGGGGGAAAGGTGGCGCGTAGCGACGGATGAAGGTTCGGTTCGTGCGTCGAAATTAGTGCTTCGCCCCAGCCCTCACCTCAACCCCTCTCCCACAGGGAGGGCGGCTCAACCAAGCATTAGACAGCCGCTGGCCCCTTCAGCTCGATCATGTTGCCCTGCGGGTCGTACAGGTAGATCGACGGGCCCTCGCCCCGCGCGCCATAGCGCGAACCCAGTTCGCCGAGGCGTACGCCGTGTGCTTTGAGGTGCGCGAGGATCGCCGCTTCGTCGTAATCCTCGACGCGCAGGCACAGGTGATCCATGTTGTGGCCCTCGCTGCCTGGTGCGGCGCCGCCGTGACGACCGAGCTTGCCGTCGATGCCGACCAGGTCGATCAGTGAAGCGCCGGCCCGCAGCTGCACCAGGCCGATTTCGTCCTGCCGGCGCTCTTCGCCGCAACCGAGCACGTCGCAGTAGAAGCGTTGCATCGCCACGATGTCGATGGCGCGCAATACCACGTGGTCGATTTCGGCGATGCGGATCATGCGGCTTGCTTCCTGGAATCCGGCTAGCAGAGCATAACGCAGGCCGATGGGTACTGTAGGAGCCCGCTGGCGGGCGATGCTTTTTGCACTGAGTCTTCCAAAAAAACAAAGCAAGAGAGCATCGCCCGCTCCTACATCTTAATGAGCAGGCCCGTGCACGCTGACACTGCAAGTGCGACGCCTGTATAATCGCCGAGGTAAACGTTTGGTGGGAGAAGCGGCCGTTCCTGACGGGAATGCGCCGCTGCCGAAGACGCAACGCCCGTAATCGCTCAGGCCCCGTACCATCACGCGTAAACACTCTGGAGAGAGCGGCTGCCTTCATCGGCGCAAGCCGCCGCCGAAGGGGCACGAGGCTTTCGCCTCCAAACTCTCAGGCAAAAGGACAGAGGGGCGCCCCACGTGCGGCACGCACGTCCGGCCTTTATCGGCCATTTCCGGACGCCCGTCATGAGCCAAGCTTCTTCATCTCCCCAGGCCACGCCCTCCCTGCGCGAACTCGAGCACCATCACGCCTTCATCGAGCGCCACATCGGGCCCAACGATGCCGAGATCGCGCAGATGCTGCGCGTCATCGGTCACGATTCGCTGGAAGCGATGACCGACGCGATCGTGCCGGGCAAGATCAAGTCGCCCGCCCCGCTGGCCCTGCCGCAGGCGATCACCGAGGTCGAGGCACTGGCCAAGATCCGCGCCATCGCCGACAAGAACCAGGTGTTCCGCAGCTTCATCGGCCAGGGCTATTACGGCACGCTGACCCCGAACGTCATCCTGCGCAACATCCTGGAGAATCCTGCCTGGTACACCGCGTACACGCCGTACCAGGCGGAGATCTCGCAAGGCCGCATGGAAGCGCTGATCAATTTCCAGACGCTGTGCGCCGATCTCAGCGGGATGGAAATCGCCAACGCGTCGCTGCTGGACGAAGCCACCGCCGCGGCCGAGGCGATGACACTGGCCAAGCGTTCGTGCAAGTCCAAGTCCAACGTGTTCTTCGTGTCGAACGGCGTGCATCCGCAGACGCTGGAAGTGGTCAGGACCCGCGCCGAGGCGCTGGGCATCGAGCTGCATATCGGCGATGACGCCGAAGGCGGCACGGTCGACAGCTTCGGCGTGCTGCTGCAGTACCCGAACACCTTCGGCACCATCAACGACTACCGGGCCATCGCCGACGCCGCGCATGCGCGTGGCGCGCTGGTCGCGGTCGCCACCGACCTGCTCGCGCTGACCCTGATCGCCGCCCCCGGCGAGTGGGGCGCGGACATCGTGGTGGGCAACAGCCAGCGCTTCGGCGTGCCGTTCGGCAACGGCGGCCCGCACGCTGCCTTCATGGCCTGCCGCGACGCGTACAAGCGTTCGATGCCGGGCCGCCTGATCGGCGTGTCGATCGACGCCGAAGGCAAGCCGGCCTACCGCCTCACCCTGCAGACGCGCGAGCAGCACATCCGCCGCGAGAAGGCGACTTCCAACATCTGCACCGCGCAGGTGCTGCTGGCCGTGATGGCCTCGATGTACGCGGTCTACCATGGCCCCGAGGGCCTGACCCGCATCGCCCGCCGCACGCATCGCCTCAGCGCTATCCTCGCCGCGGCGTTGCGCCAGGCCGGCGTCAAGGTGGCCGCGAATTTCTTCGACACCTTGCACATCACCGACGTCGACGCCGACGCCGTCCATGCCCGGGCCGAAGCGCTGCGCATCAACCTGCGCCAGATCCACGGCACCTGCATCGGCATCAGCCTCGACGAGACCACCACCCGCGCCGAAGTGTTCGCGCTGGCTGGCCTGTTCGGCGCCGAGATCGACGATATCGACGAGCTGGACGCGATCACCGCCGACGCGTTGCCGACGGCGCTGCGGCGCAAGAGCGCGTTCCTCACCCATCCGGTGTTCAACTCGCATCACAGCGAGCACGAGCTGCTGCGCTACATGCGCATGCTGGCCGACAAGGACCTGGCGATGGATCGCACCATGATCCCGCTGGGCTCCTGCACCATGAAGCTCAACGCCACTGCCGAGATGATCCCGGTCACCTGGCCCGAGTTCGGCGACATCCATCCGCTGGCGCCCAGCACGCAGACGGCCGGCTACAAGGAACTGATCGACGGCCTCGAGGCGATGCTGGTGGAATGCACCGGTTATGACGCGGTGAGCCTGCAGCCGAACTCCGGCGCGCAAGGCGAATACGCCGGCCTGCTGGCGATCCGCGCCTACCATCGTTCGCGCGGCCATCAGCACCGCGATATCTGCCTGATCCCCGAATCCGCCCACGGCACCAACCCGGCTTCCGCGCACCTGTGCGGCATGACCGTGGTGGTGACCAAGTGCGATGCCAACGGCAACGTCGACGTGGAAGACATCCGCCGTGCCGCCGAGAAGTACTCGGACCGCCTCGCCGCGTTGATGATCACCTACCCGTCCACCCATGGCGTGTTCGAGGAAGACATCGTCGCGATCTGCGACATCGTGCATGCGCACGGCGGCCAGGTGTACACCGACGGCGCCAACATGAACGCGCTGGTCGGCGTAGCCAAGCCCGGCAAATGGGGTTCGGACGTATCGCACCTGAACCTCCACAAGACCTTCTGCATCCCGCATGGCGGCGGTGGCCCTGGCGTCGGTCCGTGCGCGGTGAAATCGCACCTCGCGCCGTTCCTGCCCGGCAAGCTCGGCGAGCATGGCGCGGTCGGAATGGTCAGCGCGGCCAACCATGGTTCGGCCTCGATCCTGCCGATCTCGTGGATGTACATCACGATGATGGGCCAGCAAGGGCTGCGCAAGGCCACCCAGGTCGCCCTGCTCAACGCCAACTACATCGCCAAGCGCCTCGAAGCGCACTACCCCACCTTGTACACCGGCCGCAACGGCCTGGTCGCGCATGAATGCATCCTGGACCTGCGCCCGCTCAAGGACGCCACCGGCATCGGCGCCGAGGACGTGGCCAAGCGGCTGATCGACTTCGGCTTCCACGCACCGACGCTGAGCTTCCCGGTCTCCGGCACACTGATGGTGGAACCGACCGAGAGCGAATCGCAGATCGAACTGGACCGCTTCATCGACGCGATGATCCAGATCCGCGACGAGATCCGCGCGATCGAGGAAGGCAAGCTCGACCGCGAGGACAACCCGCTGAAGAACGCGCCGCACACCGCCACCATGGTCTCGGCCAGCGAGTGGACCCACGCCTACCCGCGCGAGCTGGCCGCGTTCCCGCTGGCCAGCCTCAAGCTGCAGAAATACTGGTCGCCGGTCGCCCGGGTGGACAACATCTACGGCGACAAGAACATCATGTGCGCGTGCATTCCAATCGATGCCTACAAGGAAGAAGTCGAGGCATAAACCACGCCCTTTCCAATGATGTAGATGACAAGAGGCCCCGCATTGCGGGGCCTCTTGTTTCAGGTCACGACGACTCCCTGTTACCTGATGTCATCAATCAGGACCGCCTCGGCCTTCTTCAAGTCCAGCATTACCATCATCGGGTCGAACGTGGACTCGACGAAACCGTGATGTACATAAAAAGCCCTGGCGGACGCGTCGATGGCGTGGCACAGCAACGCGCGTGCACCGATCTCGTGTGATGCCCGCAGCGCGCGCAACACAGCATCCTGCAGCAGGTCCGCGCCCAGTCCCTGCCCCCGCCATGCGCTGTCGACCGCCAGTCGACCCAGCACGATGACAGGAATCGGATCCGGCTTGTTCCGCCGCAATCTGCCCGGCGCATGCGCACGTTCGATGCCACCGGCGGCCAGTGCGTAATAACCGATGACACGCCGACCTTCGCAGACGACAAAACACCGCGACCCGCGATCTTCCTCGTTGTCGCGCGCACGACGACGCAACCAGTCGGCAAGCTCCGGATGAGGCGAAGCGAAGTCGTCGACTTCGTGCTCCGGTTTCAGCGGGGCCGGTGCAAGAATCGCCACGCCTCAGCGCGACCAGCGCGGCTGCCGCGCCATCAGTCGACGCAATGCATCAGGAGCAGGCAGCGGAGCATCGAGCGCCTTCTCGAAGCGCTTCAACTGCGTATCCGACAGGACGAAGCGAGTACGGTCGGCCAGCACAGCCTCGGCGCGCTGCAGGATCGCGTCCAGCACGAACGCGGTACGCGTGGTACCGGTAGCCTCCGCCGCACGCTCGATCAATAGCTTCTGCGCCGGCGTGGCACGCAGGTTGATGGTCTTTTCGCGAATGGCAGTGGGTGCGGTCACGGCATGGCTCCAATGTGCGCACATTGTATGTACATCATGACTGGCAATGCAAATCGGGCGTACCGGTTCAATCCTGCTCTCGCTACCAGATGACAAGCCAATCAAAGCCACGCGCTCGTGCATGAGCGACTTCAGTCGCGGCAGCTCAGCTATCCGCGACGATGCGATCCCGCCCTTGCAGCTTGGCCTCATACAATCGCTTGTCCACCGTATCGATGAACGGCAGCAGCTCGTCGTCGTGGCTGGGGATCACGGTGCCCACGCCGAGGCTGATCGTCAGCACGGGGCTGATCGAGGATTGTTCGTGCGGGATCTGTTCGGCCTGGATCAGGTCGCGGCAGCGTTCGGCCAGCATGCGTGCCGCAGCCTCGTCGGTTTCCGGCAACACCAGCACGAATTCCTCGCCGCCAAAGCGGGCCAGCAGGTCGCGCGCCCGCGTCGCGGCCGAACTCAGCGTCCGCGCCACGCGCTTCAGGCAGATGTCGCCTTCGAGATGACCGTAGCGGTCGTTGTACTGCTTGAAATAATCGATATCCAGCATGATCAGAGACAGCGGCTTCCGGTTGCGCCGCGCGTTGCTCCATTCCAGCTCCATGAGCGCGTCGAAACGGCGCCGGTTGGCGACGCCGGTAAGGCCGTCGCGGAAGGAAAGCTCTTCCAGTTCCTTCTGCAAGGTGATCAGCTGCTGCTCGGTCTGCTTGCGCTCGCTGATGTCGAACATGAAACCGATCAGCGAATCCACCGTGCCGTCCTCGCTGCGCACCACATGCACCACGTCGCGGATCCACACGTAGCGGCCGTCGCGGGTCAGTGCGCGGTAGTCGGCCTCGTGATCTACGCCTGCCTGCGATTGCGCCACGCAGAAATTCACCACCCGCTCGCGATCCTCGGGATGCATGCGGCTGGCCCAGTCGCCCACCGTCACCCAGCTCGACGGCGCCCACCCCAGCAGCGCCTCGATCTGCGGCCCGACGTACGCGAACTGCATGGTGCCCCAGTCGATCTTCCACGGAATCGCCCGGGTCGATTCCAGCAAGGTCTTGTAGACCGCGCTAACGGGTTCCATCTTGTTCTCGGTATCGGCCATCGTTTTCGGGCTCGCTGGGTAAAGGAGCGGCGGCGCACCGCCGCGATCATATCGCTGTGCCCGGCGCCGGAGGCAGGCCGACCGCAAACCGCGGCGCGCTCCGCCTGCACGGAAAAAGGAAGCCCGGCGGCGCGGAGCTTCCCTGTGGTCAAAACGCAGCCATGGATCAGCCGCCGTTCTTCGCCAGCCAGGCATCGATCGCCGGCAACCGCTTGCTGCGCACCATCATGCGGTACTTGATGTTGGCGATCACCGTATCGGCAGCGCGGCGCGAGCCGGCTGCGATGTGGGCGTCGGCGTAGGCCTCGATCTTGCCGATCATCGCCGGATCGTTCGAGCTGGCGCCGAGTGCCGGGTAATAGCGGCTGCTCGAGGTCGTGTCGACCAGCTTGTCCACCTGGGCGCGATGCGCCAGCGCGAAGTCGAACGCCATGTCCGGATGCTGGTAGGCGACGACGCCTATCATGCGGGCGCTGTTGGTGGCGCCCGGTTCATCGGTGAGCGCCATGTCCAGCGCGCGCCGGGCCAGCGCATCGTCCTCGGCAACGGACAGCAGCGAGTAGAGTTGATCCTTGATCAGCGGCGTCGTCTCGGCCTTCGCCATCGCATGCAGCTTGTCCCATGTAGCCGTATCCGCATGCCGCGCCACGACCGCAAGAATGGTCTTGCGCAAGGCGGCCGGCACCGCCTTGGGATCGCTGGCCTGTGCCGCGAAGCGGCGCTGCGCCTCCTCGATCACGGCGGTGTCGCCGAGGTCGGCCAGTACGCCGATCAGTTGCGTACGCAGGATCGTGCTCGGACCACCCTCGTCCGCCCTGGCTTCCCAACCGATGCGTGCGAACACCGGCTGCAGCCGCTTCAGCGCAAACGCATCGAAGCGCGCCTGCCGCGCCTTGTCGCCGCGGTAGTACTGATGCAGGCCGGAGAAGCTTTCGGCGATGTCGCCCCAGATCTGCGGATCGGCATCGGCCGGTGTGGCATGGGCCAGATCGAGGTAGCTCGACGCCGGCTCCAGCCCGGCCATGCCCAGCGCCCAGGTGTCGCCCATCAGACCCATCTGGTCGATCGGAGCCAGCTTGGCGAAATCGCTCCCGATCGCCGCGAACTGCGCCGGCGAATACAGCGTGCGGTAGTAGCCGCTCTGCCCCGCATTGACCAGCACCGGACCGCAGCCAGGCACCGACAGCGTGGACGTGCCGTCCACCACCGTGCGTGCCGGCTCGCCGCCCACGCTTTGCGCGATCACCGGCACATGCCACTTGAGCGGGGTCTTGTTCGGGCGGTCCTTGGTGAATTCGCCCTGGGTCAGCTTCAGCGTGGTCTTGCCGCCGCGGCATGCGGACGCTTCCACGCGAATCAGCGGAATACCCGGCTGCAAAGTGAAGTCATGCGCGATCCGGGTGATCGGCTTGCCGGCAGCCGCCTGCACTTCGCGCCACAGATCGTCGGACACCGTGTTGCCGTACGCATGCGCCTTGATGTAGCGCCGCACGCCGTCGCGCCAGGTATCCGGGCCGACGTAGGCTTCCAGCATGCGGATCACCGCCTCGCCCTTGGAATAGGTAATGGCGTCGAACGCCTGGCTGGCCTGCTCCACCGTCTCCACGTGCTGCACCACCGGATGCGTGGTGACCATCGCATCGCGCGACATCGCGCCTTCGCGCGAGCCCACCGCATCGAGTTCGGTATGCCACTCCGGATGCAGCTTCTCGGTGGTGCGCGCCGCCATCCACGAGGCAAAGCCCTCGTTGAGCCACAGGTCGTCCCACCAGCGCATCGTCACCAGATCGCCGAACCACTGGTGCGCCATTTCGTGCGCCGCGGTGCTGAACACTCGCTGCTTGTCCGACTGGGTCGAGATCGCGGGATTCAGCAGCAGCGCGTATTCGAACGTGTAGATCGCGCCCCAGTTCTCCATCGCCGAGAAGAACTGGCTGCTCCCGGGCGAAGCGATGTTGTCCAGCTTCGGCAGCGGATACGGCACGCCGAAATAGTCGTTGTATTCGTGCAATACCTCGGCAGCGGATTTCAGCGTGAAACTGGCCTGCGACGACAGCCCCTTCTGCGTGATCACGCCGATCTCGGTGCCGTCGGACGTCGTGGTGGCACGATCGAACTCGCCCAGCCCGAAGAACAGCAGATAAGTCGACATCTTGGGCGACTGCCGAAACTGCACGCGCGTCATGCCGTTGCCGAGATCGGTTTTCGAGGCGGCCGGCATGTTGCTCACCGCCATCTCGTCGCTCGGCACGGTCACCTCCAGATTGAAGGTCGCCTTGTACGCCGGCTCGTCCCACGACGGGATGAAGCGGCGTGCGTCGGAATTCTCGAACTGCGTATAAAGCGCGCGCTTCTTGGCCGACCTGGTGTCGTAGTCGATCGCGAACAAGCCGTTGGCCTGGGTGCCGATCTTGCCGGTGTAGCTCATCGCCAGCGTGTAGTTGCCGACCGGGATCGGCTGCGCGAAGGTGAACGTCGCCGTCTGTGCGGCGGCATCCACCGTCACCTTCGGCGGTGCCAGGGCGGTGACCCTGAGCCGGGTCGGCTTCAGGCTCACCGACGAGAACGTCATGTCGATCGCGTTGAGCGTGATGCTGGTGGTCGGCTGCAGCACATCGACCGTCACCGTCACTGTGCCGTCGAAACTCAGCTTGTCCGCATGCGGCGTCACCGACACGTCGTAGTGGCTGGGCCGCACGCTGCGCGGCAGCTGGGTGGTGGCGAGCTCGGCATGGGATGCGAGGACGGGCGTCGCCGCCATGCCGCTCATCGAAACGCCGGCAAGCGCCAGGGCAATCGCCGAAACCAGAATGCTACGCATGACATCCCCTCATAAGTGTTGGAGCAGCCCGCCGGGCATGCCGCCGCTGGATACGCGGAAACGCGCGGGACGGACGACGGCCGTCGATCGGCCAGCCCGCGCTGGCCGCCGCGATGGTGACGCCGGCCAGTGTATCCGGACACCGCCGGAAGTCATGGCAGGCAGCGAGCGGCTCCCGGTTCGCGCCAGGGTGGAACCGTTTCATCGTCCCAGTTCGGGTTCCGTCGCAATAACCGCGAGTCCGGCATCGGAGCTCGGTATGCTTCGCGGCAATCCCAGCAACAGGCCGGAACCCACCGTGATCAAGAGTTTCTTCTTCATTGTTCGCATCGTGCTGGCATGGCTGTTGACGATGATGCTGATCATCATCTTATGGACCGCCCTGACCCACACCAACGACGTGGCGCCGGCGTTCCTGCTGGGCGGCATCGTGCTGGCATTCGTGATCACCGGCGCGTTCTCCCACCTGCGGCGGGTCCGGTTGATCGCCGGGCGCGTCGATGCCGGCACCCTGGCCAACCGGCAGCGCCGGCAGATCGAGATTCCGTTCGAAGCCGGCGAAGCCTTCGACCTGCTCGATGCGGCCATCCGCGAGCTGCCCCGCATCCAAGCCGTCGAAAGCGCGCGCGACAGCCTGCAGGTAAACGCCAAGGTGGGACGCCCGGCGCCGTATGGCCGCAGCGTGCTCGGCGCATTCAATCCATCGACCTGGTTCGGCCACACGCGCAACCAGATCCTCGCCACGGTGACGCCGGGCGACGGCATCGGCAGCGTCACGCTGATCTGCGAACCCGAAAGCGGCGCGTGGAGCGACTGGTTCCGCGTCGACGACGGCAGCAACCTCGAGAATGCCGAGGCGATTGCCCGCGCGATTACCCGCCGCGTCGCCGAGCGTCGTCGCAACGAACAGAAAGCCAGCGCGCAAACCGCCACCGAGAAGGAACTCACCGTGGCCCGGCTCAGCCTGCTGCAGGCGCAGGTCGAGCCGCACTTTCTCTACAACACGCTGGCCAGCGCGCAATACCTCACGCGCAGCCATCCGGCGCAGGCCGACGAGATGCTGGGTCACCTGATCGCCTACTTGCGCCACTCGCTGCCCCGGGCCGAGGACACGCTGTCGACCCTAGGCGACGAACTCGAACGCGCCCGTGCCTATCTGGAAATCCTGAAGATCCGGATGGGCGCACGCCTGGGCCTGCAGATCGACGTACCCGAATCGCTGCGCACGACGCCGCTGCCGCCGATGATGCTGCAGACGCTGGTGGAGAACGCGATCAAGCATGGGCTGGAACCCAAGGCCGCCGGCGGCACCGTGTGGATTTTCGCGCGCCGCGACGGCACCACCATCGCAGTGACGGTGGCCGACGATGGCCAGGGCTTCAGCGATGCCGGCAGCGGTACCGGCATCGGCCTGAAGAACGTGCGCGAACGGCTGCGCCTGGTATACGGCGGCGAAGCTTCGCTGGCGGTGGTCGCGAACGTGCCTGCAGGCGTCGCCGCGACCATCACCGTACCCGCTACCGCCGGAGCCACCCCGTGACGCGCGCCGTGATCGCCGAAGACGAAGCGCTGTTGCGCAGCGCGCTGAGCCGGTTGCTGGCCGAAACCTGGCCCGAGCTGGACGTGATCGCCGAATGCGAGGACGGCGCCGGCGCACTGGAAGCCATCGCCGACCAGCAACCCGAAGTGGCCTTTCTCGACATTCGCATGCCCGGCCTGTCCGGCCTGGATGTCGCGGCCGGCGCGATCGAATGCAGCCCCCGCACGCAGATCGTCTTCACCACCGCCTACGACCAGTACGCCATCGACGCCTTCGAACGCGGCGCCGTCGACTATCTGCTCAAGCCGATCGGACCCGAGCGGCTCCTCGCCACCGTGCAGCGGATCAAGTCGCGCGTCGCAAGCGGCAGCGTCCCGAGCGATCTCGCACAGCTGTTGCGCGAACTGGCCCAGGCCGCCGCACCGGCCCGCGCCACCACACCACTGACCTGGGTCACCGCCAGCAGCGGCCGCGAGACGCGGCTGATCATGGTCGACGACATCGCCTATTTCCGGGCCGACAACAAGTACACCGTCGCGATGACCGCCGACGGCGAAGCGCTGTTGCGCAAACCCATCCGCGAACTGCTCGGCGTGCTCGATCCCGCCTACTTCAAGCAGATCCACCGCTCCACCATCGTCAACCTGAAGGCGATTGCCGCGGTGATCCGCGACGACAGCGGCAAAGGCACGCTGCGACTGAAACAACGGCCGGAAACCCTCACCGTCAGCCAGCCTTTCATGACGTTTTTCCGCAACATGTAAACCCTTGCGACAGCAGCGATAAAGGAGACATCCCATGCACAGGCTACTCGCCCTGCTTTGCCTCATCCTTTCGCTTGCCGGTTGCGACTACGCCGGCAACACCATCGTCAGGCGCAGCACGGTAAACGGCGTCCACGTGATGTACAGCAAGGTCACCGTGTTTGGCCCCAGCGCGGATTTCGATTGCGTCCAGAGCCGTAGCGGCCAATGTCGCTACGCCGTGTTCAAACGCGACTGTTCCCAGCAGCGATCATGCGCATCCACACCGTTCATGCAGTTTGCGCTGGCCGTCGATACCAGACTGCATCTGACCCACCTGCCGCACGGCTTCCAGTTCTGCGTGAGCGCCGACACCGCAGACATGACTCGCGAATGCCTGCACACCGAAGCAGCGACAAAGCCTTCGACCGCGTCGGTATCCGACTGAGCACGCGAGCACGCGTGATTGCTACCATCGGCCCATGATCCGCTGCCTGCTTCTCGCCGTCATGCTGATATCGCTGCCGGCAGCGGCTGCCGACGTGCCCGTCGCAGCCACCGGCTTGCAACCCCACGTGGTGTTCACCCGCGATGCGCCGCTTGCGCACAGCGCCGAACTGGTGCGGCGCCTGCTGAGCCCGTTGAACGCGCTGCGGGTGAACCGTGCTGCGGCACGTTCGGGCCAGGCCATGCGCGAGCAACCGCTCGACCCCGCGCGTGAAAGCTTCGTCGTCTACGTGCCAGCTCACGCGCCGCCGCAAGGTTATGCACTGCTGGTATTCGTGCCGCCGTGGCCGGAAGCGAGCATCCCGTCGGCGTGGATATCCACGCTGGATCGTCACGGCATGATCTATGTCAGCGCGGCGAATTCCGGCAACGATGCCGACGTGCTCGACCGCCGCCTACCGCTGGCCCTGCTGGCCGCGCAGAACATCATCCGGCGCTACCCGATCGACCCGCAGCGCATCTACATCGGCGGCTTCTCCGGCGGCTCGCGGGTAGCCGAACGCATCGCGCTCGGCTACCCGGACCTCTTCCACGGCGCCCTGCTGATGGCCGGCAGCGATCCAATCGGCAGCGCGCAGCTCGCGCTGCCGCCCACGCCGCTGTTCCGGCAATTCCAGGACAGCACGCGGCTGGTCTATCTCACCGGCCAGAACGACCAGTTCCACCTCGACATGGACAGCCACAGCCAGCAATCGCTGCACGAATGGTGCGTGTTCGATGTACACACCGTGCCGGCGCCCTGGTCAGGGCACGAGGTGGCCGCGCCCGCACCCTTGAGTCGTGCCCTGGACGTGCTGGGCAAACCTGCGCAACCTGATGCAGACAAACTGGCCCGGTGCCGTGCGCGGATAGATAAAACATTGGACGCCCAGCTGCAGCATGCGGAAAGCCTGCTGGCCAGCGGCAGGCCTGACGAAGCGCGTACGTTCCTGGACAGGATCGACGCGCACTACGGCGGCCTGGCTGCACCCCGCAGCGTCGATCTGGCGAACAAAATCGATGCACACCACTGATCGCACCTGCAAATCGGCTGGGCCTCGCATCGACCGCGCGACCTTCATCCGCCGATTTCCAGCTGCTCGGAAAATCGGCGCCGCCCGGCAACGACGCGCCTGGAAACAGCCGCGGCGCCGGGAGCTACTCCTCCGGCTCCGGCTGCATCTTCTCCAGCACATCCTCCAGATCGGTGATCGCCGCTTCCAGCGCCTCGTGCAGCTGCCCCTGCCGATCCATCAGGTCGGCAATCTTGTCGGCCAGCTTCAGCTTGGACAACTCGCCGTCGAACAGCAGCCATTCCGCCGTCAGCGTCTCCACGTTGTTCTTCGAGTAGTGCCGCATCTCCTTGAGCTGCGCCACCGTATTGCCGATGTGGTCGGCGGGGGTCTTGGCGTGTTCGTCGGACATGGATGGTTCCTCGTGGCGAGTGTGGATATTCGCTTGAACCGTAACGTCAAGGACGCGAAGCCGAGGTCAATACGCTCTATCAATAATCCCAATGCTCATTGCGCACCGGCAGGCGATTGAGCATGTCGCGGCAATCACGCCAGTGGGGCATCAGTCTGTTCATCAACGCGATGAATCGATCGTTATGGGTCGGCTCGCGCAGATGTACGAGTTCGTGAACAACGATGTATTCGAGGCACTCGGGCGGCTTCTTGGCCAATTCGGTATTGAGCCGGATGTTCCGTGCCGTTGGGTTACAACTGCCCCACTTCGTTTTCATGCGCTGCACGTAAAAGTGCTCGGCACGTACGCCAACGATCGGCGCCCACTTTGCCAGCAACGCCGGCACAGCAAGCTTCAAGTTGCTGCGGTACCAGTCAGCCAGCAGCACTTCGCGCTTTTTCACGCTCGTGCCGGGACGAACCTGCAACCGCAGGTGCTTGTGCATCAGCCGGACCGAAGGACGCGCTCCCACTTCGACGATCTGCAGCAAGTAGCGCCGTCCCCAAACATAGTGGCTTTCGCGTTCAAGGTATTCGCGCGGCGTTTCCCGTTCTTGCGCAAGCAGCTTCTTCTGTTGCTGCCTGATCCAGGCCAGCTTGTTGATGGCAAACAGCCGGATCGCATCCAGCTCCATCCACTCGGGCGCGGCAATGCGCACCTTGCCGGTCGGCGGGTACACGCCGAGATGGATGTTCTTGATGTTCTTCCGAACCACATCCACATGGATGCTGCCGAGGTCGAGCCTGGTGATCATCAGTATTCCGGCTGCTGCTTGATGATGTCGAACAGGCGCTCCGCCTCGGTCACGTCGTTGCCCAGCAGAGGCAGCAAGGCCTCACGCTTGATGTGATTCTCCTTGGCAGTATTCCCACGCCAGTCCGCATGGCGCTCGCGCCTGACCGCCTCGTCGATGTCGACTGCCAGTTTCAGCCTTGGATCGGGCATCGGCAACGGGCCAGCCTCATCCTGGAGATTCATCGCTGCAGCTGGAGCCGGCTGCATCCTGAGGTTGTCGTAGATCGCCCGCAATCCCACGCTGCGTTTCAACGCTTCCGGAATGTCATCAGCATGACCGGCCTGCACCTTTCCGACGAGGTCAGCGATTTTCTTTAGATAGTCCTCGTACTTGTCCGCCTGTTCCTTGCGGAACTTGATCACTTCGTCCAGCAACGCTGACATCTTGGCGTAGTACGCCGGATTGTTCAGATGCTCCTGGATGATCTTGCTGCGGACATTGTTCTCGATGGTTTCGGCTACCGCGTCCTTGCTGCCCTTGATGCCCTCGGGCAGCGTGCTGACCGCCTCGGCCATCCCGCTCCTGGCGATCAGGTCCAGCAGCCCGAGATCGTCGAACGGAGAAATCTTTCGGGGTGCCTTCGCCTCGATATAGGTGTCGATGAGGTGGCGCATGTCCGCCTCGTACGGCTTCAGATCAAGCGTCTCGCCGCTGGCCCGGCGAATGACTTCGCGAAGGTCGGTAAAGCGCTTGATGTCGCCCTTGATGCGTTTGATGTCGCCGCCGTCGTAACCCGCCCCGGACAGGTCGTCCGCGAGATTGCCGTAGGCGCGCAGCAACGCCACTGCCGCCTTGTATAGCGCCACCCGGCGTGGCTCGCGCTCTTTCAGGTCGGCAGGTATTTCCGTGTTGCCACAGAAATAACGGATGTGGTCCAGATCGTTTTTCGGTGGTTCGACCGGCTCGCACAACAGCACCAGCGCCTCAAGCGCCGCGTCCAGTCGCTCGCGACCTTTCTCCAGACGATCCTGCATCAGCACTTCCGGGTCGACACCGCCCGCACTGTGGTCCAGCTCGGACGAATACACCTGCAGCGCACCGGTGCCCTGCTCGTTCACCAGTTTCTTGAACAGATCCTTGTAGTCGACGATGTAGCCGAAGTCCTTGTCGTCGCCGTCGAGCCGGTTGGTGCGGCAGATCGCCTGGAACAACCCGTGATCCTGCATCGACTTGTCGATGTAGAGATACGTGCATGGCGGCGCATCGAAGCCGGTCAGCAGCTTGTCCACCACGATCAGCAGCCGCATGTTGGATGGCTGCTCGACGAACAGCTTCTTGGCGCGATCCTCGTAGGTTTCCGTCTTGCTCTTGCCCGGCTGCGCTTCCACATCTTTCAGCAGATCGGTATAGGTCTTGTAGATAACCTGCTTGTCGGTGTCGTTGTTGGCACCGGTTTCCTCCAGCGTCACGTCCTTCGTCTGCGGGTTGTACGACGTCACCACCGCACAGCGACCCTCGAGCGGCGTCTGCTGGAACAAGTTGAAGTAATTGCAGGCGTCCAGAATGCTGCGCGCCACCAGGATGGCATTGCCCCGCTCGCTGGAAAGCCGTGGCTTCACGCTGAAGTCGAACACCATGTCCTCGACCACCCGCTCCATGCGGGAGCGGGAGCTGAGCACGCGCTGCAAGGTGCCCCAGGTTTTCTTCAACTCGTCCTTCTGCCAGTCGTTCAGACCCTTGGTCTTGGCCTCGAACCATTGGTCGATCTTTTCGGGGGAGCCCAGCTGCTGGTCGATATCGCGCGCCTCGTAGACCAGATCCAACACCACCTCATCCTGCACCGCTTCGCTGAACTTGTAGGTATGGATGTAGCCGCCAAACACTTCCAGGCTGGTCTGCTTGTCTTTCTTCAACAGCGGCGTGCCGGTGAAGCCGACGAATACCGCGTTCGGCATCATCGCCGTCATCACCTTGTGCAACTTGCCGCTCTGCGTGCGATGACACTCGTCCACGAACACGAACACTTCGCCCACCGTCGCGCTGGGTTGGCCCTCCAGGTCGGCGATGAACTTGTCGAAATCGTCCACGTCGCGCCGGCCGAATTTGTGCACCAGCGAACACAGCAGGCGGGGTGCGGCCTGGCCGAGCTGGTGCATCAGGTCGCGCCCGCTGCTGGTGCGATAGATCTTCTCGCCCGCATCGTGGAATACCCGCTCGATCTGCTTGTCCAGTTCGTCGCGGTCGGTGATCACCACCACGCGGGCATGCGGGCTGTCCTGCAGCAGCCACCTGGCCAGCAGCACCATCACGATGCTCTTGCCGCTGCCCTGGGTGTGCCAGATGATGCCGCCCTTGCGCTGGTGGGCGTGCTGCTGCGCGGCCTTGATGCCGAAATACTGGTGCACTCGCGGCACCTTCCTGATGCCGCCGTCGAACAGCACGAAATCGTGGATCAGCTCGATCAACCGATCTTTGCGGCACATCTTCAGCAGGTACTTGTCCAGCTTGTAGCGGCTGTCGTCGGCCTCGTCTTCCTTCCACTTCAGGAAGAACTTCTCCGGCGTGGCGATGGTGCCGTACTGCAGACCTTCCGAATCGCTACCGGCAAACACGAACTGCACCGTGCTGAAAAACCATGCATTGAACGCCGGCTGCTGGTTGGACAACAACTGACGGATACCGTCGCCGATGCTGACCCGGCTGTTCTTCAGCTCGATCACCGCGACGGCGATGCCATTGACATACAGCACCAGGTCGGGTCGCCGCTCAAGGCCACCCTTCAGGGTAACTTCTTCGGCGATCGCAAAATGATTCGCCCCCGGTTGGGCCCAGTCGATCAGGCGCACCAACTCGGTTACCTGGCCCGCCTCGGTCTTCACCGGCACGCCGTAGCGCAGCAACTGATAAACCGCCTTGTTGTTCTCGTACAGCGTGCGGGCGGGGTTGTCGGCTTCGGTGTGCAACTTGTGCAGGGCGACGGCAATCTGCGCGAGGCTGTAACCGCGTCGAGCAAGCCAGGCGGTCAGCAAGTCGTCCTCGATATTCCGGTTGTTCTCGCGGTCACTCCAGTCACCGAGATAGTCGTATTTCAGCTCGTCGCGAAACAGCGCAATCACACGACGCTGCGTCACGCGTTCCGGCTTGCTGATGTCATCCATGCCCTTCCCCTTCAAACGTCTTTCGCAGGCACCGGTGGCGCGCTGACGCTGGCCGGGATGAAGCCCGATTGCGTCAGCGCCTGGATCACGCCACGCAGCAGGTAATTGTTGGTAAAGCCCAGCACGTATTGCCGCGCACCCTGCTGCACCGGTTGCAGCATGCCGCTCTGGACCATCTTGCGAATCTGATAAGTCCGCTGAGCGGCGTTGAGCTTCGGCATGGCGTCGGAAAGATCAGCCGCCTTCACCACGCCCTTGCGGGCCGTGAGGGCGAGCACTGCCTCTTCCGGCGTGGTGACCCACTGCCGCTGACGCGCATGAGCCAGCGCAGGCAACAGGATCTCGCGCGTCAGGTAGCCGTAATCGGCAAGGCTGTCCACCTTGCGCAATTCATCCAGCACGCCGGACAGCACGTAGGTGCACCAGTCTTCCAACCCTTCGTCCGTGCCCTCGTCGGCGCGCGCCAGCATGGCGTAGTAGCGCTCGCGGTCGGTGCAGAACACCGCGGCCGGATTCAGCACGCGCCCGCCGGTCTGCACGCGAAAGCCGTACTTGATCAGCAACGCGTAAGTGAGCAGCCGCACCACCCGGCCATTGCCATTGCTGAATGGGTGTACCCAGGTAAAGCGGTGATGCGCCAGCGCCACCTTCATCAAGCCGTACTTCGGCGGATCGTCGCGGTTGATGAAGGCCACCAGCTCCTGCATGTAGGCCGGCACGTCGATGGCTTCCGGCGGCCGATGCTCGGCCTGAGCGATCGCCACCGGCCCGGTACGCCAGGCACCCGGCGTGCGGTCGCCCTCACGCTGCAGCCCGTCCACCGTCATGCTGTGCAATTGCCGGATGAAGTGCTCGCTGATCGGCGCGCCCGGCGTGATGGCCTGCTCCACCTCGCCCATCGCCTCCTCGATGTTGCCGATCTCGTGCGCTTCGTCGTCGCCGGCCTCGGTGCCGGCCACCTTGCGCTCCACATAGTCGGCCAGCGTGGTGTGGTTGCCCTCGATGCGCGCCGAGGCCAGGCTTTCCAGCAGGTGGAACACCGCCTTGAGCTGCATGAACACCGGCACCGGCGTGGTGCCGCGTAGCTCCAGCCGGCGCAGATGCTCCAACTCCGTCAGCACGTCCAGCAAGGGCGAGCTGAACGACGGATTCAGCAAACGAAGGTCGTGGTGAACAAAGCGAGCCATGCGCGGAAAGATCCGTAAGAGCAGCTCAAAGGATCTTTAATCTACCGCATAGTAGCCAACAAAAACATGGTTTTATGAAAGGATGAGCGAAAAATCATCTTTACCGGCGCGCTTCGCCAAGTGAAATCCTGTGAGGATGCCAAGTGCAAAAGGTAGGCTCGTGGGAGGTCAGTCAGTGCCTGCCGAAGCTTCCAGCCACAAGCCCAGCGTGCAGAGCGCGCCATCGCCTAAGACGCGAACAGGGTCTGGCATTCCGCCAGAGCACCAGCGATGGCGGCATCGGAAAAGGCAGGCCGATCGAGTTTCGGCTTCCACTCGGGGTTGTCCTGGATCAACTGCTTTACCGAATCCACGCTGATCGACTTGCCTTCACGCCGAAGGTCTTCCACGGCCATGTCCACGGTCGTCAGCAATTCCAGTTCGTCGGTTTTCCGCAGGCGGAACTGCTCCAGCCAAGCCACCACGTCGGCACCGTACCACTTCTCGAAGTAGGCCTCGGCTTCGGAAATATTTTTCGAAGCAACGAACCCTTCATAGGTGCCGTTGTGGAGCGATCGAACATAGGCTTTCTTCAACGCGATGCCTTCAGGCCCCTTGTATCGCGTCCTGGGGTCGTACGGGCCTGCAGCTTTCTTGAGAAAACCATCCGCGCGACCCTCGGCGTGACGATGCAGCAGGTAGGCCAGCTTGGTACGACGCACACGAGCCAGCGGCCAATCTTCAGAACCAAACTGGTTGACGAGCGCGGCGATCACTATCGCCTCATTGATCTGCCGGTTGTGAGATCTTGCGGTAGCAATTCGAGTTTCCGTCTTCTCAGGAAGTGGAATGACATTCGAGGCTGGTTGAACCAGTCGAATCCTTCCGGTGAGCAGCTCCTGCATCATGCCTTGCTTGAGTTGGCGGGTTTTTGTGAGGCGGGTTTCCAATTCAGCGAGTTCGGTGTCCATGTCGGTGAGGATCGTGGCGATGGCACGCTGCTCATCGCTTGGCGGCATAGAAAGCTCAATCTTTCCGATATTGGACTTGCTGACACCAGAAACTTTCGTACCTACGGCAAAGAAACGGAACTGCTGCTTGATGTCAGACGTTTGAAAGCAGTAACGCCGGAACGCATGGTCAAGCTCATCTGTCTTGCTTTTGGCAACAATCGTATGGAGACCGGAAATGAACGGCGCGTTGTCTCTATTGATGATGACGACGTGCTTGCTCGTTCCATCATCGTCTTCGGATGCGTCCACAAAGACTACATCGCCATCCTTGAGCAGCGAATTGGCATTGACCTTGTTGAGCGAAATATCCAGCTTTGGCAGCTCTTGGCGCTCTGCTGTGACATCAACGAATGACTTTGTTGACATGTGGATATCGCCGTAATGCAGATAGCAGTGCCCTTCCGTCGACAGTTGATCGCGCGATGCGGAATAACCTCCACTGAAATCAAACAGCTCGCTCAAGGCCTTCCGGTGCCATTTGCCGTCGAAACTCGGCAAGCGCTGCTTGCCGGTCAGCAAGGCCTGCATGGTGCCTTGCTTGATCTGGCGCTTCTTGGCGATGAGCTGTTCCAGCGATTCGATCAGCGCATCCGCATCGCTCAAGGCCTCGGCGATGGCTTCTTGCTCGGCTCTGGACGGGGGGATCGCGATCGGTGCTTCACGTACCTGCTTTAGGCTGATCTGCGGATAAGCTTGGCCGGTCGTAATGGAGTTAAACCGAGCGCGACACTGTGGAAGTGTAAGAAAGTGATAGACGAAATCGGCCTTCGTATTCGCGCGAATCCGGACTCTAGCAATGTGTTGATTGATATTCGCAGGTTCTACGCTACGAAAGAAAATTGCACGACCTACATTGCCTGTGATCGTAACGAGGATGTCACCATCAGTAACTTGGCTTCGGCCAAGAGTCGCGTGTGCCGCATCTGAGATGCGCATAGACTGCGAGAGGTCTAGACCATCCTCTGCCACGCATTCGCTACGCAGGAATAGAATCCCCTCTTGCTCCCATTTGAAGCCATACGTGGTTGGTGTTGCGCCCTTGGTGATAAAAGCCGAAATCGTAGAAAGACTAGCAATAGTCCAATCTTCAGGAATAATCCCAACCTCAGTCTGCTTGTATCCCGCTGACATGGTGATCGGTGCATCGTAAGTTGCACAGGCCTCTTTCACTTCCATGCAAAACCCATCCGCTGAAGATGGGTGTCGACCTTGGTCTGCAACGGGGCCAATCGATTCACGATCTGCGGCAACCGCGCTTCGTAACGCTCGACCAATTCCCGCACACGCCGCGTCAGCCCTTGGCTGATCCGATCCATCTCACCGTGAATGGCGACGGCCAGCGCCCCCAGCCATTTGTCGTCCACCGCCAACGTCTTGATCTCGCCCTCGGAAAGCTGCGGATACTTCGCATAAGCCGCCGCATCCAGCGCCGCCTCGGCCTCTTTGAGCTGCTTCTTCAACGCCGCCTTCTCGCGATCCAGCTTCTGCCAGCGCTTGAGCACCGCGATCTCGTCGCGTGCTTCGCGGTCGTCGCCGATCTCGTCCAGCCGCTCTTTCACCGCTTTCGTATTAATTTTGTCGAAGCCGGAGAACACCGCATCCTCACCGCTGTGTTCTTCTTCCAGCTCGGTCAGTTGCGCCTCGGTGACTTCGACATCGGTGGCAAGCTGATCGACAGCCGCCTTCTCAGCGGCAAAGTAGCGCGCCACGATCAGCGACTTCGGCAGCAGATCGCAGGCCCAGCCCTTGTCCACTTCCTTCGTGACCTTGCCGTCCTTGTTTTTCTTCTGCTCGATCACCCGATAGGTGCTGGTCTTCCAGTCGTCCGCGGCGATGAGGTACAGGTCGTCCTGCATCGTCTCGGCCCAATAGTCCATCAGGTGCTGGTAGACATCGTAGCCATTGATCAACGGCTGGCCGGTGTAATGCGCCAGCAGTTTTTCCGACAAGTTGGCAATCACGTCCTTGGGGTGACAGCCGGCATCGAGTGATTTGAGCGCAGCGGCACTTTTCTTGCGCCAGCGATCGAAATGGGTATTCATGCCGTCGATGAAGGCGGCGAACTGCGGGTGTTCGTAGATGGTGGACTTGATCGCGGCCTTGTCGACGGCCAGGTCCACGTAACCGGTGCGGTTGGGTTTGAACAGCGTCTTGCGCAGGTCGGGGCAGACCTCCCAGTAACGCTGCAACGCGTCGACGTCGGCGAGCGGGATGCCGCCCTTGAGATGGCCTTCGATATCCTGCTGGTCCTCGGCCTGCTGACTGTCGATGTAGCGCGGCAGGTTGAGGTTGTAGTCGTTCTTCTCGATCTCGGCGAATGGCACCATGCGCGAATACTTCGGGATATCCAGCCGCCGCGTGAACACGTCGACGATCTGGTGCACGTCGCGCGAGCGCAGGCGGTTCTTCGGGCCGTCCTTCATGAAGCCGCTGCTGGCGTCGAGCATGAAGATGCCCTTGCGCGCATGCGCGCCGTGCTTGTCGACGAACACGATGCAGGCGGGAATGCCGGTGCCGTAGAACAGATTGGCCGGCAGGCCGATGATGCCGGCGATGTAGCCCTTGCGCACCAGGTTGCGGCGAATCTCGGCCTCGGCGTTGCCGCGAAACAGCACACCATGCGGCAGGATGCACGCGCCCTTGCCGGTGCTCTTGAGCGAACGCACGATGTGCAGCAGGTAGGCATAGTCGCCCTGCTTGGCCGGCGGCGTGCCGAAGGACGCAAAGCGCTCGAATGGGTCGTTGAGCGGATCGAGGCCGGTGCTCCAGCGCTTGTCGGAGAACGGCGGATTGGCGACCACGTAATCGAACGTGCGCAACGCACCCTTGTCCATGAACTTCGGGTCGGTCAGCGTATTGCCCTGCACGATCTGCGCTTCGGCGTTGTCGTGCAGGATCATGTTCATGCGCGCCAGGCCGGCGGTGGTGGCGTCTTTTTCCTGGCCGTAGATGGTCAGCTTGCTGCGCGCCTCATCGGCCACTTTCAGCAGCAGCGATCCCGAGCCGCATGTCGGGTCATACACGGTGGTGGCGTTGCTGGTTTTCGCGTCGCGGATGCCGAGCACCTGCGCCATGATCCGGCTGACTTCGGCCGGCGTGTAGAACTGGCCCTTGCTCTTGCCGCTCTCGGTGGCGAAGTGACGCATCAGGTATTCGTAGGCATCTCCGAGGATGTCGTCGCCCTCGGCACGGTTCTTCGAGAAATCCAGCGCCTTGTTCTCGAAGATGCTGATCAGGTCGGTGAGCTTGTCGACCATCTCCTTGCCGCTGCCCAACTTGGTAGCGTCATAGAAGTCCGGCATCTCGGACAGCCGGTTGGCGTCCTTCAGCGGCCCGATGATCTTCTTGTTGATCTGGTCGCCGATGTCGCTCTTGCCCTTCAGCGCGATCATGTCCTTGAAGCTGGCACCTTCGGGCACCGTGATCGCCGCAAACGGCACGCCGGCGTACTTGTCGCTGACGTACTTGATGAACAGCAGCACCAGCACGTAATCCTTGTACTGGCTGGCATCCATGCCGCCGCGCAAGGCGTCGCAGCTGGCCCAGAGAGAGGAATAGAGCTCGGATTTCTTGATGGCCATCTTGGTCCAATGAAATGCAAAGTCACGCAACATCCCGGCAATCGCAAAGCCGCGACTACCGTGCGCCGCCATGAGGCGGCGCAGAAGAACTCCAAGTCTGTACTGCGTCGACCGGCTTCGGCAAGCGAAATACCCCAGCGATGCGGGGCCTTCCCACCTATCACGGTTGTCAGCCGGCGATCACCCCATCGAGGTGACAGCAAGCGCTACGCGCGAGCCCGCCCCCGCCAGCTCATGCATCCACTCCACCGTCGCATCGAGCACCCTGGCAGCCGGTACGTTGCGCGCGGAAAAGATTTCCGCCAGCGCCTGATAGTAGCCCAGCGTGCCCTCGCGCCCGCCGGTAAAACGCTCGAACACGCGCGTGTCCACGTCCGGATTCTCCAAGTCCTGCGCGATGGCCCGCGCGTTGTGCAGCTTGTCGCAGGCGGAGACCAGCAAGGTCTGCTCGGATGCCGCCCGCAGGTGCGCGAGGTAGGCGAGCTTGCGTTCGATCCAGTCGCGGCGCTTGGCGTCGGGGTCGGTGTGGCTGGCCTTGCCTTCGGCGGTGCCGTCCGTGCAGTCCTTGACGATGTTGGCGACGGTGTCGCCGAACTCCACGCGGATCATTGCTTCGTGCGCGGCGCCGCAATCATCTAGGGTGTCGTGCAGCAGGCCGGCGATGGCCTGGTCTTCGCTGCCGCCGAACTCGATCACCAGGCTGGCCACGCCGAGCAGGTGGTAGATGTACGGAATGCGGGAGCCCTTGCGGAACTGCGCGGCGTGGGCGATGCGGGCGTAGTCGACGGCGCGGCTGAAGCGGTCGGTAAGTGCAGTCATGTTGCCCCCTGGGATTGGTATCGGCAGGTCGATCATGACGCCTGCGGGTCGCACGCGGCGAGATCGTTGCCTGCGGCCGCGTGGTGGCGACGCTGGCCGACAAGGGCTTCGACCTGCCCAACGAGTGCCTGGTGATGGAGGTCTGCAACTCGCGGCAGGCGGCGGAGGTGCTGGGCATGGACATGTCGCTGAACATGGCGCTGCCCTGCCGCATCTCGACCTACGAGGATCACGGCAAGACCTGGATCGGCATGGTGCAGCCGACCGCGCAGTTGTCGCTGATCTCCGACGACCCGCGGATTACCGAGGCGGCGCGCGCGGTGGAGCAGACGCTGAAGGAGATCATCGATTCGGCGGCATAGTCGGCAGCCAGGATTTTCCCCCACACTCTGCCCGACATTTTTCCCGACCCCGGTCAGGTGCTCCCGTCAGCATGGCTTCCGTCAAGGCCGCATGCAGGGCCCGCAACATGGCTGCCGAAATCAGCGTGGTGCCAGTGGGCGACTGAACCCCGCTTCCATTCGCTGCATGCAGTGGTGCAAGGCCTGCTTCACGGCGGGCACTTCATCGAGCAGGTCAGCATGGGTTTGCAGCTGCTGAGCGCAGGCTATCAGCAGGTGTCCGATGCGTTCACGCGGTTGTTCGATGTCGCAGCGTGCGGCCAACTCCAGCAGATGCAGACGCGCAGCCTGAAAACTCTTGCTGCCGCTGAGAGTCAGCGCCAGTGCATCGTCGGGAAGGTACGCGGTGGTGTTGACGATGTCGTAAGCCGGCGCCATGCGACAGTCGGCCACGGCGGGGTGGGTATAGAGCAGACCGAAATTTTTCAGATGGGCATCGCCGTTACCCACGATCACCGACAGCGCCACGGTATCGAACAGCTGGGTCAGTGCGGCCCGTACGTTTTCGGCCGGGCAGTTGTTGCGGATGACCTTGGTCAGGCGCTCGTAGCTGCCTTCGTACTTCTGTTGCGTGCCCAGACCCATCAGCGTGGCCATGTCCTCAAAGCCGAGCGGCATGCCTTGCGCATCGCGATCGAAGCGTCGCATCACGAACAAATCATGCCTGTCGGATAGAAAGAACTCGGGCACGGGAATGTTCGCGGCACGCGCAATCGACATGCAGACGAATTCGTTGATTGCCAGCCCCGGGTACTGGGCCTGCCCGCTTTTCACGATCAGATCGCCGGCGACGAGGGTGGCTTTGGATGCACCTGCGTCAGTGCGCTCGGGTACCAGCACCTTGGGCTGCACGCCGGAAACGCCGGTGCGCAACAGGTAGCGTTCCACCAGCTCGGTGAACAGGTTTTCGGTGCCGTCCCAGGCGAGGATATCGGACAGTCGTTCACCCTTCGCTTCCGTCTGCGCGTTGCCGAGCAGGCGTTCGACCTCGGGCGATTGCACGCATAGACGGCCAATCGCACCATCGTGCCCGGTAAGCGCGAGCAGCAGCATGGGATCGAGCTGGGTGAGCTTGGCCAGGCGCAGGCGCAGTTGTTCCAGCACAAAGCCTTCCGGCAGGCTTTGCTGGAAGATCGGCAGCAGTTGCGTGGCACGGTATTGATCGCGTCGCACCGGCATGGTCAGGCTGACCGCCACATCCGGTGTGGTGCCCGAATAACGGAATTCGTATTGACCGGCTTCGTGGTGCAGATCGCCGCTTACACCTTGCGGCGTCAACACTTGCGCCTGCACGACAGCGGCCGTTCCCCTACTCACGGTAATGCTCCGCGAGTTCCTCGAAGATCGGGCGCTGCGCCGGCTCCAGACGGAACGCCGCATCAAGCGCCGCAGCGATGCGGGCGTAGCTCTCGAATGCCACCGAGCCGCTGCCTTGTTCCAGCAGCACCAGTTTGGAACGCGCCATGCCGGCACGCTCGGCCAGCGCGGCTTGAGTGAGGCCACGACGCTTGCGCAACAGTCGAATCTGTTGGCCGATATCGCTCATGAGGGCTTGGGTATCCATGTCTCGAATATCGGACATATTTATATAAATGTCCATAATACCAGACACTTTATTTATTATAGCCTGTGACCTACCCAGCTTTATGGCTGTCTGTGGGTGCCCCAGCCAACAAAAGCCCCGCAATGCGGGGCCTTTGATTCCAATCTATGAGTGGCGGCGATCAGGCGAACGGATCATCCAGCACGATGGTGTCGTCGCGATCCGCACCAGTGGCGACCAGGGCGAGTTTGCAGCCGGAGAGCTCTTCCACCGCGCGCAGGTAGGCGCGGGCGGCGGGTGGCAGCTGGTTCCAGTCGCGGATGCCGGCGGTGGATTCTTCCCAGCCGGGGAATTCCAGGTAGACCGGCTTGCACTCGTCCCAGCCGTCGGCGTCGAGCGGAGCCAGTTCGCGGCGCTTGCCCCGGTATTCGTAGGCGATGCAGACCTTGACGGTTTCCAGGCCGTCGAGCACGTCGAGCTTGGTGATGGCCAGGCCGTTGATGCCGTTGATCTGGGTGGCGCGCTTGAGCGCGACCAGGTCGATCCAGCCGCAGCGGCGCGGGCGGCCGGTGCTGGCGCCGAACTCGTTGCCGACCTTGCGCAGGCGCTCGCCCATCTCATCGTTCAATTCGGTCGGGAACGGGCCGCTGCCGACGCGGGTGGCGTAAGCCTTGCAGATGCCCAGCACGTAGTCGATGTCGCGCGCGCCCACGCCGGTGCCGGCGAGCGCGCCACCGATGGTGGTGTTGCTGGAGGTGACGTAGGGATAGGTGCCGTGGTCGATGTCGAGCAGCGCGCCCTGCGCGCCTTCGAACAGGATGTTGCCGCCGTCCTTGCGCACGTCGTGCAGGATGGTGGCGACGTCGTCGACCATCGGGCGGATGTACTCGCCCCAGGCCAGCGCATCTTTCAGCACGGTGTCGTAATCGACCGGCTCTACCTTCAGCCACTGGGTGAGGATGAAGTTGTGGTAGTCCACCGCGGTCTTGATCAGCGCCGGCAGCTCGTGCGGGTACATCAGGTCGGCCACGCGCACGCTGCGGCGGGCGACTTTGTCCTCGTACGCGGGGCCGATGCCGCGGCCGGTGGTGCCGATGGCCTTGCCGCCGGCGGCGATCTCGCGCGCCTTATCGACGGCGATGTGGTACGGCATGATCAGCGGCGTGGCCGGGCTGATCTTGAGGCGCGAGCGCACTTCGACGCCGTTGGCCTCGAGCTCGGCGATTTCCTGGATCAGCGCCTCGGGCGACAGCACCACGCCGTTGCCGATCAGGCACAGCGCGTCGTCGCGCAGGATGCCCGAGGGGATCAGGTGCAGCACGGTCTTCTTGCCCTTGATCACTAGCGTGTGGCCGGCGTTGTGGCCACCCTGGAAACGGGCCACGGCACTGACCCGCTCGGTCAGCAGGTCGACGATCTTGCCCTTGCCTTCGTCGCCCCACTGGGCACCAAGAATGACTACTGACTTACCCATGCTGTTCTCGCTTCGTCGGTGATGACCACTGATGGGCATCGTCAAATGTTTGCTCGTCATTCCGGCCCGCGGCGGAATGACGGATGGTTCGAAATACCGCGCCGAAATCCGCCGGCTCAGCGCTTGGCGGCGGGCTGGCCGAAGTAGCGCAGGAACTCGTCGTCCGGTTTCATGATCAGCACGCCCTTGCCGTCCTCGAACGACTTCTTGTACGCCTGCAGACTACGGTAGAACGCGAAGAACTCCGGATCCTGGCTGTACGCCTGCGCGTAGATCGCCGCCGCCTGAGCGTCGCCTTCGCCGCGAACCTTGGCCGCGTCGCGCTGGGCGTCGGCGCGCAGTACCTGGCCTTGCCGGTCGGCGTCGGCCTGGATCGTCTCGGCCGACTCCTGCCCGGTGAAGCGCAGTTCGTTGGCCAGTTGCAGGCGCTCTGCGCGCATGCGCTTGTAGACCGATTCGCTGACCTCGTTGGGCAGGTCGATGCGCTTGATGCGCACGTCGACGACCGCTATGCCGAGGTTCTTGCGCGCCGAGGTATCGGTCTGGGCACGTACGCGCTCTGTGATGTCCTTGCGCCCGCCGGAGATCAGGTCGGGCAAGGTGCGCGCGTTGAATTCGAAGCGCAGCGCATCCTTCACGATCGGGGTCAGCCGCTGCGCGGCGGTCAGCTCGTCGCCGCCGGTGGCGCGGTAGTACGCGGCGTTGTCGGCCACGCGCCACTTCACGTAGAAGTCGACGTTGACGCTCTTTTTCTCGGAGGTGAAATAGCGCTCCGGCGGAGCATCCAGCGACAGGATGCGCTTGTCGAAATGTATCACCTGCTGCAGCACCGGAATCTTGAAGTGCAGGCCGGGCTGGTAGTCGGTATGCACGATGCGGCCGAACTGCAGCAGCAGGGCGCTATGTCCTTCGCCGACCACGAACATGCTGTTGAGGCCGAGCAGGATGAGCAGAAGCGCGACGACGGCGGAAGCGATCTTCATCATGGCTGCGTCCCCTTGTCGGCTGCATTGCTGCCGGCCGGCGCCGGCGCCGGCGAGATCGCGCCGACCGTGGCCGAACCGGTTTCAGGCGCGGCCGCCGCGCCCTGCAGTGGCGGCAGGTTGATGATGTTGCGGCCGCCGGAGCTGTCGATCACCTTGGGGTTGTCGGCCATCACCTGCTCCATGGTTTCCAGCCACAGGCGCTTGCGGGTCACCTCCGGCGCAGCCTTGTACTGGGCCAGGATCAGGTCGAAGCCGGCAGTGTCGCCTTGCGCACGGGCGATCCGCGCCGCCTTGTAGCCGGCGGCTTCGGCCGCGATGCGCGCGGCATCGCCACGCGCGACCGGCACCACCTTGCTCGCGTACGCCAGGGCGCCGTTCTCGATGCTCTGCTTGTCTTCGCGGGCGTTGTTGACGTCGTCGAAGGCGTCCTTCACTTCGTTCGGCGGGGACACGTTCTGGAAGCTGACCTCGGTGACGCGCAGGCCGGAATCGTAGCTGTCCAGCGTCTTCTGCAAGGCCACCTGGGCTTCGCTGACCAGGCTGGCGCCGGCGGCGGACAGGATCTGGTCCATGTCGCTGCTGCCGATCACCGAGCGCACGGCGGCCTCGGCCGCGGCGCCGATGGTGCCGTCCGGGTCGTTCAGCGAGAACAGGTATTTGCGCGAATCATCCACCTGGTACTGCACGGTGAAGTCGATGGTGATGATGTTCTCGTCCTTGGTCAGCATGGCCACCTTGTCGTTGACCGAGCGGATCCGCGTGGCCTCGACCTTGGTGACCGACTCGATCGGCTGCGGCAGCTTCAGGTGGAAGCCCGGCGCCAGCGTGCGCGAGTACTGACCGAAGCGCAGTATCACGCCGGCTTGGCGCGCACCCACGATGGTGTAGCTGCTCAGCAGCAGGAAGACCACCACCAGCACCAGCACGGCCAGAAGGATGCTGCCGGGACCCTGCCCCAGCTTGCCCAGATGGCTCTTCGCATTGTCGAGCAGGTCGTCCAGCGGCGATTTGCCGGAGGGACGCTTCCTGTTCCACGGATCGTTCTGCCCGTTCTTGCCGGGTTCATTCCATGCCACTGTCAGTCTCCTTGAGGCCGTCGGAGGCCGGCAACCCCGTCCAGGACATGCTTGGCACCGGGTTACACATGAGATTCAGCCTGAGCTGTCGATGGTGTACGGCCCGATGAGGAGTTGGCCGCACAAACGCTGGATATTCTAGCAGAGCCGGCGCCTTATTCCGCCACGGCGAGCAGCTCGCGCAGCAGCAGGGTTTCGGCGGGATCGCCTCCGCTGAGCGGCGCGATCACGCTGCGCGGCGCGTCGATGCGCAACTGCCAGCCGTGCTCGTCCACCGTCTCGCCGCTGATGGCGCCGGCCGCCTTCAGGCGCGCGTGCAGCCGGCCCGCCGTCAACGGCAACTGCAGCGCGGACTGCACCCGTTCGCCGCCGAGCAGTTCGCCCAGCGCCTGGCGCAGCAGATCGAGGCCGACGCCGGTGGCGGCGGACAGCCAGACCCGCACGGGCTTGCCGGCGGCATCGCGGTCGATGCGCGGCTCGGCGCCGGCCAGGTCGATCTTGTTCATGATGTGCAGCTGCGGCACGTCGCCGGCGTCGATCTCTTCCAGCACGTTGTCGACCACGCGATGCAGGTGCTCGCGCTCCTCGTCGGCGGCATCGCTGACGTGCAGCAGCAGATCCGCATCGCGTGCCTCGGCCAGGGTGGCGCGGAAGGCGGCGACCAGATCGTGCGGCAGCTCGCGGATGAAACCCACCGTATCGGCCAGCACGGCCGGCCCGCAGCTGAGGCCCTCCAGCTTGCGCACGGTCGGGTCGAGCGTGGCGAACAGCAGGTTGGCGGCGTAGACGTCGCCGGTGGTCAGCGCATTGAACAGGGTCGACTTGCCGGCGTTGGTATAGCCGACCAGTGCTACCTGCGGCACCGTGTTGCGCAGGCGCGAGCGGCGCTGCTGGCCGCGCTGGGTCTGCACCTTTTCCAGCCGCTTGGTCAGCATCTTCACGCGCACGCCGATCAATCGGCGGTCGGTTTCCAGCTGGGTTTCGCCGGGACCGCGGTTGCCGATGGCACCGCCGCGCTGCGCATCCAGATGGGTCCAGCCGCGTACCAGGCGGGTGGCCAGATGCTTGAGCTGGGCCAGCTCCACTTCGAGCTTGCCTTCGTGCGAGCGCGCACGCTGGGCGAAGATGTCCAGGATCAGGCCGGCACGGTCGACCACGCGGATGCCCAGGTGCTTCTCGAGGTTGCGTTCCTGAACCGGGGTGAGCACGTGGTCGACCAGCACCACGTCGGCCTCCAGCGCCCGCGCCGCCTCGGCGACTTCGTCCGCCTTGCCGCTGCCGATGTAATAGCGCGGGTTGGGATCCTCGACGCGGGCCGCGACCACGCCCAGCACGTCGGCACCGGCGGACTTCACCAGTTCGGCGAATTCCTCGGCACGGCGCGCCGTATCGCCCTCGCCGCGCGAATGCGGCAAGACAAGAACCGCGCGGTCGCCTTTCTCTTTTCTATCGAACACTAGTGGGTGCGATCCTTCAGGGTCAGACCCACTTCATGCGGGCTGATGCCCCGTCTATCAAGCGTCCGCGTCGGCGGATGCCGGCCCGTCGTGGCCTTCATGGCCTTCATGACCGTCATGGCCATTGCCGATACGCACATTGCGGCTCGGTACCACGGTGGAGATGGCGTGCTTGTAGACCATCTGACTCACCTGGTTGCGCAGCAGCACCACGAACTGGTCGAACGACTCGACCGTCCCCTGCAGCTTGATGCCGTTGACCAGATAGATGGCGACCGGCACGCGTTCGCGCCGCAATGCATTCAAAAACGGATCCTGCAACGATTGTCCCTTGGACATTTCTTGTTCTCCCCTTGCCACGGCACACAGACCGAAGAAAAAACGCCAGAGGCGCCCCGGCCCAACATGCTGGGATGTTAGCTGCTTTCAAATACTTGATGAAAGGGGATTTTCGCGTAGCGCAAGTGCACTGGGTCACGCCCGCGAGGCTATCCGGTCGTTATGGCTAGGCCGATTGGTCCCGGCCACCCAGAAACAGCTGCACGGCGTCGGCGACGCGCGCGGCCAGGCCGGGCCGATCGGGATCGAACAGGCGGGCGCCATAGTCGCTGCGCAGCCAGGTGATCTGGCGCTTGGCCAGCTGACGGGTGGCGAAGATGGCCTTGTCGCGGAATTCGGCCGGGTCGGTCAGGCCGTCCAGATGCTCCCACGCCTGCCGGTAGCCCACGGCCCGGATCGCCGGCAGCTCGGCATGCAGGTCGCCGTGTGCGCGCAGTGCGCGAACTTCGTCGAGAAAACCCGCCGCCAGCATGATGTCGAAACGCAGGGCGATGCGTTCGTGCAGGACGCGCCGGTCTTCGGGGAGCAGCGCCAGCTTGAGCACGCGCCACGGGAAGTGCCCCGTCGCGCCGCCCCGTTGCAGTTCGGACAGCGGCCGGCCGGTGAGCTCGATAACTTCCAAGGCGCGCTGCAGGCGTTGCGCGTCGTTGCAGCCGATCCGTGCCGCCGCCGCGGGATCCTGCTGCGCCAGTCGCACATGCAGGGCGGGCCAGCCCACCTGTTCGGCCTCCGCGGAAAGCCGCGCCCGGATCGCCGGATCGGCCTCCGGCAAATCGGACAGCCCCTGCTGCAGCGCGCGGAAATACAGCCCGGTGCCGCCGACCAGCAGCGGCACCCTGCCCCGCGCACTGATCTGCCGCATCACCGGCAACGCGTCGGCACGGAAGTCCGCCGCCGAATACGGCTGGCCGGGATCGCGAATGTCGATCAACGCGTGCGGGTAGCGCGCCAAGGTCGCCGCATCGGGCTTGGCCGTGCCGATGTCCATGCCGCGGTAAACCAGCGCCGAATCCACACTGACCAGATCCAGCGCAAAGCGCTCGCTCAGCCCGCACGCCAGCGCGGTCTTGCCTGAGGCGGTAGGACCCATCAGGAAGATGGCGAGGGGGCGATGATCGACGGGCATCGGTCCATTGTAACGGGCGCATGGCTATCCGCTGCCGCGGTCAACCGCTGCATCGAGCAATGCGTTTGAGCGAGCTGCCATGCCGCGACCTGACGGGATGACAGCGTCCCGATGACCGTCACATCGCCCCTGCCGACCCTCAGAGGTATTTCCCTTGACGTTCCCGAAATCGCGTTGCCTGTCGCTGGCGCTGCTGCTGGCGATGTCCTCGCTGGCGGTGCGTGCGGCCGGTCCTTCAATGCCCGATTTCAGCGGCACATGGCGGTTGAACGAACAGCAGAGCGACAGTTCATCCGACATCGCGGCACGCCTGCGCGCGGAAAAGAAACGCGAACAACCCGTGCAGCAGCCGGCCGGCGCCGCCGTAGCGAGCACACCGGCAAGCCACACACCTGGTGGACATGGCGGTGGCCGCGGCATGGGTGGCGGCGGTCATGGCCATGCTGGTGGCGGTCGAAGCCACGACAAGGCCGCGACCACCGACAACGGTACGGCTGCTCCCGACGATCCGCCACCGCTGCTGGCCCACGATTCTTTGATGAATGTGCAGCAGGATGCCCGGGATATCCGCGTGGCGTTCGACGACAAGGACCAGTTGGACGGCCGGCTCGACGGCAGCACGCGTCAGTCACTCAGCGGCAACGCGCTGGTGCAGGCCCGACTGACTGCCGAAGGCCTGCAGATCTCCATGCAATTCGAAGGCGGCGTCCGGCTCCGGCAGGACTGGATACAGTCACCCGACGGCCATCATCTGACCGTCACCGAAACATGGACCACGCCGGCCGTGCAACAGCCGATCGTGTTCAAGCGCAGCTACGACCGGCTGGATATCTGAGCTGCGACGACCCTGTAGGAGCGCACCTTGTGCGCGATGCTTTTGCCGGTCATTGGAGAAAGAGCATCGCGCACAAGGTGCGCTCCTACAGCCTTATTTCGTTGGCACGCCCATTTCCTTCAGCAGGTTGTCGGCGTGATCGAGGTGGTGCATCACCCACAGCATGTAGCGCACGTCGACCCGGATGGAGCGATTGAGCTGCGGGTTGAACAGCCAGTCGCCACTCACCGACTCCCAGTTGCCGTCGAACGCCAGGCCGACCAGCTGGCCGTTCGCGTCCATCGCCGGCGAGCCGGAGTTGCCACCGGTGATATCCAGGTCGGCGAGGAAGTCGACCGGCAGCGTACCCAGTTACGGTGACGCATAACCGCCGAATGCCTTGGCCTTGATCGCGGCGAGTTCGGCCTTTGGCGAGTTGAACGGCTCGACGCCGGTGCCTTTTCCAGAATGCCCTGCACCGTGGTAAACGGCGCGTAGCTCACGCCGTCGCGCGGCGCGATGCCTTGCACGTTGCCGAAGGTGACGTGCAGCGAGCTGGTCGCGTCCGGATAGACCGGCAGGTGCTGCGAGTCCTTCCACGCGATCGTCGCCTGCATGTAGCGCGGTCAGCGCGACAGCGAGCAGAACACGACGCATGGGCAACTCCTTTCATCCGGACTGGCATCAGGTCACATCGTATTTTCTTGCGGCATGGACTGGCCTCTGTGCCGTAAACCTGCGCGATGGCGATAATGTCTATCGACAGGGTGCGGGCCGCCGATCCGGTTCGCCGCCATGCCACCGATGCCTCTTCGGTGCCCGGGACGATCCCTCTATAATTGCCGTCTCCCTGCCCGCCACGCGGGCCAAACAATGGATTTCCCATGCCGCAGACGATGAAAGCCCTGGTCAAGCGCAAGCCCGAACAAGGCATCTGGATGGAAGAGGTACCGCTGCCGGCGGTGGGCCCGAACGAAGTGCTGATCAAGATGGAGAAGACGGCCATCTGCGGCACCGACCTGCACATCTACAAGTGGGACGAGTGGAGCCAGCGCACGATCAAGCCCGGCCTCACCATTGGCCATGAGTTCGTCGGCCGCATCGTCGAGATCGGCCCCGGCGTGACCGGCTACAAGATCGGCGACCGCGTCTCCGCCGAGGGCCACATCGTCTGCGGTCATTGCCGCAACTGCCGCGCCGGCCGCCAGCACCTGTGCCCCAACACCATCGGCATCGGCGTGAACCGCAACGGCGCGTTCGCCGAGTACATGACGATGCCGGCCTCGAACCTGTGGCCGATTCCGGACCAGATCCCGTCCGAGCTGGCCGCGTTCTTCGATCCGTACGGCAATGCCGCGCATTGCGCGCTGGAATTCGACCTGATCGGCGAGGACGTGCTGATCACCGGCGCCGGCCCCATCGGCATCATCGCCGCCGGCATCTGCAAGCACGTCGGCGCGCGCAACGTGGTGGTCACCGATGTCAACGACTACCGCCTCAAGCTCGCCGCCGACATGGGCGCGACGCGCGTGGTCAACGTTTCCAAGCAGTCGCTGAAGGACACGGTCAAGGACCTGCATATCGAAGGCTTCGACGTGGGCCTGGAGATGAGCGGCAACCCGCGCGCGTTCGGCGACATGCTCGACTGCATGTACCACGGCGGCAAGATCGCCATGCTGGGCATCATGCCCCGCGGCGCCGGCATCGACTGGGACAAGGTGATCTTCAAAGGCCTCACCCTTCAAGGCATCTACGGACGCAAGATGTACGAGACCTGGTACAAGATGACCCAGATGGTGCTGACCGGCTTCCCGCTGCAGAAGGTGCTCACGCACCAGATCCATATCGACGATTTCCAGAAAGGCTTCGACCTGATGGACGCCGGCACCTGCGGCAAGGTCGTCTGCTCCTGGAACTGATCACCGGGCGCACAGCCAGCCCACCGGGATTGTGATCTGACCGGCAACCGCCGGTCCCCGGCACCGGGGCCGCACGGTACTACTTGCATTAAGCCGCGCAGCAGTAGATTTTGCAGCTACGGTCGATGCCCGCCATCCAAGGGGCCAGTGCCGGATCGAACCAGCCCAACAAGCATTTCCATGGAGTCGGTATGTCCGGGTCGAGCTCGTCGCGTCTTCGCGCCCTCTGGGGTTCCACGCGCGCGCGCGCGCAAGTCGCCAGCCGCTCGCACCGCACCCGTCGCACCGCGCTCATCCTGGCTGTACTGGTGCTGGTCTATGGCCTGCTCGGCTTCTTTGCGGTGCCGCCGCTGCTGCGCAACTACCTGCAGAATCATGCCGTGGCGATGCTGGGTCGGCCGCTCACGCTGGGACAGGTGCGGTTCAACCCGTTCACCCTGAACCTGCAGATGGAAAAACTGCATCTGCCCGATCCGGACGGCCATACGCCGTTCGTCGACATCGACCGGTTGCGTATCAATGCCTCGTGGGGCTCGCTGTTCCGCCTGGCGCCGGTGCTGGACGAGCTGGAACTGGACGGTCCGCGCATCGCCATCACGCGCGAGGCCAATCAGCGCTTCAACTTCTCCGACCTGATCGATCGCTTCGCCGGGCAGCCTTCGCCGCCGAACAGCATGCCGGCGCGATTCGCCCTGTCCAACATCCGCATCCAGAATGGCGATATCCGCTTCGACGATCGCGTGCTGGGCAGCCAGCACCATATCGAGCACCTCGATCTGGGCATTCCGTTTCTGGCCAACCTGCCCAGCGACACCGACATCTTCGTGCAGCCGTTGCTGGCGATGACGGTAGATGGCAGCCCGCTGCGCATCGACGGCCGCACCAAGCCATTTGCCAGCAGCCGCGAGTCCACCGTGGACTTCCGGCTCGACCGCCTCGACCTGCCGCGCTACCTGGGCTACGTGCCGAAGCCGCTGCCCGTGGCGATTCCCAAGGGCACGCTGAGCGGCCAGCTGGCGCTGCATTTCGTGCAGGCCCAGCCGACACCGCAGGTACAGCTCACCGGGCACCTGCAACTGGACGACTTCATGCTCGACAGCAGCAACGGCGACGCGATCGCGCGGCTGGGCCACGGCACGATCGAGCTGGCCGATGTACAGCCGCTGATCTCGCGCTATCACTTCGGCGCGATGCAGCTGCAGCACGCCTCGGTGTTCTACACCCAGCATCCCGGTGGCCACAGCAACTTCGATACGCTCTTGGCTTCCCCGGCCCCGGCCGGCACGGACGAAAAGGCGGTGCCGACCGATATGCGCATCGCATCGCTGTCGCTGGACGACGGCGAGGTCAGCTACACCGACGCCAACAACGCTGTGCTGCACCTTGTCCAACTGCACGGCAATCTGCGCGGCGTGGCCACGCTCGCCGCACCGGCGGCGACGCTCGATCTCGGCGCGGGGCTCAACGGCGGCGAGGTCACGGCGCGCGGCGACCTGGATATCCATACCGGCCGCTACACCGGCGCGTTGGGCCTCAAGCAGGTGGACATGGTGCCGTTGCAGGCGCTGGCCGCTTCCGGCGTGGCCGCCCGCATCGCCAAGGGCAAACTCGATGCCACCAGCCAGCTGCGACTCGACTGGGGCAAGGCGATCAACCTGCATATCGAGCCCGCCCAGCTCGGCATCGCCGACTTTACGCTGGCCCCCCTGGCCAAAGGCCACGCCCCTCCGGTGGCCTGGCACCGGCTCGATGCGAAGATCACCCGCCTCGACCTGGCCGGTCGCGACGCGCAGCTGGGCGCCGTGACGACGGATGGGCTGCAGATCGATGCCCAACGCGAGCGCGGCAACCGCATCGACCTGACGCGGCTGCTCGCCGCCAAGGGCGCCGCGCCCGCGAAGCATGACGACAGCCCGGCATGGCACTGGAGCATCGCGCACCTAGGCCTCGACAAGGGGTCATTGCGCCTCACGGATCGGACGCTCGACGGCGGCAAGCCGGCCGTCGTGTTCATCGATGCCATCAAGGGCGGTATCGAAGGGCTCAGCGACAAGCTCAACCAGCCTCGGCAGATCAAGCTTGAGGGCAGCCTGGGCAAAGGCACGTTCGCGGCGGGCGGCACACTTCAGCCGCTGCCCACCGTCGCCGATCTGCAGCTGACCACGACACGACTGGACGTCGCCGGCTTCGTGCCCTACGCCAGGGTTCCCCTGAACGTGAACGTCACCAGCGCGCGACTGAGCAGCAAGGGCAAGCTGCATTACGACGGACGCAAGTCCGAGCCCAAGCTGGACTACAAAGGTGACGCCGCGTTCGAACTGGTGCGCGTGCAGGACAAGCTCACCGGCGACGACCTCATGCGCTGGCGTTCGCTGGCCGGCTCCCATATCGACCTGCGCTACGGCAGTGGCGTGCCGCGCCTGCACCTGGGGGGGCTGGTGCTCGATGCCTTCTATGCCCGCGTCATCGTCAACAGCAATGGCCGGCTCAACCTGTCCGATGTGATCGCCAAGGAAGCACAGGCGCCCGTCTCGGTGACCCGCGCCCAGAACAATGCCCCGGCCGCAGCGCCGCAATCACCGGCAGCGGCTGCAGCGACCGCGCCCGCCGCGGACATCCATATCGGCCAGATAACCCTGGTCAACGGCCAGCTCAACTACACCGACAATTTCATCAAACCCAATTACACCGCCAACCTCACCAAGCTCACCGGCAAGATCGGCGCCTTCGGTACCACGGCCGGCGACCCGCCAGCCGATCTGGCCGTGCAGGCGCAGCTGGACGACAACTCGCCGGTGGACATCAGCGGCACGATCAACCCGCTCGCGCCGGTGGCTTTCCTCGACATCAAGGGCAAGGCCACCGATGTCGAACTGACCCGGCTCAGCGCCTATTCCGGCAGGTACACCGGCTACCCCATCACGGCGGGCAAGCTCACCGCCGATGTGCACTACCTGCTGGACCAGCGCAAGCTCAGCGCCGACAACCACATCTTCATCACCCAGCTGACCTTCGGCGACCGCATGACGAGCCCGGGCATCTCGCACCTGCCGGTGAAGCTGGCGGTGGCCTTGCTCAAGGACACCGAGGGCAATATCGACGTGAATGTGCCGGTATCCGGCTCGCTGGACGATCCGCAGTTCAGTCTGGGCGGGATGATCTGGCGTGCGTTCGGCAACCTCATCGCCCGGGCCGCCACGGCACCGTTCCGCCTGCTCGCCTCGGCCTTTGGCGGCGGCAACCACGAGGACCTGGGCTACGTCGAGTTCGCGCCGGGATCGGCCGTGCTGGATGGGCACGCCCAGGATCGTCTGGGGCAGATCGTGAGCATGCTCAGCAAGAAGCCTTCGCTCACCCTCGACATCACCGGCCGCGTCGACCCGTCAAAGGACGAAGATGGCTTGCGCAAGGTGACCGTCGACGATCTGGTCCGTCGCGAGAAACTGGCCGACCAGTCCGGCGGCAAGCCCGATGCCAACACGCCCGAAGCCACGCTGGCCACGCTGTCGATCACGCCCGACGAATACGAGCACTTTCTCAAACGCGCATACAAGCACGCGGATTTCGAGAAGCCACACGACTTCATCGGCCTCAACAAGTCGCTGAAGCCCGACGAAATGCGCAGCCTGCTGGAGACCCATGTCAGCGTGGACACCGCCGCCATGCGTTCCCTGGCCGAGCGCCGCGCCGCCGCCGTGCAGACCTGGCTGCATGGCAAGCTCGACGACAAGCGGGTGTCCATCAAGCAGCCAAAACTCACTGCCGAGGGCATCGAGGACAAGGGAAAAACCACACGCGCGGATTTCGGCCTGCACTGAGTCCGCCTGCGACGCATGCGCAGCAGGCGGCCGGCGCCCTACAATGGCAATTTGCCCCCGGCCGGAATCCTCCCATGACCTATACAGCCAAGGCGCGCTACGCCAGCGAACTCGAATCCATCCGCGAGCAGGGCCTGTTCAAGGCCGAACGCATCATCACCTCGCCGCAGTCCGCCGAGATCACTCTGCAAGGCGGCCGCAAGGTGTTGAATTTCTGCGCCAACAACTACCTCGGCCTAGCCGATCACCCCGCGGTAATCCAGGCGGCGAAGGATGCGCTCGACACACATGGCTTCGGCATGGCCAGCGTGCGCTTCATCTGCGGCACGCAAGACCTGCACAAGCAACTGGAAGCGAAGATCGCCGCGTTCTTCGGCACCGAGGACACCATTCTTTACGCAGCCTGCTTCGATGCCAACGGCGGACTGTTCGAGCCGCTGCTGGGTGAAGAGGACGCGGTCATCTCCGATGCACTGAATCACGCCTCGATCATCGACGGCATCCGCCTGTGCAAGGCCAAGCGCTTCCGCTACGCGAACAGCGACATGGCCGACCTGGAGAAGCAACTGCAGGCCGCCGACGCAGCCGGCGCACGGACCAAGCTGATCACCTCCGACGGCACGTTCTCGATGGACGGCTTCATCGCGCCACTGGACCGGATCACCGCGCTGGCCGCGAAATACAATGCGCTGGTGCATATCGACGAATGCCATTGCACCGGCTTTCTCGGCGAGACCGGCCGCGGCGCGGCCGAAGTGCACGGCGTGATGGACAAGATCGACATCTTCACCGGTACGCTGGGCAAGGCGCTCGGTGGCGCGTTGGGCGGCTTCACCACCGGTCGCAAGGAAGTGATCGAGTTGCTGCGCCAGCGCTCACGCCCGTATCTGTTCTCCAATTCGCTGCCGCCGCACGTGGTTGCCGCCGCGATCAAGGTGTTCGATATGCTGAGCAGCGCCGGTGACATGCGCAACGCGCTCAAGGAGAACACCCGCTACTTCCGTGAGCAGATGAGCGCGGCCGGCCTCGACATCAAGCCGGGCGTGCATCCGATCGTGCCGGTGATGATCTACGACGCGAAGCAGGCTCAGGCGATGGCCGCCGGCCTGCTGGAGCAAGGCATTTACGTCACGGGTTTCTTCTATCCGGTGGTGCCGCAGGGCCAGGCGCGGATACGCACGCAGATGAGCGCGGCGCATACCCGCAAGCATCTCGATCACGCGATCGCCGCATTCACCAAGGTGGGTCGGCAGCTGGGCGTGATCGGCAGCTGATCCCGCCGAATCCCCCGAATCCCATGTAGGAGCGGCTTCAGCCGCGATGCTCTTGATCCGATCTCGGGCAAGATCAAGAGCATCGCGGCTGAAGCCGCTCCTACAACTTCCTGCCCCGGGCAAGGTCGTCCGTCATCGGCTGATATCCAGTGCGCGAACTTCGTCAGCACTCAGCCGCCGCCATTGGCCCTTGACCAACTCACCCAGCGTCAATGGCCCGATCGCCACCCGGATCAGGCGCAGCACATCGAAACCCAGTGCCGCCAGCAGGCGGCGGATGTGCCGGTTGCGGCCTTCATCCAGCACCACTTCCAGCCATGCGTTCTTCTCGCCGACACGCAACAGCGTCGCTCGTCGCGCTTTCAGCAGATCGCCTGCATCGTTGATGCCTGCCTGCATCGCCGCCAACGTCGCCGCATCCGGCTGGCCGGCCACCTGTACGTGGTAGGTCTTGTCCAGATGCGTGGCCGGATCGGTGATCCCTGCGGCCCAGGTGGTGTCGTTGCTCAGCAGCAGCAAACCCTCGCTGGCCTTGTCCAGCCGGCCGACCGGACCCAGCCACGGCAATCCGGCGGCGGCCAGCGCGGTATATACCGTGGCGCGTCCCTGCTCGTCGGCCGCGCTGACGACCAGCCCCCGCGGCTTGTTGAAGACCACATGGATCCGTTCAGCGGATCTCAGCGGCTGGCCGTCGACCTCAACCTGCTGACGGTCGATCAGGGTTGGGTGATAAGGATCGCGCACGACGCGCCCGTCAAGGCTGACGCGGCCAGCGCGTATCCATTGCTCTGCCTGGCTGCGTGAACACGCACCCAGCTTGGACAGGACGCGCGCCAATCCATGCCGCGGTGGATGCAACGCGGGCGCAACAGAGCGCGCGGAGTGAAGAGGCGGACGAGGCATTACTCTAGGGTATAGGCCCGAGCTGCAAAGTCACAAGGATTGCAAAGTGGCGAACGACCCGGATATCGATTGTCGCCGCCTGCATGCGTGCGGCTGTTTCGACGAATCAAAAAAAACCCGGCCGAAGCCGGGTTTTTTCATACTGTCTTACGCGGTTCGATTACTGCTGAACCTGCAGTTCCGTACGACGGTTCTGCGCGCGACCGGCGTCGGTGGCGTTGTCACCGATCGGATTGTTCTCGCCATGACCGATCGGGCCTTCCAGACGGCTGGCGTCGATACCGTGGCTGGTCAGGTAGTTGTAGACGATCGAGGCACGACGCTCCGACAGGCCCTGGTTGTACGCATCGGTGCCCACCGAGTCGGTGTAACCGGCAACCGTTACATGCACCTGCGGGTAGCGCTGCAAGGTATCGACGGCCTGGTTCAGGACCGCGATCGAATCCGCGCTCGGCTCAGCCAGCGACTTCGAAATATCGGTCTCGCCCTTCTTCGGGCGATCGAACTTGAAGTTCACACCACGCAGGTCGATCACGACCTTCTGCGGGCAACCGTCGGGACCGACGATCGTACCGGCGGGCGTGCCCGGGCACTTGTCGTCGCAATCGTTCACGCCGTCGCCGTCGCTGTCCTTGGTCGAGCAATCCGCCGGCGGCGGAGTCGCTGCCACGGGAGCCGGAGCAGCTGCCGGGGCGCCGAAGCGCGACACGACGCTGAAGCCGAGGAACCAGTCGCCATAGCCGCTCTTCGCCGGCTGGGTCTTGTTGTCCCAGTCATAGCGGTAGCCGGCTTCGACGCGGATGTCCGAGCTGTCGGTAACCGTCTTGGATACGCCACCGCCCAGTTCGGCTGCCGGCGACCAACCCTTGTCGAACGCAGAATGATGATCGCTGCCCATCACACCGGCGAGCAGGTATGGACGCCATGCATTCCAGTCACCAGCATAGAAGCGCGCCACTGCGCCGATGTTGTTGTTGAACCAGCTATTGTCGGAATGGCCGCTGCCGCCATTCAGGACATGGTTATCAATCTTGCGCTTGGTGCGGTCAAAAAAGACATCGATCGACATGTTCGGCGAGAAGAAACGACCTACGCCCAAACCGTAATAGATCTGCCGGCTGTTGGTGTTGCGGTCGGTGTCGTTGTAATAACCGCCCACGGTCGGAGCGATATACCAACGATCATCGTAACTTGAAGTGGCCGTGTCCGAGGTTGCCGGAGCAGCTGCCGGTGCTGCCGCCGGTGCAGTGGTGTCCTGCGCATGAACGGCACCTACGCCGCCCAGGGCCAGCGCAATAAGAAAATACAAGCCCTTACGTTTCATCAGGTGTCTCCTCAATTTATTAGGTTTCGCGTCCGTTCAACCCCAACCGGAAGTCGCGCGTCAGAACTGAACTACGTCATTCAGAGCATTTACAGCCCCTGCTTGGCGTTTCTGCGGCAAGCGGTGGCGAGTGTAGCAAACTTGTTAAGTTATTGGTGCTTTAGCGCTGCGTGTTTAAATCCCGGTGAGACTCCGTTCAGAAAAGTTTGTCGGGTTTGGGCCGCTAAATTTTTCGGCGGTAACGCCAGTTCAACTCGTCCGCGCCGGGCGAACAGAACCCGGTCGACAGGGTCGTCAGCCCTGCCTTCGCTTCTGACCCTGCCTTAATCTTCCACTCACGCCGTCTTTACAATGTGAAGAGCGCCAGGAACTGCTGAAGCGGCATCGCATCGAGCTTCGCCGTATCCTTCGTCGCAGCCACGATCGCCTTGACCCGATGTGCCGGCAAATGGTCACGCATCGCCGCTTCGAATTTCTGCAGCAGCACGGGGATACCCTCGGCACGGCGCTTGCGATGGCCGATCGGGTAATCGATCGAAACCTTTCCGGTGCTGCTCCCGTCCTTGAAGAACACCTGCACCGAATTGCCGATGTAACGCTTGGCCGGATCGAAATAATCCTTCGTAAACTGGGGGTTTTCGACCACCGTCATCTTGGCGCGCAACGCGTCGACGCGCGGATCGGCGGCAACATCATCGTTGTAGTCGCAGGCCACCAGACGCCCAAAAATCAGCGGCACCGCGACCATGTACTGGATGCAATGGTCGCGGTCGGCATAATTCGCCAGCGGGCCGGTCTTGTCGATAATCCGGCAGCCGGCTTCCTGCGTCTCGATGACGATTTTCTCGATCTGGTCGATCCTGTCGACAACTTCACCATGCAACTGCATAGCGCACTCCACCGCTGTCTGGGCGTGGAACTCGGCCGGGAAGCTGATCTTGAAGAGAACGTTTTCCATCACATAGCTGCCAAACGGCCGTTCGAACTCGAACGCCCTGCCGTTGAACGCCACGTCGTAGAAGCCCCAGGTCTTTGCCGATAGAGCTGAGGGATAGCCGACCACGCCGCGATAGACCGCATTGATCGCGTGGGTCACCGCACGCCGGCAGGCATCGCCGGCGGCCCAGCTCTTGCGCGGACCGGTGTTCGGCGCATGGCGATAGGTGCGCAGCGCGCCGTTGTCGATCCAGCTGTGCGAGACGGCAGTCGTGATCTGGTCCTTGTTGCCACCGAGCATCGCGGTAGCCACGGCAGTGGAGGCCAGGCGCACCAGGATCACATGATCCTGGCCTACCCGGTTGAAGCTGTTCAGCAGCGCGTAGCAGCCCTGGATCTCGTGCGCCTTGATCGCATAGCCCAGCACATCGCGCACGGTCAGCGGCTGGCCGCCTTCACGCTCGGCCTTGCGGCTCAGGTAGTCGGCGACGGCGAGGATCGCGCCCAGATTGTCCGACGGATGGCCCCACTCGGCCGCCAGCCAGGTGTCGTTGAAGTCCAGCCAGCGGATCTGCGTGCCGATCGCGAACGCGGCCTGCACCGGATCCAGCTCGTGGCTGGTGCCCGGTACGCGCGCGCCGCCCGGCAGCGTCGCGCCCGGCACCAGCGGGCCGAGATGCTTCACGCATTCCGGAAACTTCATCGCCAGCATCGCGGTGCCTAGAGAGTCGAGCAGCATATAGCGCGCGGTGTCGTAAGCCTCCTTCGAGTCGATCTGGTAGTCGACTACGTAATCGGCGATATCGACCAGTGGCTGGTCGGGATCGGGACGGACGGCAGAACGGATGTCATGCGCACTCATGAGGGATCTCGCAACAGAGGAAACGCCCATTTTAGCCGACTGGCGCTTCCCGCGTTGCTTGACCGCGATCACCCGGCCCCCGACAATCCGCAAACACATCCCAAAGGGGAGTAGTTCCCGGCGCAGGTTCATCTGCCCCGGTGCGGTGATCGTCAACACGAGCGACGCTTCGCTCCGGTCACCTCGGCAGTCATGCTGCGAACGAGACTTTTGCGGTGGATTGCGGGCCGCGCGCGTCCGTGTCCACTGCATTGTCCGACGCGCATGGAACCTCGCATGGCACTCCCTGGTACTGACTTCTTTTCCGGCTTGCTGGCCATCATCCTGCTCGATCTGGTGCTGGCCGGCGACAACGCCATCGTCATCGCCATGGCGGCCAGCCGCCTGCCGAAGGCCATGCAGAAAAAGGCCGTGTTCTGGGGCACGTTCGGCGCCGTCGCGGTTCGTTTCGCACTCACCGCCGTCGTCGTCTATCTGCTCAAACTGCCGGGATTGATGCTGGTCGGCGGACTGCTGTTGTTGCCGATCGCCTGGAAGCTGCTGCGCCACGATGCCGACGACGCCCCCCTTGTCAGCGCCAGCAATACGTTCTGGAGCGCCCTGCGCACGATCATCGTCGCCGATGCGCTGATGGGCATGGACAACGTGCTGGCGATTGCCGGTGCGTCGAAAGGGCACCTGACCCTGGTGATCATCGGACTGCTGGTCAGCGTGCCATTGGTGGTCTGGGGTTCGACCTTGCTCCTCAGGCTGATCGGGCGCTTTCCGCTCATCATGTACATCGGTGCCGGCGCGATCGCGTTCACTGCGGGTCGCATGATTTCGCACGATTCCTGGCTGAGTGGCTGGTTCGACACGCATGTCGCCATGCAATATGTGCTGGATGCCGCGCTGGTGGCTGGCATTTGTGGCGGCGGCTGGTGGGCAGCACAGCGCGCGGGCAAGGCCGGCGAGCCGTCCTGACCGCAGCTCGTTGGTGCGAGCACGATGCCGCGCCCTGCCCGTTCATGATGCGAGAGCGGGCGATGGCGAAGGCAGTCGACTTTCGCAGCTTCAATCACCTTGAACGCCTTGCACATGCATGGACGTCGATTGCCGTCGCACATGCCTAGGGCATCCGCAGCGGCGATTAATACATCGTCGGCAATCGGACGGTTACGGTGGCATCAGGCGTATCCCGGGTCACGCCCACGCCGAGAGTGAAGTTCAAGGTGCGCTTGTCGTTAAGCTTGTACGAACCACCTATCAGCAAGGTACCCAGCACCGTCCTGGCCGAGCCGGCTACTGTCTTGTTGTTCTGCTTGGTGAGGCCGACGAAACTCTGGTCATAGCCGATGCTGATGGATGCCTTGTCATTCAGTGCCAGTCCCATGCCGATGCTGGCATCGGCAATATCGCCGACCGAAATCTTGCCCAGGTATTGTTTGCCGGCCAGCAGCACATTCCGGCTGACGCCGTAGCGCGGGAAATTGTGCAGGTAACTCACATTGCCGAAGAACACCACCGGATCGGAGGGGAACAGCCAGGTCATGCCCGGCTGCAGAGAATAGAACCCGGAACCGGTCGGCTGTTGCAGTGGCAACCCGGTGCCCGTCGCATTCTGCACACACCGCGTCACGCAGTCTGTAACGACATCGAACGGGTCGGTGCCGGTACGCGACTTGAAACGCAACCAGCCCACGTAATACGGCCGATCCGCACCGCCATCATTGATTTGGTAACGGGCCGTTGCCTCGATATCGCCGAGGCCGTGACCGGTGGTGGTGAATACCTTGTCCTGGGCACTTCCGGTGAAAATTTCACGGCTGATCGTATCCGTATGGGCGTAGACGTACGGCACGCGCAGTTCCACTTCCAACCGGTTCGTCAAACCATAACGCAGAGCCACCGCGGCGGTCTGGGTGGTGATCTTGACCTGGCGGGCATCGATCAGGCCGATCAGAACCGCAGGGATGACCGTATATCCGATCAGATCAATGCGATCGACGGAGGAATAGCCGAACTGGTAGGACGGCTCCACGACCAGTTTTCCACGTGGGGTCAGTACGCCCGGCTGGTCGAAGATCGGCGCCACTTCCGGCGGCCCGGGCGTACGTTCGGGCGCCCTTCCTACAGGTTGACCCTGAGCCTGCCCCTCAGGCTCGGCACCATCGGCGACGGCAGTGCCGGCCGGCATGGGTAGTGCGCTGGCCATTGCGCCTCCGGCATTCACGTTGCCGGCACGCTGTCGATCAAGCACGTCCAAGCCGACGGCATGGCGCAGCGCGTGATAATCGGCCTGCTGCGCCGCCAATGCGCGCTTCATCGCCTCGATCTGCGCGGTCTGCGCGGCCAGCTGGCGGCGCATCTCCTCAATCCGCCGATCCTGTTCAATCATGCTTTTGCGAATTGCGGCAGAGAGCTCGCTCGCACCAGTGAATGCCGTCGGCACCGCCGGCTGCGGCGATGCATCCTGAGCGCTTGCCGCACCGCCCAGCAGCAGCATTGCAGCACAACCTGCGCAGGACCTGCTTCGCCATGATTTTCCGGCCATCAAGCTTCCCCTGAGGACTGATCGTCATTCACGCACGGCGGCACAGGGCCGGCCCGACAGATTCTTTGAAAACCGCATTCCCACGTTCGACGCCCGCCGCTTCAATGCCCCAGCGAACCGACAAGTCCCGCCTGAAGGCTGCCCTGCAGGTTGAGATTGCGGAAGATGTTCAGACTGTCCACTGTGGCGTTGATCGTCGTCAGACTTTGCAACTCCTGGTTGTTGAGACTGTTCTGGATCACCGTCGCCGAGATCGTGTGATTGAGGGTGGATGGATCAAAGCGGTTGCCCGCTCCGTTCTGGATGACATTGACCGTGCCGATGGCGGCGGCCAGCGCACTTGCCTGATCCGAAGTCATCTGCCCGATATTCGGAATGTCCACGCTGGTGCTGGAAACCAGATTGCCGTTGATATAAACCAACCGCTGCAAGCCGAACGACGCCAACAGCCCGCGACCGATATCGAAGCCACCACGCACAGCATCCAGCTGGCTGTTGCTGACGACCGGCCATGCACTCAAGGGTCTTGCGTCGACGCTGAGCGTTCGCGTTGAAGCCACTCGCCCGATATCTGTTGAAGTAGCGATCACGGACGATGCCATCAACCGATGATTCGCCGGATCCTGCGCCCGTGTCGCGCCAGCCCAGGCGACCGCAAAAACAGCCAGCGCGCATGGAGCAAACCTGAGGGGTGCGTGTCGTGTCATGGCGGTACTCACAAATCTCCCGAACCAAGCTTGCGCACGGTGATATTGGCCAGTCCGGTCCGGTCGATCGCGAAGCTCAGTGGTGCCTCCGGCGAAGTGAGCCAATCACGGCGCCTGTTGAAGACAGCCAGTTCGCGCCGGTTGTGGATCACGAACAGCAGGTGATTCTTCCATGCCGCGTCGAATTGAGCGCGCGACATCGAGCGCGTGCCACGCGCAGGATCACCTACCAGTACGCGGCCATCGAGCAATCCCTTGATGACCACGAAATGGTGATAGCCCTTCTCGTCGATCAGCACAATCGCCGGCAGGTGCTCCTGCTGCAGCTTTTCCAGGGGTGCCTGAAAGCCATCGGCCTCGAAACCGTTGCTCTCGAGGTAGCGCTTGATATCGAGCAGCGAGAAACCCTCCTTGTTGATCTTCGGCTGGTTGCCGTGGGCGTACATCTGCTCGAACGCCGTCTGTTCGTTTACCGGATAACCGTACTGATAGGTCAGCAAGGTAGCGACCGCGGCCGAGCCGCAACTGAAATCGTACTTCTGGCGGATCGTGTTCCTGAAACGTGCCTCTTTCAGGCTCGTGATGTGCAGGCTGTAACTGCCGCCCTGCACGCCAGGCAACTCAATGGGTGCAGCTGCCAGACGCATCACGGAAAGCATGCCAGCGACGAACGTCGCGACCTGGCAGAACGAACCACGCCGTCGGAAAATCATGGCTGGAACTGCACGTTGACGATCATGGCGTTCTGGATCAGCACGGCGTTGCCGCTATTCTGGATCACCACCGGCAAACCCGCCGCTCCAGTGAAGGAGCCGGAACTGATCACATTGGCTCCGTTCACCACGTGATCGACGCTGTTGTTTGCCACCGTACCGTTGAGCGTCATGGTTTCGGTGACATCCGTGCCGCCAGTCAACTTCGCGAGCACTGCGGAATCGACGCGCGGGCCCCATCCCGCGAGGTCATTTGACGACACGATTTCATGCCTGGACGATGGTGATGATGCGGCCGCGACCCTGGACGACGTTGCGATGGGCTCTGCCGCCAGCGCATTCCATGCCGTTGCCGGGAGCAACAACAGGATGAGCCAAGCCATCGATCCGACCATCGATCTTGCTGTTCGCATGGTTCTATCTCCTTCACAGGTGCGGGCAGCTATCCCTGCTTGCGCCCGGCAGCCCGTACGCAACCATCGAAAACACGGTGGAGCGCCCAAGGCACTCCACCGTGTCCGGTCCCGCTTATGGACCAACGTTGAGATTGGCCTGGACGTTCACGCTCTGCTGGATCAGCGAGCCGACGCCACTGTTCTGCGCCATGACCGTGACGCCAGCGGCTGCCGCAGCTGCGCCTGACATGTTGTTGGACATGTCGAACGTGCCAGCATTCACCGAGTTCGATCCGCCGGCTCCGCCGGCTCCGCCAGCTCCTGCAGTGGCCGCCCCGCCCGAGGTGCCGGACGCACCGCTGCCACCCGCGCCACCCATGCCTCCGGTGCTGTCTGCCGCCCCGCTGGTTCCGCCAGTGGACGTTGATGCACCGCTGCTCGCAGTAGCCGCACCAGCTGTGCCAGCGCCACCCATGCCTCCGGTGCTGTCTGCCGCCCCGCTGGTTCCACCAGTGGACGTTGATGCGCCGCTGCTCGCAGTAGCCGCACCACCTGTGCCGGCGCCACCAGCCCAGCTACCCGCACCGCTCGTTGCCGTCCCGGAGCCTGCACCGCGTTGATGATTGCGAGCGTTGCCGGTGTTGCCACTGCTATCGCCACCAGCTGCCGCGCTCAGAGCGCCGGCATCACCACTGGAGCTGCCCGATCCGCCTGCATGACCACTGCCTGCGCGGGCATTTCCACCGTCGCCGCCACCGGCCGCACTCAGAGCGCCGGCATTACCGCTGGAGCTGCCTGATCCGCCGGCATGGCCACTGCGGGCGTGGGCATTTCCACCGTCGCCACCCGAGCCACCTCCACCGGCGGCAGCGAAACCGCCGAGAGCATCGCCACCTGAGCCTCCACGGCCTCCATTGGCGTTACCCATGTTCGTAGCCACGTTGCCGAGACCCTGCGCACTGATATTGGTCACGGTGCCATCGAGCCGGCTGATCGCGATGGCCTTGCTGCTGTTGAACGAGGACGCGATCGAGGATGTGGCCGTTCCGCCATTGTTGGCGGCTGAACTACCCTGTCCATTGGCATAGGAGTCGCCGTTGTTGTTGTGCTGATGCGTGGAGCTGTCTGCATACGAATGCGTAGAGCTGTTCGAATGCGTCGAGCTGTCGCTGGTCTGCGTTGCTGTAGCGTTGTCTTGGGCAGATGGTCCGGCTCCGCCCGTCAGGGTGTCAGTCGCCAAGGCTGGAAGAGTGATTCCCAAGCCAATGCATATCGCAGTTAAAAGTAGAGTCTTTCGCATGGTTGTTCTCCTGGAACGATGCGGTGAACCCCCTGTTTTTGCCGTGAAGCAAGCAGCTGGAGCAAGCTTTACGCCAAGCGAACGGTTTTTTTTCGATCGCCGTTTTTTTTCTTGAAAATCGATATGTTAGAGATCGGGACAAACCGGGCCGCACCGCTCGATCCGCAGGGGAAACGGTGGAGTGAATCAGTTCGGCAACATATTCGGCCTGGCCGCAGACTCGCCGATCCGCATGGCATCAGCGGATTCGGCATGGACGCCTGCCCTGCAACGCGGTGTTGCAACATGTAACAAAAGTGATACAGCTGGATCGCCGCGGAAACGGCCCGAATCATCCGCAAGGCGTTGCGCTGCGGATGCCAGCATTTCCCGCAAATGAAGAAGGGAGCCTCGCGGCTCCCTTCTTCCTGTCAATGCGCGTTTGCTCAACGCCTGTCGATCGGCACGTAGGCCTGGTCTTCCGGACCAGTGTAATTCGCGCTGGGGCGGATGATCTTGCCGTCCTCGCGCTGTTCGATCACGTGCGCGCTCCAGCCGGAGGTGCGTGCGATCACGAACAGCGGCGTGAACATCGCGGTCGGCACGCCCATCATGTGGTACGCGCTGGCGGAGAACCAGTCGAGGTTGGGAAACATCTTCTTGACCTCGGCCATCACCTTCTCGATCCGCTCGGAGACCTCGAACAGGGTCGGATTGCCGCCATCCGTGCACAGTTTGCGCGAGATTTCCTTGATGATCTCGTTGCGCGGGTCGGACACGGTGTACACCGGATGGCCGAAACCGATGATGATCTCCTTGCGCTCGACGCGTGCGCGTATGTCGGCCTCGGCGGCATTGGCGCTGCGGTAGCGCGCGATGATCTCCATCGCCACTTCGTTCGCGCCGCCATGCTTCGGGCCGCGCAGCGCGCCGATCGCGCCGGTGATCGCCGAATACACGTCCGAGCCGGTGCCGGCAATCACGCGGGCGGCGAACGTCGAGGCGTTGAACTCGTGTTCGGCATACAGCACCAGCGACTTGTCCAGTGCCTGTGCATGCAACTCGCTCGGCTTCTTGCCGTGCAGCAGATGCAGGAAGTGCGCGGCGATCGATTCGTCGTCGGTCTGCGTCTCGATGCGTTTGCCGTTGTGGCTGAAGTGGTACCAGTAAAGCAGCATCGAACCGAAGCTGGCCATCAGGCGATCGGCGATTTCGCGCGCGCCGGTGACGTTGTGGTCGTCCTTCTCCGGCAGAACGGTGCCAAGCATCGAGCAGCCGGTACGCATCACGTCCATCGGGTGGGTGGCGGCCGGCAACAGCTCCAGCGCCGCCTTGACCGGCGCCGGCAGACCGCGCAGGCGCTTCAGCCGCGCGCGATAGTTGTTCAGCTCGGTCCAGGTCGGCAACACGCCGTGCACCAGCAGATACGCCACTTCCTCGAAGCTGCCCTTGGAGGCCAGATCGTGGATGTCGTAGCCGCGGTAATGCAGGTCGTTGCCGCTGCGGCCGACCGTGCACAGCGCGGTGTTGCCCGCAGCCACACCGGACAGCGCAACGGATTTCTTGGCCTTGGGCAACGTTTGCGTGGTTTCGCTCATGGATGGAACCTCGATCGATGAAGATGCGCCGGCATGCCGGCGCGGTCGGGAAAGGAACGCGTCAGGCAATCAGTCGGATTTGCCGCCGGCAAACAATTCGTCTAGCTTGCGCTCATAGGCGTGGTAGTCGAGGTAGTCGTACAGTTCCTCGCGCGTCTGCATGGTGGGCACGGCCGCCTTCTGGGTACCATCGCGACGCACCGTCTCGTAGAAATTCAGCGCGGCCTTGTTCATCGCCCGGTACGCACCGCAGCAGTACAGGACGATGTCGACATTCGCGCCGGCCAGCTCCTCGCGGGTGAACAGCGGGGTCTGACCGAACTCGGTGATGTTGGCGAGGATCGGCACCTTCACCGCCGCCTTGAACTGCCGGTACTGCTCCAGCGTGTAGATCGCCTCCGGAAAGATCATGTCGGCACCGGCCTCGACACAGGCCTGCGCCCGTTCGATCGCCGGCTCCAGGCCTTCCACCGCGATGGAGTCGGTCCGCGCCATGATCACGAACTGGCCGTCGCTGCGCGCGTCCACCGCAGCCTTCACGCGATCGACCATCTCCTCCTTCGACACGATCGCCTTGCCTGGACGGTGGCCGCAACGCTTGGCGGCGACCTGGTCTTCGATATGCAGGGCAGCGGCACCGGCCTTGATCATCGAACGCACGGTGCGGGCGATGTTGAACGCGCCGCCCCAGCCGGTGTCCACGTCGACCAGCAGCGGCAGATCGCACACGTCGGTGATGCGGCGGGCGTCGATCAGCACATCCTCCATCGAGCTGATGCCCAGATCCGGCATGCCCAGCGAGTTGGCGGCGACACCGCCGCCGGACAGGTAGATCGCCTTGAAGCCGCTGCGCCTGGCCATCCGTGCGGCATAAGCGGTGATCGCGCCGACGACCTGCAGCGGCTGTTCCTCGGCAACGGCGGCGCGGAAGCGCGCGCCGGGGGATGCTGGCTGTGTCATGTCACCTCCGCAAAACGGTCATTTTAGCGCACTGCGACCTGCACCCCTCATGCGCCGTATTCGCGCCAGGTCGGCTATCCAAACGGCAGACTTGAGGTCCTTCGATTGCGATCCCATCATGATAGCCACAGACGATCGATGCGATGCCGATAATCAATTAGATTAATCGCATCAAACCCCATATCCTCACTTCTCACTTTCAACCACCACGGAAAAACCCACGATGTCGCTGATCAACACCGAAATCAAACCGTTCAAGGCCCAGGCGCTCAAAAGCGGCCAGTTCATTGAAGTTTCCGACGCCGACCTGAAAGACAAGTGGTCCGTCGTGTTTTTCTACCCGGCAGACTTCACCTTCGTCTGCCCGACGGAGCTCGAGGACCTGGCCGACAACTACGCCGCGTTCCAGAAGCTGGGCGTCGAGATCTACTCGGTCTCCACCGATACCCATTTCGCCCACAAGGCGTGGCATGACACTTCGGATGCGGTGAAGAAGATCAATTACACGATGGTGGGCGATCCGACCGGCGCGATCAGCCGCAACTTCGGCGTGATGATCGAGGAAGCGGGACTGGCCGATCGCGGCACCTTCGTGATCGATCCGTCCGGCAAGATCCAGATCGTCGAGATCAACGCCGGCGGCATCGGCCGTGACGCGTCCGAGCTGCTGCGCAAGGTCAAGGCGGCACAGTACGTCGCCGCCCATCCGGGCGAAGTCTGCCCGGCCAAGTGGAAGGAAGGCGAGAAGACCCTGGCGCCGTCGCTGGACCTGGTCGGCAAGATCTAAGTACCCAAGCCGTACCGCGCCATGCGCAACGGACCCGGAGTTCTTCCGGGTCCGAATTACCGAAATACAGTGCAAAAACGACGCCCTGGTCCGCCCGGGTGCTCGACGCGCTCACGCTCAAGAAACCCATCGACGGAGGAATCGCCCATGTTGGATGCCCATCTCACAACCCAGTTGAAGGCCTATCTCGAAAAGGTCACGCAGCCGATCGAGATCGTTGCGTCCCTGGACGGCAGCGCCAAGTCCGCCGAATTGAACGAGCTGCTCGAGGAAATCGCCGCGCTGTCCGAACGGATCAGCCTGGTGCGCCGCGACGACAACGAGCGCAGGCCCTCGTTCGCGATCAACCGCGTCGGCAGCGACGTCGGCGTGCGCTTCGCCGGCATTCCGATGGGCCACGAGTTCACCTCGCTGGTGCTCGCCCTGCTGCAGGTCGGCGGACATCCGTCCAAGACCGCGGCCGACGTGATCGAGCAAGTGAAGAACATCGAAGGTGACTATCACTTCGAGACCTATTTTTCGCTGTCCTGCCAGAACTGCCCCGACGTGGTGCAGGCATTGAACCTGATGAGCGTGCTGAATCCGAATATCCAGCATGTGGCCATCGACGGCGCGCTTTACCAGGACGAAGTCGACGCGCGCCAGGTGATGTCGGTGCCTACCGTCTACCTCAACGGCGAAGTGTTCGGCCAGGGCCGCATGAGCCTGGAGCAGGTTCTCGCGAAACTGGATACCGGTGCCGGCGCCCGCGAAGCGGAGAAGCTCAAGAACAAGGAGGCGTTCGACATGCTCGTGGTCGGCGGTGGGCCGGCGGGTTCGGCCGCCGCGATCTACGCCGCCCGCAAAGGCATCCGCACCGGCGTGGCGGCTGAGCGCTTCGGCGGCCAGGTGCTGGACACCATGGCGATCGAGAACTTCATCTCGATCGGCTATACCGAGGGTCCGAAGCTGGCTACTGCGCTGGAGCAGCACGTCAAGGATTACGACGTCGACGTCATGAACCTGCAGCGCGCCGAAAGGCTGCTGCCGGCCGCGGAATCCGGCGGCCTGATCGAAGTGCAGCTGGCCAACGGCGCCACGCTGAAATCGAAGACCGTGATCCTGTCCACCGGCGCGCGCTGGCGGCAGATGGGTGTGCCTGGGGAAGATCAATACCGCAACAAGGGCGTGGCTTACTGCCCGCATTGCGACGGCCCGCTGTTCAAGGGCAAGCGCGTGGCGGTGATCGGCGGCGGCAACTCCGGCGTCGAGGCGGCGATCGATCTGGCCGGCATCACCAGCCACGTCACCCTGATCGAGTTCGACAGCAAGCTGCGTGCGGACGAAGTCCTGCAGCGCAAGCTGCACAGCCTGCCCAATGTCGACATCATCGTCAGCGCGCAAAGCACCGAAGTGCTGGGCGACGGCCAGAAGGTCAATGGCCTGGTCTACGAGGATCGCGTGAACGGCGAGGTGCGCAGGGTCGAGCTGGAAGGCATCTTCGTGCAGATCGGCCTGTTGCCGAACACCGAGTGGCTGAAGGGCACGCTGGAATTGTCGCCGCGCGGCGAAATCGTCATCGACGAGCGTGGCCGGACCTCGCTGCCCGGCGTGTTCGCCGCCGGCGACGCCACCACCGTGCCGTACAAGCAGATCGTGATTGCCATGGGTGCCGGATCCACCGCCGCACTGAGCGCCTTCGATCATCTGATGCGCCTGCCGGTGGCAGCGAAGCCGGAACTGGTCGCCGCCTGATATACCCTGAAAGCCCCTCTCCCCATGGAAACGGGGCGCAGTTTCCTCGACTCCGCAGATCAGGCCCGTGCTCGAGTGCCTTAGGCATTTCGTGCAGAGCGCCGGGATCGTCCAGCGCGGACAAGTCACCCGGATCGGGGTGCTGCGCCAGCGCCTGCCACGAACGCCGCGGCAGCTTGCCGGAACGCATCTTGGGCAGCGCATTGACTAGATAAGGGCAGGCTTCGCCACTGCCACGAGCTGTGGCAACTAGCCCGAATTCGCTATATGCCCCCGCTGGCGCGACTGACATGCTCGCCTCGCCTGAATCCCGGGGAACCGCCATGCGCTCGATCTTTCGCCACTTCTATTTTTGGGTATTGCTCGCGGTCGTCGCGGGCGGACTCATCGGTCATTTCTTTCCCGCCACCGGCGTCGCGCTGAAGCCGCTGGGCGACGCGTTCATCGCCCTGGTGAAAATGCTGATCGGGCCGATCATCTTCCTCACCGTCGTGCAAGGCATCGCCGGCGTCTCCGACGTGAAGAAGGTCGGGCGCGTCGGCGTCAAGGCGATCCTGTATTTCGAGGTGGTATCGACCTTCGCCCTGATCATCGGCCTGATCGTGGTGAACACCATCAAGCCGGGCGCGGGCTTCAACGCGTCGCCCGAGGCACTCGACGCCCAGGCGGTCAGCAAGTACGTCACCGCGGCGCACGACCAGAGCTTCGTCGACTTCTTCACTCACATCATTCCCAAGACCTTCACCAACGCCTTCACCAGCGGCGGCGATCTGCTGCAGGTGCTGCTGCTGGCGGTGCTGTTCGGCTTCGCACTGATCCACCTGGGCGAGAAAGGACGGCCAGTGCTGAGCCTATTCGAATCCTTCGCCAAGGTGTTCTTCGGCATGATGAGCATGATCATGCGCGTCGCGCCGCTCGGTGCGCTCGGCGCGATGGCCTTCACCATCGGCAAATACGGCGCGCACAGCCTCGGCCCGCTGGCGATGCTGATGGGCAGCTTCTACCTCACCTGCGTGCTGTTCGTGGTGATCGTGCTCGGCATCATCGCCCGCCTCACCGGCTTCAGCATCTTCAAGTACCTGCGCTACATCCGCGACGAGCTGCTGCTGGTGCTGGGCACCTCCTCTTCGGAGTCGGCCCTGGTGCCGCTGATGCAGAAACTGGAACGGCTCGGCTGTTCGCGCTCGGTGGTCGGCCTGGTAGTGCCCAGCGGCTACTCGTTCAACCTGGACGGCACCAACATCTACCTGACCATGGCGGCGATCTTCATCGCGCAGGCGCTAAACGTGGAGCTGACTCTGACCCAGGAGATCACCCTGCTGGCGGTGGCCATGCTCACCTCCAAGGGCGCCTCGGGCGTCACCGGCGCCGGCTTCATCACCCTGGCCGCCACGCTGGCGGTGGTGCCCACCGTGCCGGTCGCCGGACTGGCGCTGATCCTGGGCATCGACCGCTTCATGAGCGAGGCCCGCGCCATCACCAACATCATCGGCAACGGCGTGGCGACCATCGTCGTCTCGCATTGGGAGAACGAGCTCGACCACGCCAGCATGACCGCCGTGCTCAACGGCGAGATGGACGCAGCGCTCCCGCTCACCGAGTTCGACCCGATCCCGGTGACCGAATGATCCCGACCATCAAGGAAATGCAAGTCATGAAACGTGCTCTACTCCCGCTCGCCCTGATCGCGATGGGTTTCGCCGGCAGCGCCGCCGCGTCCGGTTTCAACGACTGGCCGGTGTCGGCCAAATTCGGCGACGTGAAGTTCAGCCTGACCGGCCAATACAACTACGACTTCAACGATCCGCACAATGCACAGGGCGTGCTGGACAAGTCGCAGACCAACCGGCGCAAGGAATTCGGCTTCAAGGTGGCCGACAAGGGCAAGTGGGACGGCATCGTCTACTTCGACTTCCAGTCGAAGAAGTGGCTGGACGTGTACTGGCGCGTCGACACCAAGTGGCTGTTCGGCCACGACTTCGGCAAGGTCCGCTTCGGCTACAGCAAGACGCCCGTCGGCTTCGAGGCCAATACCAGTTCGCGCACCACCAGTTTCATGGAGCTGGCCTTGCCCGAGACCGTATACGAAGGCCGCCGCACGGGCGTCGACTGGGCGCTGGAGCGGCCGCAGTATCTGATCAATGTCGGCTACTACTTCGGCCAGGACCTGCAGGGCGACAACGACGGCACCACCGTGGCCGCCCGTGCCGCCTGGACGCCGTTCAAGGCATCCGGCGAAGTGCTGCATCTCGGCCTCAGTGGCTCGATCGAGCACCCACAGGCGACCACCGACGGCCGCGACATCCGCCACGATCCCGGCAAGTCCTGGGCGAGCAAGCCGGAGATGGGGCTGACCACCACCGACCTGATCAGTTCAGGCTCGCTGAGCCATGTCGACTCGAACCGGCGCATGGGTTTCGAAGGCCTGTGGATCCATGGTCCGCTGTCGTTGCAGGGCGAATACCTGCAGGCCCACACCAAGCGCAACGACGGCCTGCCCAGCTACACCGCCGACGGTTACTACGCGTTCGGCAGCTACGTGCTCACCGGCGAGTCGCGTCCCTACAGCGGCGGCAACGTCGGCAACATCAAGCCGACGCATCCGTGGGGCGCGGTGGAGCTGCTGCTGCGCTATAGCGCGCTGGATCTCAACGATGGGCCGGTGCTGGGTGGCCGCCAGCACGACGTGACGCTGGGCGCCAACTGGTACCTCACTCAGCACTTCAAGCTGCAGGCGGACTACGTCAAGGTCCACGCCGATCGCAAAAACGGCCAGCACCTGGATCCCAACATCGTCGAGCTGCGCGCCTCGGTATTCTTCTGACGCGCGGCAGGCCACCGCGGCGGGCGCGGTGGCTTTCACTCACGGCCCCCCGGCACGGCTGTGCGACGATAGCCGTCTCCTCGCCCCGTCCGGCGCCGGCCATCCGACCGTCCATGCAGCTCACCCGACGCCACCTCCACCTCGCTGCCCTGGCCCTCGCGCTGGCGGTGCTGCTGGTGTCTTCGGTGCTGGGCGTCGCCCGCGTCGCCGAGCGGCGTGCCCTGCAGCGCGAGGCCGCCGACGGCAACAGCCAGTTGAAGATCCAGTCGATGTCGCTACAGCGGCTGATCGACAGCTATCGCATGCTGCCGGTACTGCTGTCGCTGGATCCCGAGCTGCGCGATGCATTGAGCCATCCGGTCGACGCCGACACCACGGCCCGGTTGAACCGCAAGCTGGAGCAGGCCACCGATGCCACCCACCCGTCCACGCTCACCCTGATCGACCGGCACGGCGTGGCGATCGCCGCCAACAACTGGCGTGACCCGAGCAGCAACGTGAGCATCAACTACAGCTTCCGCCCGTATTTCCAGCAGGCGATGCGCGACGGCAGCGGCGCCTTCTATGCGGTGGGCGTGTCGACCAAGGAACCGGGCTATTTCATCGCCCAGGCGGTGCACGACAGCACTGACCAGCGTATCGGCGTGGTGGTGGTGAAGATCAATCTGAAGGCGCTGCAGATGGTCGGCCTCGGGCGCCAGGACACGTTGCTGGTCAGCGACAGCCACGGCATCGTGATCGTCGCCAACCAGCCGGCGTGGATGTATCGCGAGCTGCGCCCGCTCGATGCCGCGACGAAGGCGGAATTGGCACGCACGCGCCAGTACGAGGGGCGCACGCCGGTCCCGGCCGAGTTCAACGACGACACCCCGATGGACGGTGGCGGGCGCTTAGTGCGGGTAGGCCAGCCGGCCATCGCCGACCGTATCCTGTGGCTCACCCGCGACCTGCCGCAGCAGCGTTGGCAGATGCACCTGCTGCTCGATACCCTCCCGGCACGCGCCGCCGCCCGCAATGCCGGTGCCGCCACGGCGCTGCTGTGGCTGCCGCTGATCCTGCTCGGCATGTTCCTGCAGCAGCGGCTGCGGCTGGCGCGCGTGCGCCAGCGCAGCCGCGAGGAGCTGGAACGCCTGGTGGCGCACTACGCCAGCGCGCTGCGCTCGGAGCAGGACAGCTTGGTGCAAGCGGCGCAACAGGCCGCTGCCGGCCAGCCCGCGGGGCTAGAACGGCTGCCGCAAGGCGTCAGCGTGGTCGACAGGCAGTTGCGCCTGGTCGCGTGGAACCGCCGCTACGCAGACCTCATGCGGTTTCCGCCCGAGCTGCTGCAAAAAGGCCGCCCGGTAGAAGATCTGTTCCGCCACAACGCGCAGCGCGGCCTGCTCGGTCCGGGCGACGTGGAAGATGCCATCCAGCGTCGGCTCGATTACCTGCGCGACGGCGGCCCGCATATGTACGAGCGCGAACGGCCCGACGGCAGCGTGCTGGAGATTCGCGGCAACCCGCTGCCCGATGGCGGCTTCGTCACCAGCTACGCCGACATCAGCGCCTACAAGGACGCCGCGCGCGAACTGCGCACGCTCACCACCACGCTGGAAAACCGCATCGACGCGGCTACCCGCGAACAGCGCCTGGCCACCGCCGAAGCGCGCCGCGCCAACCGCAACAAGACCCGCTACGTCGCCGCCGCCGTGCACGACCTGCTGCAGCCGCTCAACGCCGCGCGGCTGTTCGCCGGCGCCCTGCGCGAACCGCTGCATGCCGACGCCGACCGCGCCCTGCTCGCCCGCGTTGAGCACGCGCTGCAGGCATTGGACAGCCAGCTCACCAGCATGCTCGACCTGTCTCGCCTCGACGCCGGCGGCTTCCAGACTCAGGTCGGCGCGTTCGCACTGTCGCCGATCCTGCGCGAACTGGCGCGCCAGTTCGGCATCGTGGCGCAGGCCCGCGATCTGCAGCTCGACTTCGTCGATACCCTCGCCTGGGTGCGCAGCGATCCCACCCTGCTGCGCCGTGCACTGCAGAACTTCCTCTCCAACGCCGTGCACTACACCCCCAGGGGCCGCGTGCTGCTCGGCTGCCGCCGCGACGGCGAGCATCTGCGCATCGAAGTGTGGGACACCGGTGTCGGCATCGCCGACGACCAGCGCGAAGTGATCTTCCAGGAATTCCGCCGGCTCGATTCTGGCGTGGGAGCCGACGAGCGCAGCGCAGGCCTGGGACTTTCCATCGTGCAGCGCATTGCGCAGCTGCTCGGCCACACCGTCACCCTGCGTTCCTGGCCCGGCCACGGCAGCATGTTCGCCATCCGCGTGCAGCTGGCCACAACGGCCCAGGCCGACACGCCCGTCGAACCGACCGCCACGGATTCTGATTCCCCGCTCACCGGCCGTTACATCGTCTGCATCGACGACGACGCGCAAACCCGCGCCGCCATGACCGCCCTGCTGCAACGCTGGGGCTGCACCGTCGCCACCGCCGCCGACGCCATCGAGGCCACCCTGCTCGCGAGCTCCTCACCCGCCCCCGACCTGCTGTTGCTCGATTACCAGCTCGGCACCACCACCGGCCCGGCCCTGCTCCCCGACCTGCAACAACGCTGGGGCGCCACGCCCCCAGTCATCGTGCTCACCGCCCACGGCGACGCCGACACGGGCGCCGAACTGGACGCCGCCGGCCTGCGCTTCATGCTCAAGCCGGTGTCGCCTTCACGGCTGCGGGCGTTGATGAGTCGGTTGCTGGCACAGCATGGGTGACCGCGCCAAACTGGTGATCCTCGCCGCCGTTCAAACATGAGGTCCGCATCAGTGTCAACGCCACGGATGCAAGAAGACCGGCCAAAGGCAAAGGCATCATGCGCTGGGCATTGAAAGGAAGTCTCTTGCGCGATGTTTCATACCTGGCGGGCCACGCTTTCACCCACTACCCGTCCGCGCCACAAGTGTCGCCGACATCAGTCGACCCCGTCGTCCTCTTCCAGATCCAGCGACTTCACCAGCACCGCTGCCTGCGTCCGCGAGTGGCACTCCAGCTTGGACAGCACAGCGGTAACGTGGATCTTCACCGTGTTCTCGGCCAGCCCCAGCCGGTCGGCGATCTGCTTGTTGAGCAGGCCTTCGGCCAACAGCATCAGCACGCGGAATTGTTGCGGGGTGAGCCGGGCCAGCCGGGCGGCGAGTGCGGCGTCTTCGGGGCTGCGTTCGGCGCGGCTGGTGTCAAAGGCGAGGCCGCCGTCGAGCACCTGTTTCACGGCGGCACCAAGCGCTTCCACCGGCGCGGCCTTGGAGACGAAGCCGGCAGCGCCGAACTGCTGGGCGCGGCGCACGGTGCGCGGGCGGTCGTTGGAGGAGATCACGATCACCGGAAGGTCCGGGTGCTCGGCGCGCAGCCACAGCAGCGAGGAGAAACCGATCGCGCCGGGCATGGTGAGATCCAGCAGCACCAGGTCGGTGGCCGGCTCGGCGGCCAGCATACTTTCCAGCACACTCTGACTGGCCGCCTCCAGCACGCGCGCGTCGATGACGGTGCTCAGCGTATGCGCCACCGCGGTACGGAACATCGGATGGTCGTCGGCCACCAGCACGGTGATGCGGTCGGTCATGCGCTCAGCCCCTTGAAAGAGTCAAGAGTAAACCAGCGGGCTCCGAATCCCTTGGACAGGGCTCGACGCTCACGTAACGCAAGCCCTAAGGATGGTCTGAATAAGTCCACTGCGGTCTGGAGAAGGGCGCCTCTTGTGGGAGCGACTTCAGTCGCGATTGCGTAGCAGTGCGCTGCGCCGCCTGATTGTGCATCGAGCCGCTGCGACGCCGGGATGCTGCAGGCCGCTGCCGCGGCCACCGCGACTGAAGTCGCTCCCACAATCTCGGCGACGAGCAGAAGCTTGTTCAGACGTTCCCTAAGCGTGCAGGCCATGCGATGCAAACAGGAGTGAGGTCGATGCCCCGACCTGCTTTCGAACGTTGGCGACAAAAAAGGAAGGGCGGCCAGGGCCACCCTTCCCTCCCAGCCGATAAAGGAACCGGCTTACTTCTTGGCGAACAGATGCTCGACGCCGGCGCGCTCTTCGCGCAGTTCCTTGTCGGTAGCGTCCATGCGGCTGCGCGAGAAGTCTCCGATCGCCAGGCCTTGCACGATCGTGTACTTGCCGTCCTTCACGGTCACCGGATAACCGTAGATCACACCCGGCGCGATGCCGTAGGACCCGTCGGACGGAATACCCATCGAAACCCAGTCGCCCTCGGCCGTGCCCTGCGCCCAGTAGCGCATGTGATCGATCGCCGCCGAGGCCGCCGAGGCCGCGGACGAAGCGCCGCGCGCCTTGATGATCGCCGCGCCGCGCTGCTGCACGGTCGGGATGAAATCGTTCTCGTACCAGGCCTGGTCGATCAGCGACATCGCCGCCTTGCCGTTGACGGTGGCGTGGTGGATGTCCGGGTACTGGGTCGAGCTGTGGTTGCCCCAGATCGTCATCTTCTTGATGTCGGTGGTGTGGGCGCCGGTCTTTTCGGCCAGCTGCGACAACGCCCGGTTGTGGTCGAGACGGACCATCGCGGTGAAGCAGTTCGGATCCAGGTCCGGCGCGTTCTGCTGCGCGATCAGCGCATTGGTGTTGGCCGGGTTGCCGACCACCAGCACCTTGACGTCGCGCTTGGCGTGAGCGTTCAGCGCCTTGCCCTGCGGGCCGAAGATCGCGCCGTTCGCTTCCAGCAGATCCTTGCGCTCCATGCCCGGGCCACGCGGACGCGCACCGACCAGCAGCGCGTAGTCGACGTCCTTGAACGCGACATTGACGTCGTCGGTGGCGACCACGCCAGCCAGCGTCGGGAATGCGCAATCGTTGAGCTCCATCACCACGCCTTGCAGCGACGGCAGCGCCGGGGTGATTTCCAGCAGGTGCAGGATCACCGGCTGGTCCGGACCCAGCATGTCGCCAGCGGCAATGCGGAACAGCAAGGCATAGCCGATCTGGCCGGCGGCGCCGGTAACGGCAACTCGAACGGGGGCTTTCATGGGTGACGACTCCTAGGTGGGATGTTCAGCTCTTTATGGGAGCGGCTTCAGCCGCGATGGGCATGAAGCATCGCGGCTGAAGCCGCTCCCACAGGTGATGTGTTCACGTCAGTTCGGCGAAGAACTCGGCGATTCGCGCGAGACCCGGCTCCAATTGTGCGGCCGGGCAGGTATAGGAAATGCGCATGGCACGCGGCTCGCCGAACGCCGAACCCGGCACGCAGGCGACGCCCTTGGCTTCCAGCAGCGCAGCGCAGAACTCGACGTCGTTGCTTATCTTGGTGCCGTCGTGGCTCTTGCCGAACGCCACGGAGACATCGGGGAACGCGTAAAACGCGCCCTGCGGCCGCGGGCAGACCACGCCGGGAATCGCGCGCAGCGCGGCGACCACGGTATCGCGCTTGCCGGCGAACTCGGCGCACTTGGCCCTGGGGATATCCTGCGGGCCGCTGAGCGCCGCCACCGCAGCCGCCGTGATGACTTCGGGCAGGCTGGTGATGTGGTTGGAATTGAGCGTGGTGATCGCCTTGGCCACCGCTTCCGGTCCAGCCAGCATACCGACACGCCAGCCCGGCATGCCGTAGGTCTTGGAGACGGAGTCGACGAAGATCACCCGCTCGCGCAACTCGGGCTTCGCGAACACGAAGTTGTGATAGCCCAGACCGTCGAACACCATCGAATTGTAGATATCGTCGGTGATCACCCAGGTATCCGGGTGCCTCGCCAACACCTCGGCCAGCGCGGCGATTTCCTCGCCGGTATAGACCATGCCGGTCGGATTGGACGGGTTGTTGAACAGGAACACTTTCGGCTTGCGCGCCAGCGCGGCGTCCAGCTGCGCCGGAGTGAGCTTGTAGTTCTGCTCCGGCCCGCAATGCATCACGTTGGCTTTCGCGCCGACGATATCGGCGATGTCGCGATAGGTGGTCCAGTACGGCGCCGCGAAACAGATCTCGTCGCCTTCGTCGAGCAATGCCTCGGCCAGGTTGTACAGCACCTGCTTCGCGCCGATGCCGATCGACAGGTTCATCCGCGTGCAGCCGCTGAAACCCAGCGCCTCGATGTGCTTCAGGAATGCATCCAGCAACGCCTCGGCACCGCGGTTGCTGCCGTACTGGCCGGAGTCGTGCGACAGCGATTCGCGCGCGGCGGCGTAGACGTGCTCGCCCGGCAGGAAATTCGGCACGCCGATGGAGAAGCTGATGATGTCGCGGCCGGCGGCCTTGAGCTGCTTGGCTTTTTCGGCAATCACCATGATCGCGCTGGGCTTGGCGCGGCCGACACGCTGGGCGAGCTGGGGCATGGGTATCTCACGCAGGGGGAGGAAGCAAAGGCGGCGATTTTATCACGCCACAAGGCCCCTCGCGCTGGCGATCCCCATGGCTGCTGCCAATGACACGGCGAAAACGGCATGATGCCCGTGTCCGCACGACGGACATTTGCAACCTCACGAAGGAGATCCGCATGCACTGGCTTTGGGTATTCGTGATTGGACTGCTTGTCGGCCTGGTGGCCAAGCTGCTGACGCCGGGCAAGGACCCCGGCGGTTTCGTCATCACCGCCCTCATCGGCATCGCCGGCTCGCTGCTGGCGACCTGGGCCGGTCAGAACGTGTTCGGCTGGTACCAGGAAGGACAATCGGCCGGCTTCATCGCGTCGGTGATCGGCGCGATCGTGTTGCTGCTGATCTATCACCTGCTCAAGCGCAAGTCGGCCTGAGCGCGATCCCGGCGGAGCAGACTCCGCCGGGATTTCCTGGTTTCCTCATGCACTCAGGCCGGCGTCGCGCCGCCACCGAGCAGCTTGCCCGCCAAGCCCTCGAGCATGCCCAGATTGAAGCCGCTGCCCTGCCCGGCCTCCGGCACCTGGCCGTCCGGGGTCAGATGATCGACCGCATGCGGCAGCACCTGCGAAAGTTGATTGAGCAAGGCATTCGGGTCGACTCCAAGCTTGCTGGCCGCCTCCTCCACCACCGAGCCCATGCCGCCGTTCTGCAGCGCCTGGCCGAGCTGGTCGCCCGACACCGGCTGGTTCGCGCCGGTGCCGACCCATGATTGCACCGCTCCACCCAGCCCATGCTGCTGCAGCATGCTGACCAGGCCTTGCACACCGCCGGCCTTCTCGATCAGCTGACTGGCCACGCCAATCAGCGACCCGGTGCCACCTTGTTGCCCCTGACCGCCGAGCAAACCATCTAGGAATGACATGGTCGTTCTCCTTGGAAGATGTGGATAGAAGTAGAGCTTGTCGATCATAGGCCCGCGCCAGCGACACTGTCATGACTTTGGCGCACAAAAAAAGCCGCCAGTGGCGACCGGCAGCTTTCTTGCGAATCCGGACCCGGAACTCAGCCGCGCTGGTCGAGTACCGCATTCCACTCTTTCACGCGATCGGACTGCGCAGCCAGCAGCGCATCGACGTCGCCTTCGACGGTAACCTTCTCGATCGTGTCGCCCTGCTGGATCGTGTTGACCACGGCCATGTCGGCCGCATCGACCACTTCGCCGAACACGCTGTGCTTGCCGTCCAGCCACGGCGTGGCGCCATGGGTGATGAAGAACTGGCTGCCGTTCGTGCGGGGGCCGGCGTTAGCCATCGACAGCACGCCGGGCTTGTCGTGACGCAGCGACGGGTTGAACTCGTCCTCGAACTTGTAGCCCGGACCGCCGCGACCGCTGCCTTCGGGGCAACCGCCCTGGATCATGAAGTCGGCGATCACGCGATGAAACGACAATCCGTCGTAGTAACCGCGCCTGGCCAGGTTGACGAAGTTGGCAACCGTCACCGGCGCCTTGTCTTCATGCAGACGCAGATGGATCGGGCCGCGGTTGGTGGTGAAGGTGACATGGATGGTCATCGCAAATCCTTGGGTTCAAAAGCTGCACCGTGCCACGACACGGGCACGCGGGTTGCCAAGAATACCCCAGCGGCGGCGGCCAGGCATGCAGGCATATCTGCCCGCTGGCGGGCGATGCTGTTGCCTTGATGTTCGGGTAGGGAAGATCAAAACAGGAGCATCGCCCGCGAGCGGGCTCCTACCAGGTCCCTTTGTCACCGCACTACGGCAAGCCGAGCATGCTGCGCTCCAGCGCTCTCGCGCCACGCGGCTGGGCCGCCGGCGTCGACACGTCGGTGGGCCAGCTCGCGCCCTCGTACAGGTGCGCCCACAGCCTGTCCAGCGCCGCATAGCCAAAGGGCAGCAGGGGTACGTGGTGCTCACCGAAACCGGGCAGCGCCAGGAACGCGTCGAAGTGCTGCGCGTACGGCACCCTCCAGTAGATCGGTGCGCGTCCTTCCTCGCGCAGCCACGCCACATACGGCTCGGAACTGAACGCGGTAGGCAACAGTCCGTCGCTGGCGCCGTGCACCACCCACAGCGGCAGGTCGCCGCGCGGCAGCCTGGCCGCCGTGGCCGCAATGGAAGCGTGCAGCGCCTGCGACTGGTGATCGTCGCCGGTCCACAACGCACGCAGGCATTCGCTGCCGGCCAGCGAGGGATCGGGCGAGACGCTCATGCCACCGAACAAGCCGATGCCATTGCCGGGCGGGATGCCTGCACCATCGGCCCACCACGCCGCCCGGCTGACCGGATCGGCCACGCCGGGCACGCCGGGCACGCCGCCCACGCCGATCGCCGCGTAATGGAAGCCGCACGGCATGTCGGTGGCGCCACGACGCAGGTAGGACGACGCATAACCCGCGGCGATCGCCCGCCACAGATCGAAAGCGGTGGTGCTGGCGGCGGTGCTCATCGCCTCGTCGGTCCAGCCGCGGGACCACAGGTATTGGCGCGCCTGAGCGGCCTGTTCCGTCAGCGTGTTGCCGCTCAACTTGCCCTGCGCACGCAGGCTGGCGCAACGGATCGGCCACGCCGGCAGCGGCACGCCGCGCGATCCGCGCGCCAGCGGGGTCTTGACGAAGTCTTCGGCGCTCAGCGCGCACGGCAACCAGATCGCAGCCTCGGTGGCGTAGTCGTACATCGCGCGGCCGCGCTCGAGCACGTGCACGTTCGGCTCCAGCGCCACCACGCCGGCGAAGAAGTGCTCGCGGTCGAGGCCGGCCGCCTGCAGCACCGCACCGCCGCCATTGGACAGGCCGGTGGCGATGATCTTCGTGTTCTGCGGCGTGAACGGCGCCTCGTGCGGAAACGCACGATCGAGCATGGCCAGCCCGAACTGTGCCGCCTGGATCACATGCCGACCCCAGTCGGCTTCCGGGTTGTCGCCGGAATGCATGTGCTTGATGGCGATGCCGGCGCCCGGCGGTGCCGCTGCCGGCTGGAACTCCAGCTCCGCTTCGCCGCGTTTCGCACGGCGACCGTCCAGCGCCACGCCGCTATCGTCGGCGTAGTCGAAATACCCGGCGCCCTTGCCCTTGTCGGTATACGCCACCGCGCAACCGTGCGGCAGCCCCCAGGCACCGGCCAGCGCAATCGCGCCGTAGATGCCGCGCGAACCGGATGAGGCGGTGACGACAAGGCAGCGTTTCTGCTTGTCGAAATGGTCTGGCAACTGCAGCAGCACGCGATGCGGTGCGCGCGCACCGGGAATGCGCGCAAATGTCTGGTACTCGCGGCCCGGCACATCCGGCACGCCGCCGTACACCGTGCCGTAACCGCCCAGCGGGCCGAGATCGGCGATGCCCTTCCAACTGGTCTGGATCGCGCGCCGGCGCAATTCTTCGGCGGTGGGATCCAGCGGATCGGCGAACGGCAGCGGCGCGCCGGCCAGACCCGCCAACCCCAGGCCCGCGCTCAACAGGTCATCGCGACCGCGATATTCGGTCACACGCACTTCGCCGTACTCGACCTCACGCATGGCAGGTTCCTTCGTCATCGGGCCGCGGGCACAAGTCGACAGCATGACTGATACCAGTCCTGGCAAGAACAGCGGCGTTGAACAGCGGGCGGTCGTCTTCATTTCGCGACCACAGCAAGCGCGCGGCGGGCCGCCATCGTACGAAAGTCCAGTCGCGGGTCATGCGAGCCCGCCAGTCGAAACTCGACGCGACCGCCGCGGCCCGCTAACTTCAGCGACATGACGAGCCTGCTGATCGCCGACGACCATTCACTAGTTTCGCGCTGCATTGCGCCTCGCCGCCAGTGGAAGCCTGCCCGATTGCGCAGTGCGTGAGGCCGCGGACCTGCCAAGCGTGCTCGACTGCGGTACCTGGCTGCCGCGCCACATCGCCGACGCCGTCGCCGCGCTATCCGTCAACCCCGACGACACCGACCTCGCCAGCCGGCTCGCCCGCCTCACCGAACAGCAATCCCGCGGACTCGCCCTGCTCGCCGGAGGCCTGCTCAACAAGCAGATCGCCGATCGCCTGGCGATCCACGAGCGCGCGGTGAAGGCCCATGTCACGGCGATCTTCGAGAAGCTCAAGGTGAGGAATCGGACGCAGGCAGGGATGTTGTTGCGGTCGCTGGATCTGGGGGAGCCGGCGCGGATGGGTTGACCCCGACCCATCGTGGCATCGAACGTCTGGATTAAAGTAGCCGCCTTCCATCTCTACACGCACTACCACTCAGCACTGTCACTCAGGGGGAACCACCATGTTTCAGGGAATCAGCAATCGTGCTGTCAGCATCGCTGCGATCGTCATTCTGGCCGTGATCGTATTGTCCAGTTCGTTCTTCGTGGTACCGCCCAGCGAAATGGCTGCCGTACGCTGGCTTGGAGGCACCGTCACCACCAAGCAGCCGCTTGGCACGGGCCTGCACTTCAAACTGCCTTTTCTGGAAACCGCGGACTATCTGCAGACCTCGCAGTCGACCTATACCTTGCCTGACCTGAGCGTGTACACCAACGACAACCAGGCGGTCGACATCAGCATTTCGGTCATCTACCAGATTCCCTCCACGGCGGTGATGCACCTGCTGTACGACGTGGGCAAGACCGGCAATACCGATATCGAATCGACCATCGTTCCGGTCATCCGTGATCGCGCCCTGGCGGTATTCGCCAAGTACAACACGTTGAACGTCTCGGACTCGCGCGCGCAAATCACCGAGCAGATGCGCAAGGAAGTCGGCATGGCGCTGCAACGGCTGTTCGGCATCAACGTGGTGGACTTGCAGCTCACCGGCATCAAGTACTCGCCGGTGTTCTCCGCCTCCGTGGAGCAGGCGGTCAAGGCCAAGGCCGAGGCGGTCCAGGCGCAGAACACGGTGCTGCAGAAGAAGTACGAAGGCGAACAGAAAACCGTCACGGCGGCGGCCGAGGCGCAGGCCAAGATCGAGTCGGCCAAGGGCATCGCCGAGTCCACCATATTGGAAGCCGACGCACAGGCCAAAGCCATCCAGGTGGTCGGCCAGGCGATGCAGGCGAACCCGCTGTATACCAAGTTCTACGCCATCCAGCACTGGAACGGCGTGCTGCCGCAATACGTCGGCGGCAATGGCGCCGTACCGTTCGTGGATATCAGTGACAAGAACAGGTAACCGATCGCAGGCCCGATGCGGAAATGCATCGGGCACTCACCGGAAAAACGTTTCCCGCCAGGCCACGACCAAACCATCGAGCAGTGGCCTGCGTTCTTGCACTACGCACCGGCGCCGGCTGCCACCCGCTGCAGTACCTGCCGCAGCGCCAGCGGCTTGAGCGGCTTGCAAAGCACGCCGATTCCCGCGTCCAGCAGGCGCTGGCGCAGCTCGCCGTCGCGGTCGGCGGTCAGCATCACGGTCGGCACCTCGGCGTGGCGCGCGCGCAGCAGCTCCCACGCATCGAGCCCGGTGCACCCGCCGTCGAGATGGAAATCGAGGATGTGCAGGTCCGGTTGCCAGGGTGCGGCGAGCGCCTGCTCGGCGTTGCGGCAGGCATGCACGTGCCAGCCCCAGCTGACCAGCAGACTGCTTAGCGCGGCGAGCGCGGCCGGCTCGTTGTCCAGCAGCAGCGCGTGGCCCGCCGGCAATGGCTGCTGCGCATCGGCGCCCGGCGACGGGCGGGCGACGGCCCGCGCCATCGGCACGCCGAGATCGAACACGCCGCCGCGGCCGGGCCATCAGCGCAGCCCGAGCGGATGGCCTAGCAAGCCGGCCATGCGCTGCGCGATCGACAAACCCAGCCCAGCCCCTGCCCACCCGCGGCGCTGCCGCGGCGGAATTCCTGGAAAATCAGCTGCTGCTCGTTAGGTGCGATGCCCGGTCCGGTGTCCCTTACCTCGACACGCAGCTGCTGGCCGGACCGGTGCAGCCCAGCAGCACACGTCCGTGCCCCGCATAACGCATCGTGTTCGACAGAAAGTTCTGCAGCACGCAGCGCAACAGTTGCGGATCGGAACGCACCCACGCGCGGGTGCCGACCACGTCCAGCCGCGTGCCGCGGTCGAGCGCGATGGCGCGGAATTCGGCGGCCAGCGGATCGAGCACCTCGGCCAGCGGGAACGCGCGCGCTTGCGGATGCAGGCGGCCGCCTTCGAGGCGCGCCACATATGGTGTGACGCCACCGCGCCGGCACTTGCGGGCCGTCCGGCCGCTGGACAGGCCGGCCTGGCTCCGCAGGTCGCTGAACGGCTGATCGAAAATGCGGGCAAGTTGTCACATAAGTCCGTATAATTGGTCGATTCACCCTTCAAGAATCCTGCGTGACGGCCACCGAGCCGCCCGAGTCGATCCCATGTCCATCGAAAAACTGCGCAATATCGCCATCGTCGCCCACGTCGATCACGGCAAGACCACTCTCGTCGATTGCCTGCTCAAGCAGTCCGGCACGCTCAACGAGCGCACCGTGCTGGCCGAGCGCGTGATGGACTCGAACGACCAGGAAAAGGAACGCGGCATCACCATCCTGGCCAAGAACACCGCCATCACCTGGCAGGGTAATCGCATCAACATCGTGGACACGCCGGGACATGCGGACTTCGGCGGCGAAGTGGAGCGCGTGCTGTCGATGGTCGATTCGGTGCTGATCCTGGTCGACGCGATGGACGGCCCGATGCCGCAGACCCGTTTCGTGACGCAGAAGGCGTTCGCGATGGGCTTCAAGCCGATCGTGGTGATCAACAAGGTCGACCGTCCGGGTGCCCGCCCGGAGTGGGTGGTCGAGCAGGTGTGGGATCTGTTCGATCGTCTGGGCGCCACGCCGGAACAGATGGACTTCCCGATCGTCTACGCCTCGGCGCTGAACGGCTATGCCGGCCTCAACGACGACGTGCGCGAAGGCGACATGACCCCGCTATACGAAGCGATCATGCAGCACGTGAGCAAACCGGACGTCGATCCGGATGGTCCGTTTCAGATGCGCATCAGCCAGCTCGACTACAACAACTTCGTCGGCGTGATCGGTATCGGCCGTATCCAGCGCGGCGTCTTGAAGAAGGGCATGCCGGTAGCCGTGATCGATCGCCATGGCAAGAAGCGCCAAGGCAAGGTGATGCAGGTGCTGGGCTTCCTCGGACTGGAGCGGATCGAGCAGGACAGCGCCGAGGCCGGCGACATCGTCGCGATCTCGGGTATCGCCGATCTGACCATCTCGGACACTGTCTGCGCGCTGGATGCGCCCGAGGCGTTGCCCGCGCTGACCGTGGACGAACCGACCATCTCGATGACCTTCCAGGTCAACAACTCGCCGTTCGCCGGCAACAAGGATCTTTCCGGCGGCAAGTTCCTGACCAGTCGCCAGCTGCGCGAGCGTCTGGATCGTGAGCAGGTGCACAACGTGGCGCTGAAGGTCGAGGAAGGTTCCGACGCCGACAAGTTCCTGGTCTCCGGCCGCGGCGAGCTGCACCTCTCGGTGTTGATCGAGAACATGCGTCGTGAAGGCTACGAGCTGGCTGTGTCGCGTGCGGAGGTGATCATCAAGGAGATCGATGGCCAGAAGATGGAGCCGATCGAGCAACTGGTGGTCGACGTGGAGGAAGTCCACCAGGGTGCCGTGATGGAAAGGCTCGGCGTGCGCAAGGGCCAGCTGAAGAACATGGAGTCCGACGGCAAGGGGCGCGTACGTCTGGATTACGAGATCCCGGCGCGGGGCCTGATCGGCTTCCAGAACCAGTTCAAGACCCTGACCCAGGGTTCGGGCCTGCTGTTCCACGTGTTCGACCATTACGGTCCGAAGGAAGATGGCCAGATCGCCAAGCGTCTCAACGGCGTGATGATTGCCAACGCCGGCGGCACCACTCCGGCCTATTCGCTCGGGCCGCTGCAGGATCGCGGCAAGCTGTTCGCGGCCGAAGGCGACTCGGTCTATGAAGGCCAGCTGGTCGGCATCCACGCCAAGGACAACGACCTCACCGTCAACGTGATCAAGCCGAAGCCGCTGACCAACATGCGCGCCTCGGGCAAGGACGATGCGATCCAGCTGACTCCGGCGATCAAGTTCACGCTGGAACAGGCACTGGACTTCATCGACGACGACGAGCTGGTCGAGATCACCCCGAAGGAAATCCGCCTGCGCAAGAAGCACCTCACCGAGAACGACCGCAAGCGCGCTTCGCGCGGCTGAGTTTCTCCGGCAAACGGGCTTGACCACCGAAAGGCCGCCGCGAGGCGGCCTTTCGCATATGGCCGTCCCGACACCCCGAACACGACGCCACCGCAGACGCCGTCGTTGTAGGAGCGCACCCTGTGCGCGATGCTCTTGTCGAGCCTTGGAGGACCAAAGGCATCGCGCACAAGGTGCGCTCCTACGATGCCTTGGTGCCTCTCACACGCAGTCCCGGCCGCTGTCTTGCCAGCTTGCGCAGCAACTCGGCGAACGCCTGCAGGTCGTCGCGCCACGGCGAGGCCTCGCGCCAGTACAGCGCGATCTCGCGGCCCGGCGCCTGCCCCTTGAGTTTCGCCAGCACGATGTTCGGCATCGAGGCCAGCCGTTCGTGCGCCAGCACCGGTACCAGCGCGTAGCCGCCGCGCAGGCTCACCAGCGCGGCGAGACTTTCCAGGCTGACGTCCTGCACATGGCCACGCTCGCTGCCATCGGTGTCGAGACCGTCCGCATGGCTCTCGGCCATCAAGGTCGCCTCGGCCGGATCGAGCTGGTCCAGCGCGATGCTGCCCTGGCCCGCCAGTGGGTGATCGGCGCGCAGCATCAGCTCCCACGGTTCGGCGAACAGCGGCCGCATCGCGATGCCGCTGACCGCCGGCACCGGCGGCGCCAGCACGGCATCGAGTTCGCCCTCATGCAGGCGGCGCAGCAAGCCACGCGGCTTGCCTTCGGAAATGCCCAGTCTGGCACCCGGGAAATGCTGCGGAAACGGCGCGATCAGGTGCGGCAGCAGATACGGTCCCAGCGACGCCGGCAGGCCCAGCCGCAATTCGCCGCCGAAGGCGACCGCGCCGGCACGGGCGACCTGCTGCAAGTGTTCGCCCGCGGCGAGCACGGCGTCGATCTGCTGCAACAGCCGCTCGCCGCCGGCAGTCGGCACGATGCGGCGTCCGCCGCGTTCGAACAGCGGCGCGCCCAGCGCCTGCTCCACCTTCTGCACCTGATGAGACAGCCCGGACGGGCTGATGTGCATGGCCCGTGCCGCGCTGTTGAAACTGCCGTGGCGATGCACCGCCTGCACCAGCGCGAGATCGCGCAGCGAGACGGCCGAGAGGGTGGTCGAAATCATCGAACGCTGCATGTCATCAAAGGCGTTTGTGTGCGGCGGGCATCGGGCTCATCCTGTGCGGCGAAGTTCAGCTACAAGCGATGGCGCAGTTTACTCGCCGCACCGACCGACGCACGCACCCCACGCATCACGCGCAACCTCGCTGCAGCTCGGCGTTTGGGCGATAATTGCGTTTTTGCCGGGCCGGCGAGCCCCCATCGCCTACGTTCAGCCATCCCAGCCGCAGGATTCAGCCAGGAGCACGTCCCCATGAAAGACACCTTTTCCGTACACGACACCCTCGAGGTCCATGGCAAGCGCTACGCGTTCGCCAGCCTGGCCAAGCTGGGCCAGCGCTTCGACCTGAAGCGGCTGCCGTATTCGATGAAAATCCTGCTGGAGAATCTGCTCCGCCACGAGGACGGCACCGACGTGACCGCGAAGGAGATCGAGGCGGTCGCCATGTGGGACGCCAAGAAAGAGCCCGACACCGAAATCGCCTTCATGCCGGCACGCGTGCTGCTGCAGGATTTCACCGGTGTGCCGTGCGTGGTCGACCTGGCCGCGATGCGTGATGCGATGAAGGCCCTGGGTGGCGACCCCACCCTGATCAACCCGCTATCGCCGGCCGAGCTCGTGATCGACCACTCGGTGCAGGTCGACGTGTTCGGCAGCGCCGACGCGCTGGAACGCAACGTGGAAATCGAGTTCCAGCGCAACCAGGCGCGCTACAGCTTTCTGCGCTGGGGCCAGAAGGCACTGGCCGATTTCAAGGTGGTGCCGCCGCGCACCGGCATCGTGCATCAGGTGAATCTGGAGCATCTGGCCCGCGTGGTGATGGGCAGCGAAGTCGACGGCCAGCTGTGGGCTTACCCCGATACCGTGTTCGGCACCGACTCGCACACCACCATGATCAACGGCCTGGGCGTGCTGGGCTGGGGCGTCGGCGGCATCGAGGCCGAAGCGGCCATGCTGGGTCAGCCTTCGTCCATGCTGATTCCGCAGGTCGTGGGCTTCAAGCTGTCCGGTCGCCTGCCAGAGGGAGCCACCGCCACCGACCTGGTACTCACCGTGACGCAGATGCTGCGCAAGCAGGGCGTGGTCGGCAAGTTCGTGGAGTTCTTCGGTCCGGGCCTGCAGCATCTGGCGTTGGCCGATCGCGCCACCATCGGCAACATGGCGCCGGAATACGGCGCTACCTGCGGCATCTTCCCGATCGACGCCGAGTCGCTGAAGTACCTGCGTCTATCGGGCCGCAGCGATGAGCAGGTTGCACTGGTCGAGGCGTACGCCAAGGCCCAGGGCCTGTGGCACGACGAAAACAGCGCGCATGCCGAATTTACCGCGACGCTGGAGCTGGACCTGGCCGACGTCAGGCCGTCGATGGCCGGCCCCAAGCGCCCGCAGGACCGCGTGCTGCTGACCGACGTCAAGCAGAACTACCGCGACAACCTCGGCGGCACCATCGTCAAGCGCAACGGTGCCGAGGCGCGCTTCGCCAATGAAGGCGGCGGCACCGCCGTCGGCCACGACAAGAGCGAGGCCGCACCCGGCCAGCATGTGTCGATGAACGGTCAGCAGTTCCACGTCAACGACGGCTCCGTGGTCATCGCCGCAATCACGTCGTGCACCAATACGTCCAATCCGGCGGTGATGCTGGCCGCCGGCCTGGTGGCCAAGAAAGCTGCCGCCAGGGGCTTGAAGTCCAAGCCGTGGGTGAAGACCTCGCTGGCTCCGGGTTCCAAGGTGGTCACCGACTATCTGGAAAAGACCGGCCTGCTGACCGAACTGGACAAGCTCGGCTTCTACCTGGTCGGCTACGGCTGCACCACCTGCATCGGCAACTCCGGTCCGCTGCCGCAGGAAATCAGCAAAGCGATCAGCGCGGGCGACCTCACCGTGGGCGCGGTGATCTCGGGCAACCGCAACTTCGAAGGCCGCGTGCATGCCGAAGTGAAAATGAACTACCTGGCCTCGCCGCCGCTTGTGGTGGCCTATGCCCTCGCCGGCTCGCTCGACGTGAACCTGAGCACCGATCCGCTGGGCCAGGACCAGGACGGCAAGGACGTGTTCCTCAAGGACATCTGGCCGACCAACCAGGAAATCAGCGACCTGATGGCCAGCGCGGTCACCTCGGAAATGTTCGAGAAAAACTACGCCGACGTGTTCAAGGGCGACGAGCGCTGGAGCGGGATCGCCTCGCCCGACGGCGCCCTGTACGCCTGGGACGAGGCCTCCACCTACATCAAGAACCCGCCCTACTTCGACGGCATGACCATGGCGCTGTCCCCGGTCGAGGACATCCATGCCGCGCGCTGCCTGGGCATGTTCGGCGACTCGATCACTACCGACCACATCTCGCCGGCCGGTTCGATCAAGAAGGATTCGCCTGCGGGTCGCTACCTGATCGAGCGCAGCGTGCAGCCGATCGACTTCAACTCCTACGGCTCGCGTCGCGGCAACGACGACGTGATGGTACGTGGCACCTTCGCCAACATCCGCATCAAGAACCAGATGCTGGACGGCGTCGAGGGCGGCTTCACCCGCCACGTCCCAAGCGGCGAGCAGCTGGCGATCTACGATGCGGCGATGAAGTACAAGGCGAGCAAGACTCCGCTGGTGGTGTTCGCGGGCAAGGAATATGGCACCGGTTCCTCGCGTGACTGGGCGGCCAAGGGCACCTTGCTGCTGGGCGTGAAGGCGGTGATCGCCGAGAGCTTCGAGCGTATCCACCGTTCCAATCTGGTCGGCATGGGCGTGCTGCCGTGCACGTTCAAGGACGGCCAGAGCGCGCAATCGCTGGGCCTGACCGGCAACGAGAGCTTCGACATCACCGGCCTGGACAACGGCAACGCGAAGGAAGCCACTGTCACCGCCACCGCCGCTGATGGCAGCAAGAAGCAATTCACCGTGAACGTGATGCTGCTGACCCCGAAGGAGCGCGACTTCTTCCGTCACGGCGGCATCCTGCAGTACGTGTTGCGCCAGCTGGCCGGCAGAAAAGCCGCCTGAGTTTCAGCGCGATCCTGCGGCAAATGCAAACCGCCCCGAATTCGGGGCGGTTTTTTTATGTGCGGAAAATGAGTAAAAAGAGACTTCCTCCCCTTTCGGCCTCGAGGGCCATGATGGTGATGCTGGTCAACCGTCACTCGAAGAGGAAGTCTCCATGAGCACTATAACCATTGGCGTGGATTTGGCGAAGAGCGTG
>NZ_JBHSNG010000020.1:0-81350 GCF_042657005.1 Rhodanobacter terrae
CCGCGCGTTTCAACTCCGCGCTGATTTCGCGGGCTGAAAAACCACCCCTATGCAGGTGTTGAATCTGATAGCGTTCGTCTTGGCTCAGGTGTGTGTAGCTCATGTGCAGTTCCACTTGGCGGTGAAGCTGTGCAGGCTACCGCACCTGCGCCGCTCTACCGTTTGGGGTGGTGCACTTCAGAATTGAATTCGCCGCGCAAGTTACTGACCAGACCCCGCCGGCTTTCATCTATACGACCGACGCGGACACTACCGTGCCACCGGAAAACAGTGTCAATTATTACCTGGCGTTGCATCGACATCATGTGCCGGCTGAATTGCATATCTTTCGCGAAGGCGGTCATGGCAGCGGCCTTGGCCAAAACGATCAGTTGCTGAGCATCTGGCCCGCGCTGCTGGCGCGATGGATGGCCGGCATGGGGCTGATGGACTTCAAGCATATCCGGCCCCCACAGGCGGTCTCGACCCTGCCGCAGGGATGATGAAACGGATGGGGAGAACACCTTCCAGCGCCCGCGCATCACTCACTGGCAAAAAGGAAAGAGGGTGATTTGCTGGCCGGCGCGGTCTTTGTCAAAACCGAAAGGAAACATGGGCCGACCTGGACGCCAGGGTGAGCAGAGCTGCCGAGTGGTAACGACAAGACCAACAAGGACGGCCCGGAGGAACCATCGCCACGCATGCCGCTTCCGCACCGTACTGATCGAGAAAGCCGGCCAACGACAGACCGGGCTGAAACTGGACACGAATCATGGTCATGAGCGCGACCTCTGCGAGGGAGGCTGCAGCTTCACTCAAACCTGTCGCCTGGGCTGCGATTGCAGCTTAACTTCGGCGCTAATCAGGAAATATGAACAGCCTACGTACTCGGTTACTCGCAAAGATTGCCTTCACGGACAAAATCATGGATCAAAACCCTGACAGCCTGAGCCGCCCTTCCGCCGTCTCGACCGCCTGCCGCATGAACCGCCTGATCCTTTTCCTCCTGGGGGCCGTCGTCCTCGCCTCTGCCGCGTCTCAGCCCCTTGCGGCGGGACAGACGCGCCTTGCCCATAATCCCATTATCTGGGCCGATGTGCCGGACATGTCCATGATTCGCGTTGGCGACACCTACTACATGAGCAGCACGACGATGCACATGGGTCCGGGAGTGCCGATCATGAAATCGAAGGACCTGGTGAATTGGGATCTGGTCGGCTACGCCTACGACCGGCTGGTCGACAACGATGCCATGAATCTGGAAAACGGACAAAACGCCTACGGCAAGGGTTCCTGGGCCAGCAGCCTGCGTTTCCACAACGGCGTGTTCTATGTCTCGACTTTCTCCGCCACCACTGGACGCACCCACATCTACACCACGCGCGATCCGGAGCACGGCCCATGGAAAGCGACGAGTTTCGCGCCCTCGCTGGGTGACCACAGCCTGTTTTTCGACGACGACGGTCGCGTTTACATGGTTCACGGGAGCGGTCGCATCATGCTCACCGAGCTGCAACCCGATCTCTCCGGGATCAAGCCCGGCGGCGTGAACAATGTCATCGTCGAAAACGTCAACGCCGTCTTCGACGCGGACCAGGGCGGGCTCAAGGGCGAGGGCTCGCAGCTTTTCAAGATCAAGGGCCGCTACTACCTCTTCAACATCGCCTCGCCCGGGAGCCGCTGGGCGCGCACCGTCATCATCCACCGCGCCGAAGCTATCACCGGTCCCTACGAGGGTCGCATCGCGCTCGATGATCGCGGCATCGCCCAAGGCGGCCTCGTCGACACCCCCGAAGGCAAATGGTATGCCTATCTTTTCAAGGACAACGGCGCCGTCGGTCGGATCCCCTACCTCGTGCCCGCGACCTGGAAGGACGGCTGGCCCATTCTCGGCGAAAACGGCAAGGTGCCCATGACGCTCGACATCCCCGTCGGCGGACAGGGCGTCTCCGGCGTCTCCGGCATCGTTGCCTCCGACGAATTTGAACGTGAGCCCGGCGATCCAAAGCTGCCGTTGGCATGGCAATGGAACCACAATCCCGATAACGAGCACTGGAGCATCCTACAGAAGCCTGGACGTCTGCGCATCACAACGGGCCGTGTCGATCAAGACGTGCTTGGCGCGCGCAACACGCTTACCCAGCGGACCTTCGGCCCCACCAGTTCGGCAACGACGCGCCTCAATGTGGACAAGATGAAGAATGGCGACGTGGCCGGACTCATCGCGCTCCAGAAAAAATACGGCTACGTTGGTGTCAAAATGGATCATGGCCAGAAGTCCATCGTCATGGTCAACGCGCATAGCGATTCGCCCAAAGAAATCGCGGCGGTTCCGTTGATGCAGAAGGTGGTCTACTTCAAGATTGATTGCGACTTCCGCAACCAGACGGACAAGGCCAATTTCTACTACAGCTTCGACGGGAAGACCTGGAAACAAATCGGCACTACGCTGCAGATGGTCTACACGGTGCCGCACTTCATGGGCTATCGCTTCGGTCTGTTCAACTATGCAACGGAAAAGCCGGGTGGTTATGTTGATTTCGATTATTACCGGATCGGGCAAAGCGGCAACTCACTCTGACCTTCGCCTTTCCTTTTCATGCTTAAGGATGCTCTGATCAATTCTACGTAGGCGTCACCGTGACTGTCTGTTCGCAGGCCACAGGGCCGTCGGCGAGGGCAGACTGGCCGTCTGTCGAGACGGCGGACCGAAGGCATGCGGACAGACAGTCACGGCCCCAACGCATTGAATTTAAAATGATGGGGTGATGTCCAGAAGGCGCGCAGGCTGCGCCGCGCAGCTTGGCAAGACGGCCAGTCTTCCCTGCGCCGCGCAACACACCCTGCGCGTCTTCTGGACATCATGCCGCCTACGTAGAATTGATCAGAGCATCCTTAACGATCTAGCCCGTCTTCGTCGGTTCCTCGGTACCGGCCTCGGCCTCGCCTGCCGCTGGCGCAGAACAGAATTAGTTCCTGATTAGCGCCATTGCTCAGCCGGCAAAAACAGCAAGATCGCGAAGACGGCGTTCGGTCCATGGGGGCAACGCGCGGCGGCGACCAGCAAGCGAGGCACCAGGACATTGAGTTGGAAACGTCGATTGAAGCGCCAAGCCGCTTCGGCGAGGTAGCGATGGGCGTACTTGAAAAACCGAAAACGTGATAGGAGCCATCGAGCGGACGCTTGAGGTTGCTGAGTGTGATAGTGACCCAGCGCGCACCGGGTGTTTCGGTGACGGTACGTCCCCCGCCAGCATCGATGACCGTAGGGACATGGCCCAAGTCGGCCGCGGCACGGAAGGCGCCCAAACCATCGCTGAAGACGTCGGCATCGGGATGCATGTGAAGGGTGAACCATTCGACCAATGCGGCCTTGGTGCACCCGCTGACCGGATCGGTGACGGCACATCGCGGGTGGTCGCGCTCATCGGTTTCCACCGCGATGACAAAGGAGCGCTTGTTCTGCGAACCGCGTCCGGCCTCGCCAACGTTACGCTCGCCGCCGAGGTAGGCGTCGTCGATCTGCACGAAGCCAGCCAGTTGGCGCGCCGCTGCGCGACGCACCATGGCTTGCATCGGCTTGTGCTTCAACCGCAAGGCGGTGCGGTAGGACACGCCCAAGTAGCGCTTCCGTTCCAGCGCCGAGATATTGTTTTTCGTCTGTGTGACCAGATGCAGGGCCAGAAACCAGATCGTCAGCGGCAACCGGGTATAGGCACACACCGTGTCGGCCAGCAAGCTAGTCTGGTGACGGCACGTCGCACACTGCCACAGCGTTTCCCCGTCACGCTCGAAGCGACTATGCGCGGTTCCCGACCTGCGCCAATACGAAGGCTTTCGCCAAGCTGTATTCGCCAGTGGCCAGCGGTTTCGACAAAGATTCTACGATGTTCGCATCGAACAACACGGCGCGTTGGCGGAGGTCTCGCTCGACTTCGTGACGGAACAGGTTTCCGGAAAGCGGAGATCCGTGACGGGCTGGAAGGTATTGCAACTGGTGGGTAGGTGGACGCTGGAAGATCGCCAGCGAGATCTACACGTTCCCGCGTACATCAACTGGCGGGTAAGGGAACTCAAAGTGGCCGATAACCGACACCCCATCCAGCCCACCCCGAGCCCACCGCCCGATCCACGCTACAATTGCCGGTTCGCGCTCCTGTCGATCCGCCATCCATGTCCATCCATCTGCAAGAAACCCGCCGTCGCCGCACGTTCGCCATCGTCAGCCATCCTGACGCGGGCAAGACCACGTTGACCGAAAAGCTGCTGCTGTTCGGCGGTGCGATCCAGATGGCGGGGTCGGTGAAGGGGCGCAAGGCGGCGCGGCATGCGACGTCGGACTGGATGGCGCTGGAGAAGGAGCGCGGCATTTCGGTGACTTCGTCGGTGATGCAGTTCCCGTACGAGGGCAAGATCGTCAACCTGCTCGACACGCCGGGACATGCGGACTTCTCGGAGGATACCTACCGCGTGCTCACCGCGGTGGATTCGGCGCTGATGGTGATCGACTGCGCCAAGGGCGTGGAAGAGCGCACGATCAAGCTGATGGAAGTGTGCCGCCTTCGCGACACGCCGATCATGACCTTCGTCAACAAGCTCGACCGCGAGGGCCGCTCGCCGATCGAACTGCTGGACGAGGTGGAGTCGGTGCTAGGCATCGCCTGCGCGCCGGTGACCTGGCCGATCGGCATGGGCAAGCGGCTGAAGGGCGTTTACCACCTGGTGCTGGACGAGGTGCACGTCTTCGAGCCGGGCAAGAATTTCACGCGGCAGGATTCGACCATTTTCAAGGGACTCGATGCGCCGGGCCTGCTGGAGAAAATCGGCGACGAGGCGATGCGCGAGCTGCGCGACGAACTCGAGTTGGTGCAGGGTGCCGCGCCGTCGTTCGACATGGACGAATACCTCGCCGGCCGGCAGACGCCGGTGTTCTTCGGCTCGGCGGTGAACAACTTCGGCGTGCAGCTGCTGTTGGATTTCTTCGTCGAGCATGCGCCGTCGCCGCGCCCGCGCGGCACGCTGAGCCGCGAAGTGCAGCCGGAGGAAGAAAAGCTCTCCGGCTTCGTGTTCAAGATCCAGGCCAACATGGACCCGGCGCACCGCGACCGCGTGGCGTTCATGCGCGTGTGCTCGGGCACGTACACCGCCGGCATGAAGATGATCCAGACCCGCACGGGCAAGGACATCCGCATCGCCAACGCGCTGACCTTCATGGCCAGCGACCGCGAGATCGTCGAGACGGCCTATCCGGGCGACGTGATCGGCCTGCACAACCACGGCACCATCACCATCGGCGACACGTTCACCGAAGGCGAGTCGATCAACTTCACCGGCATCCCGAATTTCGCGCCCGAACTCTTTCGCCGCGCGCGCCTGCGCGATCCGCTGAAGATGAAGGCCTTGCAGAAGGGCCTGGCGCAATTGTCCGAGGAAGGCGCCACCCAGTTCTTCCGTCCGCTGATGAGCAACGACCTGATCCTGGGCGCGGTCGGCGTGCTGCAGTTCGACGTGGTGGCGTACCGGCTGAAGGACGAATACAACGTCGACGCCAGCTTCGAGCCGGTGACGGTGACCACGGCGCGCTGGGTGCATTGCGACGACGAGAAGAAGATGGCCGAATTCCGCGAGAAGAACGCGATGAACCTCGCGATCGACGGCGCCGGCGAGCTGGTCTACATCGCGCCCACGCGGGTCAACCTGCAGCTGGCGCAGGAGCGCTGGCCGCAAGTGCGCTTTGCCAACACGCGCGAGCATGCGGCCTCCGTCGAGGTGTAAGCCTAGGGCTCGATGCGGGCCATGACGGACGTCACTAGGCGCCTCCCAATGACGGCTGCTAGCGTGCACCCCCATCACACAGGGGAACACGGCACCATGCACGACGCGTCCATTGCCTTCGCCACGCCCGCCGATGCACCGCGCTGGATGCGCTGGCTGGTGTTCTCGCCGCTGGCGCGCATCGTGATCTTCGCGGCGCTGTTCATCGCCTTCAGCTTCGCCCTGGGCGGCCTGATGCATGTACTGGGCTGGGGCGGCAAACAGGCATCGGCGCTCGAACATGGCCTGGCGCAGCTGCTGCTGCGCGCGCTACCGGCGCTGCTCGCCTACCTGCTGCTGGTCAAGCTGGTGGAACGCCGTCCGCTCGGCGAGCTGGCGCCGAGCCGGTTGCTGCCGGACGGGGCCAGGGGCGCGCTCGTGGGCCTGCTGCTGTTCAGCGCCGTGGTCGGCGTGCTGTATCTGGCGGGCAGCTATCACGTCATCGGCAGCAACCCGGATGCGAAATGGCTGCCTGCCCTGCTGATGGTCGGGCTGGGCGCGGGCATCGGCGAGGAGATCATCGCCCGCGGTGCGCTGTTCCGCATCGTCGAGGAAGGCCTCGGCACCTGGCTCGCGCTGATCGTGTCGGCGCTGTTTTTCGGTGCCGCGCACATTGCCAATCCCGGCGCGACGGTGTGGAGCTCGGCCGCCATCGCGATCGAGGCCGGCCTGCTGCTCGGCATGCTGTACCACGTGACCCGTTCGCTGCCGTTCTGCATGGGCCTGCATGTAGCCTGGAACTTCGCCCAGGGCACGATCTACGGCATCCCGGTTTCCGGCGCCCCGGCCGACGGCTGGCTGGTGTCCACCCGCACCGGCCCGGACTGGCTCAGCGGCGGTGTTTTCGGCGCCGAGGCGTCGGTGATCGCGCTGGGCCTGTGCTCGCTGTGCACGCTGACCTTGCTGGTTGTCGCGCTGCGGCGGGGTTCGATCATCCCGTGCCGGCCCTGGCAGCTGCTGCTGCAACGGTTCGATCGCCGCTGAACCGCAGCGTGCGGCCCGCTATGGCTATGGTTCGGCGCTGGCACCGGCTACTCTGTAAAGGATGCTCTGATCTTTCAACGCAGGCGGAGCGTCCTTAAAGGCGCGATCGCCGATCCGGCGATCGCAGGACAGAATGCCTACCCCATCGCGGTGACCCGCATGCAGCCATCTACCCGCCCGAAAAAGAATTCATGGCTGGCCGATCAGCCGCTGCAGCGCAAGATGATGCTGGCGATCGGCCTGCTGCTGGGCCTGTTCCTGCTGACCAGCCTGGTCACCTTGAACTCGCTGCGCCAGCAGGAAGGCAATCGGCACTGGACGACGCACACCTACCAGGTGCTGCGGGAGCTCGATCAGCTGCAGCGCGCGCTGCAGACCGGTCAGCTCGGTGCGCGCGGCTACATGCTGACGCAGCGTGCCGATCAGCGGGCCATGTTCGACAGCGGCACCAACGACCTGCATCAACGCCTCGCCCATCTGCGCCAGATGACCACCGACAACCCGCTGCAGCAGTCGCGCATCGACTCGCTGGAAAAGATGGCGGCACAGTGGCAGCGCGAGGTGACCATCTACGCGATCGACCCGATCGCCCAGCGCAAGGCCGCCGATGCGGCGGCGGCGACGGCGCAGGAGCTGCAGCGCATCCCGTCGAACTATCTCGAACACCGCACGGTTCGCAGCGAGGATATGCACGCCGCCATCGATCAGATGATTGCCGAGGAAGATCAGCTGCTGACGACGCGCAATCAGCGCCTCGATGGCGCGCTGCTCACCGCCAAGGTGATCAATGCGATCGCGGTATTGCTCGGGATCCTGCTCGGCATCGTGGTGATCCGGCTGACCTGGCGGTTGGTCAGCCGGCCGTTGCGGCGTCTTACCGACCTGATGACGCGGCTGGCGAACCGCGACCACGATTTCGAGATCCGCCGGCTCGACCGCCGCGACGAGGTCGGCGAAATCGCCCGCGCGCTGCAGGTGTTCAAGCAGATGTCGCTGGATACCGAGGCGCAGACCTGGATCAGGTCCCGCGTGTCGGAGGTCTCGCACGTACTGCTGCAGGCCACCACGCACAAGGAATTCGCGCAGTGGCTGACCAGCGAACTGGTGCCGCTGTGCGGGGCCGGCGTGGGCCTGTTCTATTCGTTCGACGACACCCGCCATCGCCTCGACCTGCTGGGCAGCTATGGCCTGCGCCTGAACAACCGCACCGCGGATCAGTACATGCCCGGCGAAGGACTGGTGGGCCAGTGCGCGATCGAGCGCAAGGCCATCATGCTCGACGACGTCCCGGAGAATTACCTGCACATCGATTCGGGCACCGGCGAGTCGTTGCCGCGCAACGTCGCTATCCTGCCGGTGCTCTATCGCGACACCTTGATCGGCGTGCTGGAACTGGCCGGTTTCGTGCCGCTCAGTGCGCTGCAGAAGCGGCTGCTGGACGAGCTGCTGCCGATCGCGGCGTTGACCCTGGAAAACCTCAATCGCGCCGTCAGCACGCATGACTTGCTGCTGCAGACGCAGGAACAGGCCGACGAGCTGCGCGTATCCGAACTGGTGATGCGCCAGCAGAAGGAGGTGCTGCGCGACAACAACGAGGCGCTGCAGGCGAAGACGGCCGAACTGGAAGAGCAGTCCGAACGGCTGATCGCCTCCGAGGAGGAGTTGCGCGTGCAGGCCGAGGAGCTGCAGGCGTCCAACCAGGAGCTGCGCGAGAAGACGGAAAGCCTGAACCGGCAAAAATACGTGCTGGAGGAACTGCAGCAGGAAACCGCCGACAAGGCAGCCGAACTGGCGCGCGCCAGCCAGTACAAGTCCGAGTTCCTGGCGAACATGTCGCATGAGCTGCGCACGCCGCTGAACAGCTTGCTGATCCTGTCGCGCAGCCTGGCCGACAACGACACCGGCAATCTCGACGACGAGCAGATCGAATCGGCGCGCATCATCCACGACGCCGGCAACAGCCTGCTTCGCCTGATCAACGACATCCTCGACCTGTCCAAGGTCGAGGCCGGCAAGATGGAACTGGTGATCGACGACCTGGTGCTGGCCGATCTGGCGCGGCGGCTGCGGCGCACGTTCGCGCACGTGGCCGAGGAGAAAGGCCTGGGCTTCACGCTGGACATCGATCCCGGCCTGCCGGCCATCCTGCGCACCGACGGCAGCAAGCTCGAACAGGTCGCCAACAACCTGCTCAGCAACGCGTTCAAGTTCACCGCCAAGGGCGCAGTGAGCCTGCGTGTCGGCCGCCCCGACGGCGACACCGACATTCCGGAAACGCTCGTCGGCCAGCCGCTGATCGCGATCACGGTGAGCGATACCGGCATCGGCATTCCGCCGGACAAGTTCCAGCGCGTCTTCAACGCGTTCGAACAAGTGGACGCCAGCACCAGCCGGCAGTTCGGCGGCACCGGGCTGGGCCTGGCGATCTCGCGGCGGATGATCCAGCTGCTCGGCGGCGACATCGTGCTGCGCAGCGAGAGCGGCCGCGGCAGCTGCTTCACCCTGCTGCTGCCGGAGACGCCGCCGGAGGCGCCAGCGGCATCCGAATTCGCCGAGGATCTGCCGCACGCCAGCAAGACCAGGCTCAGCCAGGCCGCGTCGCCGTATCTGCTGCCGGAGCCGATCGACGACGATCGCGCTTCGCTGCTGCCGGGCCAGACCACGATCCTGGTGATCGAGGACGACCCCGCCTTTGCGCGCATCCTGATCGACATGATCCATCGCAAGGGCTATCGCGCGCTGGCCGCCGGCGACGGCGAATCCGGGCTGCAACTGGCGCGGGAACATCATCCCACCGGCATCCTGCTGGATATCTCGCTGCCGGTCATGGACGGCTGGAGCGTACTGGACCAGCTCAAGGCCGACGACGCCACGCGCGCGATCCCGGTGCACTTCATCTCGGTCGACGACGGCGGCACGCGGGGGCTGGAGCGCGGCGCGGTGGGCTTCCTGATCAAGCCGGTCAGCCGCGAGTCGATCGGTCTCGCGCTGGAGCGCCTGCTGCATTTCGCCGCCGGGCAGCAACGCCACCTGCTGATCGTGGACGACGATGCCGACTCGCGCACCGCCGTGCACATCATGCTGCGCAGCGACAACGTGCAGATCGACGAAGCCGGTTCGGCGGAGGAAGCTCTGGAGAAGATCGCCGGCACGGCTTACGACTGCGTCGTGCTCGACCTGGGCCTGCCCGGCATGTCCGGCCTCGAACTGCTGGAGCGCCTGGCGGAGACCGCCCGTGGCGTGCCGCCGGTAGTGGTGTATTCCGGCCGCGACCTCAGCCGCGAGGAAAACCTGAAGCTGCGCCAGTACACCGACGCCATCGTGGTCAAGGGCGCGCGTTCCACCGAACGTCTGCTCGACGAGGTCAGCCTGTTCCTGCACAGCATCCAGAAGGCGCCGCGCCGGAGCGCCGCCGGCTCCGCGGCAGCGGGCGAGCTCGCCGGCCGCCGCGTGCTGCTGGTCGACGACGACATGCGCAACCTGTTCGCGCTGTCCAAGGTGATGCGCGGCTGGGGGCTGCAGGTGAACATGGCGCAGGACGGCTACAAGGCGCTGAAGGTGCTGGCCGACGACGAAGCTCCCGAACTGGTGCTGATGGACATCATGATGCCGGGCATGGATGGCTACGAAACCATCCGCGCCATCCGCGCCCAACCGCATTTCGCCGACCTGCCCATCATCGCGCTGACCGCCAAGGCGATGCTCGGCGATCGCGAGAAGTGCCTGGAGATGGGCGCCAGCGACTATCTGTCAAAGCCGATCGACATCGACAAGCTGGCATCGATGATGCGCGTCTGGCTGCAGCGTTGAGCACCGTGCCCGCGTCGATCCCGGCCAGCGAACTGGAGCAGATCGAGCTGGATCTGTTCGTGCAGGCGTTGAAGCGGCGTTACGACCTCGACTTCAGCCAGTACGCGCCGGCCTCGCTGATCCGGCGCGTGCGCCAGCTGGCGCGCGATCATCGCTGCGGCAGCATCAGCGAGCTGACCACGCGCCTGCTGCACGAGCCGGACTTCGTGGCGATGGTGGTGCAGGGGCTGTCGGTGCCGGTGTCGGAGATGTTTCGCGACCCGCCGGTGTTCCGGGCGCTGCGCGAACAGGTGCTGCCGATGCTGGCGTCGTACCCGCAGATCACCATCTGGCAGGCCGGCTGCGCGCACGGACAGGAAGCCTATTCGCTGGCGATACTGCTGGACGAGGCCGGGCTGTACGAGCGTAGCCATATCTTCGCCACCGACTTCAATGCCGACGCCTTGCGCCGCGCGCGCGAAGGCATCTACCCGGCCAGGGACGCCCAGCTGTGGTCGCGCAACTACCTGGAAGCGGGCGGCGAGCGCTCGCTGGCGGATTACTACAGCGCACGCTACAACTTCATCAAGCTCGACCAGCGGCTGTGTCGCCACATCACCTTTGCCAGCCACAACCTGGTGGCCGACAAGGTGTTCTGCGAGGCGCACCTGGTGCTGTGCCGCAACGTGCTGATCTATTTCTCCGCGCCGTTGCAGAACCGCACGCTGACCTTGTTCCATGACAGCCTGGTGCGCGGCGGCTACCTGTGCCTGGGACTGCGCGAGGGTCTGGATTTCTCGCCGGTGGCCGCCGACTTCAGCGTGCTCGACGCCGCGCTGCGGCTGTACCGGCGCGGCCACCGGCCGCCCTCGATCGAGTTTGGCGGGACAGTGCTTCCGTTCACGCAGGATGGCACGGGTAGCGGTTAAGGTGGAACCATGAGGCAAGCCGCCCGGTCACCGACATGAACACGATGCTGCCGAAAATCCTGGTCGTCGACGACACGGCTGCCAACCTGATCGCGATGCGGCGGCTGCTCGCACGCAGCGGCGCACAGATCTTCGAGGCGCGCAGCGGCAACCAGGCGCTGGCGCTGTGCCTGGATCACCACTTCGCGCTGATCCTGCTCGATGTCAACATGCCCGACATGGACGGTTTCGAAGTGGCCGCGCTGCTGGCCGAGGCCGAGCAGCTGCGCGAGACACCGATCATCTTCGTCACCGCCGCCTACGCCGACGACCTGAACCGGCTCAAGGGCTACCGCTCCGGCGCGGTGGATTACATCGCCAAGCCGATCAACGACGTGATCCTGCAGTCGAAGGTGCGCGTATTCCTGGAGCTGTACACGGTGCGCGCCGAGCTGCAACAGACCATGGCCGAGCTTGCCGAGCGCAACCAGCAGCTCACCCGCGAAATCGGCGAACGCGAACTGGTCGAAGCCATGGTGCGCCATCAGGCCAGCCACGACATACTGACCGGCCTGCCCAATCGCATGCTGTTCAACGATCGCCTTCAGGTGGCGATCCAGCACGCACACCGCCATCATGACCACTTCGCGCTGGCCTTCATCGACATCGATGGCTTCAAGGGCGTCAACGACGAACACGGCCATCCCGCCGGCGACGCCCTGCTGAAGGAGATCGCGGCGCGGCTGTCCGCGCATCTGCGCGGCAACGACACGGTGGCGCGGCTGGGCGGCGACGAATTCGCGCTGATCCTGGATGACATCGACGATCCGCATCAGGCGCTGCAGCTCTGCCAGAAACTGTGCGCCTCTCTGGGCGAGCCCTACATGCTGCGCTTCGACGACCGCCTGGACGAAGTGCGCGTCAGCGCCAGCATCGGCATCGCGCCGTACACTCACGACGATCGCCCCGACGCCAACGAGCAGCTGATCCAGGCCGCCGACCGCGCCATGTACACCGCCAAGCGCGGCGGCAAGAACCGCTGCGTGCTGGCGGGCTGAGCCCGCAAGCGGCAAACAGCACGTTATCGATGAATGATTGGGTCGCGACGCCGGGCTTGGCCCCTCGCGCGCAGGCCGCGAGCGGCTAAGTCGCCGCTGCCCGCGTGCGCGGCGACACCCACATGTCGATGCGCGCGCGGAACACTTCCTCGCCGGCGTCGTTGCGCACGCTCACTTTCACCGGCCATGCGTATCCGCTGGCCGACTCCATCGCGGGGCTCTGTGGAACGGCCGCGGCATGCATGGCGCCCCTGGCCTTGGCCAGGTACTCCACCGTCATGCCCTTGGGGATCCAGCGCATGTTGGCGGGAATGGTCGCGTCGGTCATCGCGCCGGCACTGAGCTCGGCCAGGTTGCACAGTGCGATCGCGTGCACGGTACCGATGTGGTTGTGCACGCGACGGCGGTCGCGGATGCGCACTTCGCAACGCCCCGGTTCCAGCGCCACGAATCGCGGCGCGATCGTGGCGAAGTAAGGCGCCTTGAAGCAGACCAGCCGCGAAAAGATCCAGTGGCCCGCCGGCCAGCGCGTGATGCGGCGGTACAGCGAAAGCACGGGTGCGCTCATCGGCAATGCTCCAGGGAAATCCGGCCCATGGCTGATGGCGTGTGAAATCCATCAGGCACGGACCGGGACGTGCAAGCTTGCCGGCGTTCTACTTGTCCGCGCGTGTCTTGAACGCGCGCAGCTCGTCCGGCTCGAAGTCGTCCACCGAGATGAACTCGAAGACGCCTTCACGCACGCGTTTGAGCAGTGCGGCCTCGCTGGCATTCAGCACGCCGGCCTGCTCCGCTTCGGCCAGCTGATCCATGTAGTCGTGCGACTTGAACTGACCGCTTTTCTGCGCCTTGCCGAACTTGCGGTCGACCGGTTCGGCCACGATCACGTCCGGCAGCAAGGCATTCATGCGGCCCACCGTGTTGTTCGCCGTGGGAGTCAGGTAGACCCATTCGAGCAGGCGATCGCGTGCTTCGCTGGGCGCGGTGATCAGCGCGGCGACGCGGCGGCCGAGACGATCCGAAGGCGGCACTTCGCGGCGGCCGAACGGAAACACCAGCGCGCGCAACAGCCACGACACCGGCTTCACCGGAAAATTGCGGATCGCGCCGTCCAGCGCCATCTGCATGTTCCACACGCACTGGTGGAACGCCCAAGCCAGCAGCGGGCGATCCGCTTCCGGCCGGCCGGTGTCTTCGTAACGCTTCAACATGGCGCTGGCGATGTACAGATAGCTCAGCACGTCGCCCAGGCGCGCGGACAGCTTCTCCTTGAACTTCAGCTTGCCGCCGAGCACACCCATGAACACGTCCGAGCACAGCGCCAGCGCGGCGGAGTAGCGATCGAGCTTGCGGTAGTAGCGGCGGGTATACGCATCGCCGGCACTCTCGCCCAGGCGCGAACCGGTCAGGCCCAGCACCAGGCTGCGCACCGCGTTGGACACGCCGAAACCGAGATGGCCGAACAGCAGGCGATCGAACGTCTTCAGCTGCTCGCCGCGATCGGCGATCGACAACGCCTGCATTTCCTTCAGCACGTATGGATGGCAGCGGATCGCGCCCTGGCCGAAGATCATCAGGCTGCGCGTCATGATGTTGGCGCCTTCCACGGTGATCGCGATCGGCACGCCTTGCCATCCCCGGCCGGCGTAGTTGTTCGGACCGAGCTGCACGCCCTTGCCGCCGAGCACATCCATGGCGTCGCCGGCCACCTGGCGGCCCCATTCGGTGGCGTGGTATTTCGCGATGGCCGAGGGCACCGCCGGCTTCTCGCCGCGATCGACCGCGGCGGCGGTGGCGCGCGACAGCGCTGCCGTCGCGTAGGTCAGGCCGCCGATGCGCGCCAGCGCCTCCTCGACGCCTTCGAAGCGGGCGATCGCCAGGCCGAACTGCTTGCGCATGCGCGCATACGCGCCGACCGACGCCACCGCTCCGCGCAGCGCGCCGGTGGCGTTGGACGGCAGCGAAATCGCGCGGCCCACCGACAGGCATTCGACCAGCATGCGCCAGCCGTGGCCGGCCATGTGCGGACCACCGATCAGGGTGGACAGCGGCACGAACATGTCCTTGCCGTGGACCGGGCCGTTCTGGAACGGCACGTTCAACGGGAAATGACGGCGACCGATCTGCAGACCCGGCGTGGCGCGCGGCAGCAATGCCAGCGTGATGCCCAGATCGTCCTTGTCGCCGAGCAGATGGTCCGGGTCGTACATGCGAAATGCCAGTCCGACCACGGTGGCGATCGGCGCCAGCGTGATGTAGCGCTTGTCGAACGTGAGCTTGATGCCCAGCGTGTCGACGCCATCGACCGTCTGCTTGCAGACGATGCCGAAGTCGGGAATCGAGGTGGCGTCGGAACCGGCATACGGACCGGTCAGCGCGAAGCACGGGATCTCGTCGCCCACCGCCAGTCGCGGCAGGTAGTAGTTCTTCTGTTCATCGCTGCCGTAATGCAGCAGCAGCTCGGCCGGCCCCAGCGAGTTCGGCACGGCGACGGTGGAGGCCACCGTCGCCGACATCGTGGCCAGCTTCTGCAGCACCGCCGAATGCGCCAGCGCGGAGAACTGCAGGCCGCCGTACTGCTTCGGGATGATCATGCCGAAGAAGCGGTTCTTCTTGATGAACTCCCACACGTTCGGCGGCAGGTCGGCCAGCTCGTGGGTGATCTGCCAGTCGTCGATCATGCCGCACAGCTCTTCCACCGGGCCGTCGAGGAACGCCTGTTCTTCCACATTCAGTTCGGGCTTCGGTTGCTTGAGCAGCTCATGCCAGTCCGGCTTGCCGGAGAACAGCTCGCCCTCGAAACCGACGGTGCCCGCTTCCAGCGCGGTCTGCTCGGTATCGGACAGTTTCGGGGTGACGCTGGCGAACAGTTTCAGCAGCGGCGCGCTGATCTGCCGCCGGCGGAAATCCACCAGCAGCAGCGGCACCGCGATGGCCAGTTCGATGATCAGCAAGAGGATCGTCGTCCACGGCGCATGCGCGATCAGACCGACCACCAGCGTGGTGCCGGTCGTGGCGATCGCCCAGGTGCGCAGGCTGCTGCGGTGGTAGGCACAGGCGCCGGTGGCAATCAGCGCCGCCAGCAAAGTCAGTATCACGGGCATCTCAGCACCTCATCACGGTTGGACAGCGCCGGCGTGCCGCCGGTCGACAGATGGAGCAGGACTCTGCACGAAGCGGACGACTTCGCGGGTGAACGCATCATTCGCGTCGCCCGCCACCATATGCGTGGCGTGCGACAGTTCCACATGCCGGGCATGCGGCACCAGTTGCAGGAACTCATCGACCGTGGCGCGCGAAACCACGTCGCTGCGCGCACCGGACAGAAGCAGGACGGGTACGTCGATCTTCGCGGCGGCGGCCTGCAGGCGCGGCTGATAGCGCTCGCTCTCCTGCACCACGCCGCCGGCCAGCAGCGCCGGATCCCAATGCCAGCGCAGCCGGCCATCGGCGCCTTCGCGCAGCAGCGGGCGCAGCTGTTGCTCGCTCTTGCGCTCGCGCCGCTGCGGCAGGTACGCGGCGATCTGCTCGGCCGCCTCGTCGTAATCCGCGAAGCCATCCGGATGCGCCTGCATGAAGGCAAGAATGCGTTCCACCCCGACGGTTTCCCAGCGCGGCGTGATGTCGACCAGCACCAGCGCACGGAACGGCGCCGGCCGCACTTCGCCGGCAAGCACGATTCCGAGCAGGCCGCCCATCGACGCGCCGACCAGGATCGGCGGCTGCGGCTGCGCCGCGGCCATCCGCAGCAAGTCATCGGCGAACTGGTCCATATGGTAATCACCGCTGACCACGCGATCGCTTTCACCATGCCCGCGGGTATCGAACGTCACGCAGCGGCAACCGGTCTCGGCCAGCGCCGCAGCAGCACCGCTCCAGGCGCCGCGGGTCTGGCCGAAGCCGTGCGCAAACAGCAGCGTCGGATCGCCGGCCGGATGGCGCGTCTCCACCGCCAGGCTCAGGTCGGCGACGGGAAAACGGCTGATGGCAGGAAGGGCTGGGATATCGAAAACCATACGGAAGAGTATGGATTGCCCCGGCGAGCGCCGTCAACCGCTCCATCGACAAGCCCCAAGCGGGCTGCATATAGCCAGCACAATCAGCCGGATGGGTCGTACCCATTACAAATACACGGGGTATGGCTACCATACGCACATGAATGTCAGCAGCAAGCCAGAACGCACCCGCCTGTCGGCCGAGGATTGGGAACTCGCCGCCCTGCACCTGATCGCCGAACAAGGCGTCGGTGCCCTGGCCGTGGAGGCCCTGGCCCGCCAGCTGGGCGTGACCAAAGGCAGCTTCTACTGGCATTTCCGTACCCGCGAAGCCTTGCTGAATGCGGCGCTGGAACGCTGGGAGCAGTACGGCGAACGTGAGGTGCTCGGCCAGATCGAGCAGATCACCGATCCGCGCAAACGCCTGCCCGAATTGTTCCGTCGCGTCGCGCACGAACTGCAGCCGCATCGCGTGTACGCCGCGCTGCTGAAGGCGCTGGATCATCCGCAGGTGGTGCCGGTGATGGCGCGCGTGTCGCAGCGGCGAATGGAATTCCTGACCACCGCATATCGCGAAGCCGGTTTGCCGGCGCAACAGGCGTTGAATCGGGCGCGGCTGACCTATGCCGCCTATGTCGGCTTCCTGCAGCTGAATTTCACCTTGGGCCTGCCGCGTATCAACCACGAGGAATTCGACGCCTATGTGGAACACATGATCGCGACGCTTATTCCGGCCTGATCTACAACGGGAATATCCCCGGACGGCGCCAACTGGTGCCGTTTTTGTTGCAAGAAGCCTTGCAATACCAGTGCTCGCAAACTACCGTTCCAGTTCAATTTTTCTGAAGACCTTGAGGGACACGATGGCCAGCAGCCTGGAAGCGCTCCAGCATTGGGTAAACAACGTGGCGGCGCTGACGCGTCCGGCCCGGATTCACTGGTGCGACGGTTCGGATGCCGAATACCAGACGCTGGTGCAGCAGATGCTGCAGACCGGCACCTTGATCGAATTGAACCAGCAGACTCATCCGGGCTGCTATCTGCACCGCTCCCATCCTTCCGACGTGGCCCGCGTCGAACACCTGACCTTCGTCTGCCACCCCGACGAGCAGGATGCCGGCCCGAACAACCACTGGATGGACCCGGCCGAGGCGCACGCGAAGATCGATGCGCTGTTCGATGGCTGCATGGAAGGCCGCACGATGTACGTGATCCCCTATTGCATGGGGCCGATCGATTCGCCGCTGGCGCGCTGCGGCGTGGAGATCACCGACAGCCCATACGTCGTCGCCAACATGAAGATCATGACCCGCATGGGCGCTGCGGCGCAGGCACGGATCGAGCACGAGGGTTCGTTCGTGAAAGGCCTGCATTCGGCCGGCGAACTCGATCCGGAGCGCCGCTGGATCATGCACTTCCCGGCCGAGCTGTCGATCAAGTCCTACGGTTCCGGCTACGGCGGCAACGCGTTGCTGGGCAAGAAATGCCATGCGTTGCGCATCGCCAGCAACCAGGCTCGCCAGGAAGGCTGGCTGGCCGAACACATGTTGATCGTCGGCATAGAAAACCCGCGTGGCGAGACATATTACGTCGCCGCCGCGTTCCCGTCCGCCTGCGGCAAGACCAACCTGTCGATGCTGATTCCGCCGGCAAGCTACCTCCAGGATGGCTGGAAGGTGTGGACGGTGGGCGACGATATCTGCTGGATGCGCCCCGGCGCCGACGGCCGGCTGTACGCGATCAATCCGGAAGCCGGCTTCTTCGGCGTGGCACCGGGTACCAGCGACGCCACCAACCCGAACGCGCTGAGAAGCATCTCGCACGACACCATCTTCACCAACGTCGCCCTCACCGCCGACAACCAGCCGTGGTGGGAAGGCCTGCCCGGCACACCGGTCACCGACTGGCAGGGTCGCCCGTATGACGCAGCCAATGGCCCGGCAGCCCATCCGAACTCGCGCTTCACGGTCAGCGCGAAGCAATGCCCGACCTGGTCGGACATGGCTGAGGAAGCCCAAGGCGTGCCGATCAGCGCCATCGTGTTCGGTGGCCGACGGCCGTCGCTGCTGCCGCTGGTGATGGAGGCGCGCGACTGGACCCACGGCGTGCTGATGGGTGCCGCGATGGGTTCGGAAACCACCGCCGCCGCCACGGGCGCGGTCGGTGTGCTGCGCCGCGACTCGATGGCGATGAAGCCGTTCTGCGGCTACCACTACGGCGACTACTTCGCGCACTGGCTGTCGCTGGACCGGCCGGGCGCGAAGCTGCCGAAGGTGTTCCACGTCAACTGGTTCCGCAAGGGCAAGGACGGCAAGTTCCTGTGGCCGGGCTTCGGCGACAACCTGCGCGTGCTGGAGTGGATGATCGATCGCGTCCAGGAGCGCGTCGACGGCGCCGAAACCCCGATCGGCATCCTGCCGGCCGATGGCGAACTCAGGCTGGATGGCCTCGAACTCCATCCCGCTCAGCTCGATGAGCTGCTCGACGTGGACAATGCCGGCTGGCAGACCGAGCTGGCCGCGATCGGGGACTATCTGCAGACCTTCACCCCGCGCCTGCCGGAACGGTTGCTGCGGGAACAACAGCGTGTGACCAGAGCGCTGGACGAGGCCGACGCCCAGCCGCGCCGCGAGGCAAACGCGCATTGAACAGTCGGCATTGAACCATCGCACCTGGGCGGGTCATCGTGCCCGCCCAGACGCATCCATGGCGCCCGACACGGCGGCAGCGGTTCAAACCCTTTCGCATGACGGCGCATCCAAGCTGGCAAGATGATCGCTGCCTGCCCTGCCATTGGAAGTTCCATGTCGCCTGCCTCAGCGGGAGCCAACGACACCGATGACGTGCGCGCCGCAGCGGCCGGCGATCGCCGCGCATTCCAGCGGCTGTATCAGCTGCATGTGGGCCGGGTGCACGGTGCGGTGTACCGGCTCGCCGGCTACGACCGCGCCCGCGCCGAAGATCTGACCCAGGACGCGTTCATCCGCGCCTGGCAGAAACTGCCCGGTTTCCGCCACGAGAGCGCGTTCGGCACCTGGCTGTACCGGCTTGCCGTGAACGTGGCGCTGATGGACATCCGTGCCCGCGGCGCCGACCCGGTCAGCATGCTGGACGACGACCATTTGCCGGACACCGGCGAGACTCCGTTCTGCGCCGCCGAACGCGAAGAACTGGAGCGCGCGATCGGCCTGTTGCCGCCACGTGCCCGGGCCGTGCTGGTGCTGCACGACATCGAAGGCTGGCGCCACGAAGAGATCGGCGGCGAACTGGGCATGGCGATCGGCACATCGAAAGCGCAACTGCATCGCGCCCGCGGCCTGCTGCGCAAGGTATTGGGAGAAAGCTCATGAACGAATTCGAATGGCTTCGCCAACTGCGTGACCTGCGCCAGCCGCTCACGCCGCGACGCGATCTGTGGGCCTCGCTCGATGCGGCGCTGGACAAAGTGGAACGCCTGGACGCACCCGCGGTCCAGGCGTTACCGGCGCCTCCGCCGAGGCCGCGGCAGCGCCGGCTGGTCGCCGCCAGCCTGGCTGCGTCGGTGCTGCTGGCGGCCGGCATCGGCTGGCACGAGATGCACACGCCAACGGACACGCAGATCGCCCGCGCCGGCCGGGTTTCGGCAAGCTGGAAACCTGCCGACCCGCGGCTGGCCGGCGCCGCGATCGAACTGGATGCCGCTCGCATGGAACTGCAGCTGGCGATCCGGCAGGCACCTCATTCGCCGGCGCTGCAGCGTCTGCTCGACCGTACCGAACTGCAACAGACGCAATTGCGCCAACTGGCCGAACAGGCCGGCTGATACCCACAGGACCGATCATGAAAATCACCCGCCGTCTTCCGCTGCTGCTGTGCCTGTGCATCGGTCAGGCTCTCGCCGACACGCCGATCCAGCTGCGCCATGACGCCAGTCCGACCGCTCATGTCAGCATCAGCAACATCGCCGGCTCGGTGAATGTGATCGCCTGGGACCGCAATGAAGTGCAGGTCAGTGGCCAGCTCGGCAACGGCGCCAAGCCGCTGGCCATCACCGGCAGCAATACCGACATGGCGATCAAGGTCGAGCCGCAGGGCGGCTCCGCTGGCTGGTTCAACTGGAAAGGCGACAACAACATGGCGCCGACCACGCTGGAACTGCATGTGCCCAGGGCCGCCTCGCTGGACATTGGCGTGGTCAGCGCGCCGCTGGTCATCGACGGCATGGATGGAGGCAACATCGAGGTCAATGCAGTCAGCGGCAAGGCGCGCATCAACGCGCGCGCCCGATCGCTGAAAGTCGACAGCGTCAGCGGCGGCATCGAGCTGGCCGGACACGCCGAGCAGGCCGACCTGCAGACAGTCAGCGGCGAAATCCTGGCCCCATCGCTCGGCAGCAACGCGAAGCTGCAGACCATTTCCGGCCGCATCCAGGCTGCCGGCGGGCCGTGGCAGAAATTGACGCTGAGTACGGTTTCCGGTGACGTGCAGCTGACTGGCGGACTGGCCGCCGACGGCACGCTGGGCATCGACAGCATGAGCGGCGACGTGCAGCTGCAATTGCCGGCGGGCACCTCCGGCAACCTGCACGCCAGCAGTTTCAGCGGCGACCTGCGCAGCGATTTCGGCACCCCGAAGGAACCCGAACACGGGCCTGGCAGCTCACTCGATGTTCGCCTCGGCGACGGCCGCGGCAAGATCAACGTCGAGACCTTCAGCGGCGACCTGCGCGTCAAAAAGCAGGGGTGAGTGGAGAGGAGTGAGAAATGAGAGAGGAGCTGCGGCTTGCGCGCATTTCTCACTCCTCTCCACTCACCCCTGCTTCAAAGATCCTGGTGGTATTGCACGTAAGGCGTGCGGGACTGATCCGGTTCCGGGCCTACCGGCGTATTGGCCGGGGAGCCGGAGGTCCACAGGTTCTGCGCTCCGACGCTCAACGCACCGCGCCACGGCAAACGCCAGGTCACGCCGAGATCGATGCTGTTCCAGCGCCTGTCCGCATTGAGACTGCCGGGGATACCGGCTTCCGGCTGCATGGTGCGACCGGTCAGGACACCGCTCAGCGGGCCGTGATCGACGCCGAAACTCAGCGCCTTCTGATCCAGCGCGTTGACGCCGAGCAGGTTGCCCGGCAACAGGCGAATGCGACCGACACTGGCACCCAGATCGATGCCGCTCTTGCTGCCCAGCGCGAGTCGGCCACGCGCGTTCAGCTGGGAGCTGCTGTCGAAACCCGACAAGCCGTCGACACCCGGCGCAGCGCCCGGAAGCACGCGCGGCAATACGGCGACGTGGTTCGATGTACTGACGGTGCCGACACTCACGTCGAGGCTGTAGCGGCCGGTGTCGTAAGTGGCGCCCACTTCGCTGCCGAGCACCCGCAAGTTCTGGTTCGCCCACGAATGTTCGCTGACTTCGGCATGCGCCTGCAGCCGCGGTCCCAGACCGTATTGCAGGCCGGTCGTCGTCACGCTGGCCGCATCGACCGGATGCAGCGCCAGCAGTGCATTTTTGCGCAATGCATCGGCGCCCGTGCTCTGATCCGTCCTGAGCGTCAGCAGACGACCATCGGCACCGCTCCACAGCGGCACCGCCGCACCAAGCTCGGTCTGGTCCGTCTGACCCGACGGCTGCGCCAGCAAACGCTGGGCGGTGGCGTCATCGCGGCCCGCAGTCTGCCCGGCCGCGGTGAGCGGCAGCAGGGAGATCAGCAGCAGGACGGGCAGGCTTCGCATGAGCGTTGGTACCGATGACTCTATTCAGTGCAGGAACACCTGGGCGCCAGTATACCCGATTTACGTTTTACTAACACCCTGAAAACCCCCACCCAATCACAGAACCGCATGGGTTTGTGTCAAGCTTTGACCGGTCGGGATACCCTGCAGTTCCCGCCGTCGGAGCGCTGGCGACCGGGCTGACTTACACGTTATAAAGGCGCTTGACGCCGAACCGCCAGATCGTTCCGGAGCCGACCCCCGTCCAATGAGCGCCAAGCCGACGATCCGTTCATCCCCACCGCTTCCGGCGGCAAGGGATATTGCGGCCCTGCGCGGTGCGCTCGAAAGATTGTTCGAAGCTCCCGATGCCGCCAGCGTGATGGACATCTGCGAACTGATGCTGGCCAATTTCGACATTCAGGGTCGGCTGCGCTGGCGCCGGATGGATGAACAAGCCGCCCATCCGGCCGGACAGCTCGATCTGGCCGAAGATCCCCAGGGTCCGCGCACGCTGACGCTCGAACGGGCCGAACTGCCGCTGACCGAAGTCGTACGCGACCGGCTGGACTGGCTGGGCAGACTGGCCGGCACCCGACTGCGCCAGCTGGCCGAAACCAGCCGACTGTACGAGGCGATTTCCCGCCTTGCCCTGGCCGAGCGGTTGCAGCGCGCGTTGTATGCGATCGCCGAACAGGCCAGCGCCGAGCACGACATGTCCGAGATGATGCGCTCGCTGCATGCCATCGTCAGCAGTCTGATGTACGCGGAAAATTTCTACATCGTGCTGTACGACGCAGCCACCGATACCGTCCGCTTCCCGTACTACGTCGACATCGCCGACGCCGATCCGCCATCCCCGGACCAGACCGTACCGTTGCACGACATGCTGCACAGCCTGACCTGGAACCTGCTGCAGGAAGGCCGCCCGCTGATGGGGTCGATCGAGGAGTTGCGGCAGCAATTCGGCGACCGCTTCGTCCTGGTCGGACCCAGCTGCGAGCACTGGCTGGGCGTTCCGATGTTGCGCGACGGCCGCGTGGTCGGCGGCATCGTGATGCAGAGCTACCGCGAGGATACTCATTACTCGCGGCATGATCTGGAGCTGCTGAGCTACGTGGCCCAGCATGTGCAGACCACACTGGAGCGACGCGAGGCGCATATCGAACTGGGCCGCCGGGTGGCCGACCGTACCGCGGCGTTGCGCGAAGCCAACCGTGTGCTGCGCCAGCAAGTGCTGCAACGGCAACGCGGCGAACGCCTGCAGGCGGCGTTGTTCCGCATCGCCGAGCTGGCGAATACCTCGGAGAGCGTGGAAAAATTCTACGCAGCCATGCATCAGGTGATCGGCGGCCTGTTGTATGCACGCAATTTCTACATCGCGCTGGTCGACGAAGAGAACGGCTACCTGACCTTTCCCTATTCGGCGGACGATGTCGACAGCGTGCGGCCCCCGCGCACACACGGTCGTGGCGTGACCGAATATGTGCTGCGCCACGCCAAACCCTTGCTGGCCGACATGAAGGCCGTCGACCACCTCATCGAAACCGGCGAAATCAGCCACTTCGGCTCGCGCTCGGTGTGCTGGCTCGGCGTGCCGCTGATCTGGGGGGGCAAGGCCATGGGCGTGCTGGCGCTGCAAAGCTATTCGCCCGAACACACCTACAACGAGCGCGACCAGGAGCTGCTGACCTTCGTCAGCTACCACATCGCCAACGCACTGCAGCGCAAGCAGGCGGCGTCATCGCTCAAGCACGCCTACGCCGGGCTGGAACGCCGCGTCACCGAGCGCACCCGGGCGCTGGCGCTGGCCAACCGCGACCTGCGCGAACAGATCGCGGAACGCGAACGGGTCGAGCGCCGGCTGAAATACGAAACGTTGCACGACTCGCTGACCGGCCTGCCCAACCGCACCTTGCTGCTGCAACGGCTGGAACAGGCGATGCAGCGCTACATCGCCAATCCCAACGAACAGTTCGCGGTGCTCTTCATCGACCTGGACCGCTTCAAGGTGATCAACGACTCGGTCGGCCACCTGGTCGGCGACGACTTGCTGTTCCAGGTCGGTGGCCGCATCCGCGCCTGCCTGAAGACCCGCGACGTGGTCGCTCGCCTGGGTGGCGACGAATTCGCCGTGCTGCTGGAAGGCATCGTCGAAACCGGCAAGGCGTCGCTGATCGCCGAGCGCATCATCAGCGAACTGCAGACCCCGTTCCGGCTCGGCACCAAGGAAATCTTCACGTCCGCCTCGATCGGCATCGCGTTGGCCAGCCCGCATTACCGTCAGCCGGAAGAGCTGCTGCGCGACGCCGATGCCGCGATGTACAACGCAAAGGATGGCGGCCGCCATCGCGCGGCGATGTTCGACGACCGCCTGCGCCGCGAAGCGCTGTCGCTGCTGGACATGGAGAGCGACCTGCGCCATGCGCTGAGCCGCAACGAGTTCGAACCGTTCTACCAGCCGATCGTCGAACTCGCCGACGGCCGCGTTACCGGCTACGAGGCGCTGCTGCGCTGGCATCATCCCGAGCGCGGCCTGCTGCCGCCGCATGATTTCCTGCTGATCGCCGAAGAGTGCGGCTGCGCCGAGGCGATCGACTGGCAGATCTTCGAACAGGTCTGCACCCAGGCCGTGCGGCTGATCGGCGACGAGGGTTTCATCAGCATCAACGTCTCGGGCCGGCATTTCCGCTCCGCCGACCTCGATCAGCGGCTGCTCGCCCTGTTCGAGCAATACGCCGTGCCCACGCGCTGCATCCGCATCGAGGTCACCGAGCACGCGCTGCTGGAGAATCCGACCCAGGTCAAGCAGATGCTGCAGAACCTGCGCAGCCACGGCGTCGGCATCGCGCTCGACGATTTCGGCACCGGCTACTCCTCGCTGAGCTACCTGCACCAGTACCCGTTCGAGACGTTGAAGATCGATCGATCCTTCATTACCGAACTACCTCTGGACGATACGGAAACCCAGGGCCTGGCGCTGGTGCGCGCGATCCAGGTGCTGGCCGACTCGCTGCAGATGAAGGTGATCGCCGAAGGCATCGAGGAAGAGTCCCAGCGGCAGGCCTTGCTGCGGGTCGGCTGCCGCTACGGCCAGGGTTTCCTGTTCGCCACGCCGCAGCCCGCGTCCACCTGGCTGAACGCGGACAACCCGCTGCTGCTGGCCTGACCCCGGAAAAACCGGCGGTCCGCTGCGCCACGATGCATGGTGCAGGATTCATTGCGGCGTCTCCGGCGCAGCGGGCGCCGCACTGGCGCTGAGCAGATGCTCGGCGTCGATGCGGTCGTAGTAATAGCGCTGCGCGCAGAACTCGCAGATCACCTCGATCTCGTCGCCACGCGCCACCAGCGCCGCCTCGACCTCATCGCGGCCCAGCGAACGCAGCATCGCCGTCACGCGCTCGCGGCTGCAGTTGCAGCCGAACGCGAGAGCGCGCGGCTCGAACAGGCGCACCGACTCTTCGTGGTAAAGGCGGTACAGCAACTGCTCCGGCGCGGTGCTCAGCAACTCGTCGGCGTTCAGCGTGGCGGTCAGGTGCAGGATGCGGTTCCACGCATCGTCGTCCAGCGCGGCATCGCGCCCGCCCTCGTCCGGCATCTTCTGCAGCATCAGGCCCACGGCGTACCCATCGTCGGCGGCCAGCAGGATGCGCGCCGGCAATTGCTCGGACTTGACGAAGTAGTTCTCCAGCGAGCCGGCGAGCCCGGCGTGCTGCAGGTCGATCAGCCCCTGGTAGCGCTGGTCGCGCTCCACGTTGCCGATGGTGATCGCCATGACCGCGTCGGGCAGCGCATCCAGCGCCAGCGGTTCGGACAACGACCCGTTCCAGCGTGCCAGCCCGCGCAGGCGGCCCTGGTCGTTGCATTCGGCAAACAGCAGACGCAGAGCGCCGGAGCTCTTCAGTTCGATCGACAGCGCGCCGTCCAGCTTGATGTTGCCGGTCAGCAATGCGCTGGCGGCCAGCGACTCGCCGAGCAGCGCATGCAGCGCCGGCGGATAGTCGGCGCGGCCGGCCACTTCGCGCCACGCCGGCCCGAGCCGTACCAGGGCGCCGCGCACGCCGGCGCGTTCCAGCAGAAAGCGATGCAGTACATCGTCGACAGGCAGGGTTTCCACAATTAAGCGTTCCGGATAGGTCAAGCGCGTCAAGATGGGGGCGCGGCGGCGGCGGGACAACGCCCCTTATACTGCCCGATCCTTCCGCACGTACCGTCATGCTCGCCGAATTTCGCCGACCTCTGCCGATCCGTCTGCTGCGCTCGCTGGCCATCCTGTTGCTGGCGTGGCTGGCATCGAGCTGGCTGATCGTGCTGCTGCTGCGCTTCGTGCCGCCATGGACGTCGGCGGTAATGCTGGAGCGCCAGCTCGGCGCATGGATCCACGGCGAGAAGGATTTCCGGCTGCGCCAGCACTGGGTACCGTGGAAACAGGTATCGCCCTGGGTGCCGCTGGCGATGGTGGCCGGCGAGGACCAGAAGTTTCCGTTCCACCACGGCTTCGACTTCGATTCGATCGATCGGGCGATCGACGCCGCCGACCGGGGCCGGCGCCTGCGCGGCGCCAGCACGATCAGCCAGCAGACCGCCAAGAACCTGTTCCTGTGGAATGGCCGCAGCTTCGCGCGCAAGGGACTGGAAGCCTATTTCACCGTCTTGATCGAGCTGACCTGGCCGAAACAGCGCATCCTCGAGGTGTACGTGAACATTGCCCAGCTGGGCAACGGCATCTATGGCGTCGGCGCGGCGAGCGAGGCGTACTTCCATGTCCCGCCGGCACAGCTGGGGCCAGTGCAGGCAGCGCGCCTGGCCGCCGTGCTGCCGAACCCGATCCGCCTGCACGCGGATCGGCCCAGTGCTTACGTGCAGGAGCGCGCCAACTGGATCGAGCAACAGATGAACCACCTCGGCGGCCCCGCCTATATCGAAGGCCGCGCTGCGCCGCGATCGGGGCACTGAGTCAGGGCCAGGACTTCACAACTTCCCTACACGTGGGACCGACACCGGCGTTAGACTCGCCACAAACGACCCGTCCGGGTCGGCGGGAGGCCAGGCATGATTCAGGTCAAGCATCTGCTGGAACGCAAGGGCAGTACGGTCTTCAGCATCGCACCGGATGCGCCGGTGCTCGATGCGATCAAGCACATGGCCGAGCACCGCGTGGGTGCGCTGCTGGTGATGCGCGGCGACCAGCTGGTCGGCGTGATGTCCGAACGCGACTACGCGCGCAAGGTGATCCTGCAAGGCCGCTCCTCGTCGCAAACGGCCGTGTCCGACATCATGAGCAGCGAGCCGCTGACCGTCGGTCCGGATACCGACGTATTCGACTGCATGCGCCTGTGTACCGACAGCCGCATCCGGCATCTGCCGGTGGTGGAAGGCAAGCGGGTCGTCGGCGTGATCTCGATCGGCGACCTGGTCAAGGCGGTGATCGACGAGCAGGCGGAAGAAATCGAGCATCTGCAGCGCTACATCACCAGCTAAGGCAGCACCAGCTAAGGCAGCACCAGCTAAGGATGCTCTGAATAAGCCCGGACGCAAAGTCTGGGAGCCTTTTATCCCGACGGCTTGCGGTGGCAGGCGCTGCGCATCGGCTGCGGCTCAACTTTGTGGGAGCGACTTCAGTCGCGACGGTGTGGCAGCGCGCCGCGCCGCCCGCTTGTACACCGAACAGTTGCGACGCTGCGGGCCGCTGCCGCGGCCATCGCGACTGAAGTCGCTCCCACAGGCGAGCGGAAGCTTGTTCAGGTGTTCCCTAAGGCAGCACCAGCCAAGGCGACGCCAGCTGAGCGCTGCACGGGTTTCTTCAGATGGACGGTGCATCGGCGACGCCGTTCTGAGCATACTCGTCCGGCGCCAGGTCGGGCGACCAGCCGGCCCGGCGGGCCACTATCGCCGCCAGGGTGGCGACGCCGCCACCCAGCAAGGCCAGTCCACCGATGCCCCAACCCAGCATGCGCAAGCCGCTCACGGCACTGGTCACCACCACGTCGCCAAATCGCCAAACCGCGGTCTCGACGAAGTTCTTGCCCTTGTAGCGCGTCTCGCGCGGCACCCGCGTGTACAACGCATCCACCGCCGGCTTGGTCATGCCGTAGGCGAAGCCGCGCGTGATCACCTGCATCACCGCCAGCAGCGGCACGCTGAAGCTGAAGAACACAAGGCTGCCGCCACCGATCAGCGCAACGCCGACCAGCAACGCCAGATTCACCAGTGACGGCAAGACCAGTCCCCAGCCGGCGCCGCGGCGCACCAGCAGCCACGGCGTCACACTCAGCTGCAGCACCGCGCCAAGCAGATTGGTGGCCAGATCGAGATCGTTGTAGAACAACGTGCGCGCGATCGTGCTGGTGAAATGCGCCTTGGCGTAATCGGCCACCAGCGCATAGGCCAGCGTGCCGATGCCGTCGCCGAACAACATCAGCAAGGCCATGTAACGCAGGAACGGACGCGACCACAACTCCCTGACGCCGGCCCACAGCGAGCCGCCGATCGCCTCATCGGCACGGCGGCCCGCGAGCCGATCGTGCTGCGCGGAAAGCTGCAGCAACAGCATCATCGAAAAGCCCAGGGCCAGCGCCGAGACCAGCAACAGCTGCGCCACGCCGATCAGCTGCACCAGAAGCCTGGTCACCAGCGGGCCGAAGATCGCGCCAGCCATGCCGCCGAGCGCGATCAGCGAAAACACCCGCCGTGCCCGGTCGCTGGAGAAGATGTCCGCCATGAAGCTCCAGAACAGCGACACCACGAACAGGTTGAACACACTGGCCCAGACGAAAAACACCACACCCAACGCGCGCGCGCCGATGCGATCCTGCGCCATGAACGCAGGCACGAACGCGAGCAGGCACAAAATGAAGAAACTGTAGCTCCAGCCGATCAACTGCCTGCGCCGGAAGCGCGCCACCAGCATGCCGAACACCGGCGTCAACAGCAGCATCACCACGAACACCGCACCGTAGAACAGGGGCAGCGACTGCGAGCCGACCGCACCGCTCAGCTGGCCCATGACTGGCCGGATGATGTAGTACGAAGTCATCACGAAAAAAAACGCCAATGCGGACAACGTCGGCGCGGCGGCTTGTTCCACAACGGTTTGGCGGGGCAAACTCACGGGCACATCCAGCGTGGGGCGCGGCAAGACTAGCATGGGCCTGTGTCCACCCAGCGAAGAGCGGCAACGGCCTTGAACAACTACGACTATGTCATCGTCGGCGCCGGCTCCGCCGGTTGCGTGCTGGCCAACCGGCTCAGCGTCGATCCGGGCAAACGCGTGTTGTTGCTGGAAGCGGGCGCGTCCGACTGGAATCCGCTGATCCACATGCCTGCCGGCATCGCCCGGCTGGCCGGCAACCGCCGGCTCAACTGGAATTACCGCACCGAACCGGAACCGGCGCTCAACCAGCGTCGCCTGTGGTGGCCGCGCGGCAAGACGCTGGGCGGCTCCAGCTCGATCAATGCGATGTGCTACATCCGCGGCGTGGCGGCCGACTACGACCGCTGGGCGCAAGCGTGCGGCGATCCGCGCTGGTCGTGGCAACAAGTGCTGGCGTGGTTCCTGCGCAGCGAGGACAACACGCGCGGTTCCAGCGCGTGGCACGGCGTCGGTGGCCCGCTAGGCGTGGCCGATCTGCGCCATCACAACATGCTGTCGGCGGCCCTGATCGATGCGGCTGCCAGCACCGGCTATCAGCGCAACGATGATTTCAACGGCGAGCAACAGGCCGGCTTCGGGCTTTACCAGGTGACCCAGCGTGATGGCGCGCGTTGCTCGACCGCGACGGCCTTCCTGAAACCGGTGCGCCAGCGCGCGAACCTGCACGTGCGCACGCATGCGCTGGTCGAGCGCGTGCTGCTCGAGCGTGGCCGCGCGGTGGGCGTGCAGCTGCGCCGCGGCCGGCACGCTTGCGAGCGGATCGAAGCGGGCGAGGTGATCCTCGCCGCCGGCGCGATCAACACGCCGCAACTGCTGATGCTGTCCGGACTGGGCCCGGCCGATCATCTGCGCGAACACGGCATCGGGATTCTCGCCGACCTGCCCGACGTCGGCGGCAACCTGCAGGATCATCTGGATATCTGCACGCTGGACGGCAGCAGGCAGAAGATCACCTACGACCACCTCAACGAACTGGCCGCCGGCTTGCGCTGGTGGCGTCACCGCGACGGACCGGGCAGTTCCAATGTTGCCGAGGCCGGCGGTTTCGTGCGCAGCCGGCTGGCCGACGACGAGCGCTGCGACCTGCAGTTCCACTTCGTGCCCGCACTGCTCGACGATCACGGCCGCCACCGCCTGCCCGGCTACGGCTACACCTTGCACGCTTGTTATCTGCACCCGCGCAGCCGCGGCCGTCTGCGCCTGCACTCGGCCGATCCGGCGCAGCCGATCGCGATCCATGCCAATTATCTCGGCGATCCGGAAGGACACGACCTGCAGCGAATGATCGAGGCGGCGCGGCTGTCGCGTGAGCTGTTCGACCAGGGCGCGTTCGATGCGTATCGCGGCGAGCCGGTATTTCCCGAGCGCCGGATCAGCACCGACGCCGAATACACCGACTTCATCCGGCGCAAGGCGGAAACCATCTACCACCCGGTCGGCACCTGCCGCATGGGCAACGACGATCGCGCCGTGGTCGACAGCGAGCTGCGCGTACGCGGGGTGGAAGGCCTGCGCGTGGTCGATGCCTCGGTGATGCCGAGCCTGCCCACCGGCAACACCAACGCGCCGACGATCATGCTCGCCGAGCGGGCCAGCGCGCTGATCCGCGGCGAAACCCCTGTGTAGGAGCCCGCTGGCGGGCGATGCTGTTGTTTTGATGTTGGGTAGGGAAATTCAGAACAGGAGCATCGCCCGCTAGCGGGCTCCTACGTGGGGGGGTGTTGGGTAGGGAAATTCAGAACAGGAGCATCGCCCGCTAGCGGGCTCCTACAGGGGGGGTGTTGGGTAGGGAAATTCAGAACAGGAGCATCGCCCGCTAGCGGGCTCCTACAGGGGGGTGTTGGGTAGGGAAATTCAGAACAGGAGCATCGCCCGCTAGCGGGCTCCTACGGGGGGGTGTCTTGCGTCGCACCGGGCGGCGCGATGCTACGCCGGCAGCGGGCAATGCAGGCTGGCGCAGATCACCCGCAGCAATGCCGCCTCTTCGACGCTGACGACGCCGTCGGCGTGGATCGCGCTGGCCAGGCTCTGGACCACCAGATCCTTGGCCGGCGGCATCAACCCATCGAGATCATCCAGCGCGCGCTCGAACGGCGTTTGCCACGTCGCCGGTGGCGCCGACCAGTCCAGCGCTTCGCCGGGAAAGGCCTGCTGCATCGCGAGCAGCCAGGCACGACGGGCGGCGGCTTCGTCGGCATTGCCGTTCGCGGCGACTACCGCGCAGACCAGCATCACGCTGCTGCGGCATGCCGGCAATTTTTTCAGTCCGTCCACCGGCGCGCGCCGCGGCTGCTGCGCCTCGGTCAATTGCAGGCGCAGCAGCCGGACCAGACAGTACTCGTCGAGATCGACCCGGCCATCCGCCCGCACCAGCGCATCGAGCGCACCCAGCAAGGTCTGCAGGCGTCCTGCCGACAGCTGCTTCAGGGCGGGGAACGCCAGCGCCGCCAGCGGCAGCCGGGACTCCGGCGACAGTGTCGCCACTTCGACCGCCATCGTCTGCACGGCCTGCTGCACATCATCGCCAAACGCATCGGCGACGATCCGGCGCTGCGCGTCCTGCAGTTCCCTCTCCGCCGACATGGCCAGGGCCAGCACGACGGTCAGTGCCGGCTCCGGTTGCTGCACGGCCACCGTCAGCGTCGTCGGCATGGCCTGTTGCACGGCCGCGGCACGCTGGAAGCGCGTCGGGTCCGTAGCGCTGCCCGCGCCTTGCGCCAACACCGCGCCGGCCAGCACGGCCGGCAATGGCGACGGCGAAGCCGTGACGGGTGTTCCCCGCGGGTTCACTGGATTGCCGGCGACGGCTGGCGTCGATGGCGCCCCGGCAGCCTGCTGCATCGACGCCGCCAGCCGGACCAGCTCCTCTTCGCGAAAACCGGGCTCAAGGGTTCGAATGCGTTGCAGCAACGGCGGATGGGTGGCGAACAACGCGTTGAAGGCGCCGGCCTCGCCGAACAGCATGTGCGCCACTTCCTGCTTGTTCGCCACATGCAGTTCGGAGCCTTCGCTGAGAATCGCGATCTTCTTCAGCGCGCCCGCGATGCCGTCGGTCTGGCGGGTGAATTGCACCGCCGACGCGTCGGCCAGCGATTCGCGCGAACGCGCCACCGCGGCCTGGATCAGCCGCCCAAAAAAATACCCGATATAGCCGACCACGATCAGCGCCAGCCCGATCATCCACACCTGGCCGCCGCCACCGTCGCGCCGATTGCCGCGGCCGCCGCCAAACCAGATCACCCGGCGCCCTACGATCGCCAGCACCAGGATGCCGAACAGCAGGCCCATCAGTCGGATGTTGAGCCGCATGTCACCGTTCAGCACGTGGCTGAACTCGTGTGCGATCACGCCCTGCAACTCGTCGCGGCTCAGGTTGTCGAGACAACCGCGGGTCACGCACACCGCTGCGTCGGACACCGAGTAGCCGGCGGCGAATGCGTTGATGCCCGGCTCCTCTTCCATCAGATAGATGTCCGGCACCGGCACGCCTGCGGCGATCGCCACTTCCTCGATCACATTGCGCAACTGGCGCAGCTGCGGATCGCGTGTATCCGGCGGCACCGGCACTGCACCGACGCTCTCGGCCACCGTCTTGCCGCCGCCGGACAGGCTCATGATGCGGAACAGCGAACTGAGACCGATCCCGGCCAGGACCAGCGCACTGCTGGCGAGCAGCAGCGACAGATTCGATCGCGCCGGCTCGCCATCCACCGGGTGGTGGCCCATGGCCAGCCACACCACCGCGTCGATCGCCGCCACGATCGCGACCACCGCCAGAGCGAACAGCGCGACCAGCCGTCGGCTGCTGCCGCGTACGCGCGCCTGTTGCGCAAAGAAATCCATGGAGGCTCCGGCAGATGAACGTGTACATCGCGACGACGGTCGCGGTGCGGCGTCGATCAGGTAAAGGAAACCTTCGGCGCGTCGCGCACGGCCGGGTCCTCGATCTTCAGCGGTTCGGCCGCGATGAAGCCGAAGCTGTTGGCCACGAACGACGCGGGAAAGACTTCGCGCTTGTTGTTGTAGGTCAGCACCGAATCGTTATAAGCCTGCCGTGCGAACGCGACCCGGTTCTCGGTCGAGGTCAGCTCTTCGGAGAGCTGCATCATGGTCTGGTTCGCCTTCAGGTCGGGATACGCTTCCTGCAACGCGAACAAATGACCCAGCGTCTGGGTCAAGGCGTTCTCGCTGCTGGCCAGCTGCTGCATCGCCGCCGGATCTCCGGGATTGGCCTTGGCGCCGGCCAGCCCGCTGACCGCCGCGTTGCGGGCCTGTACCACCGCCTCGAGCGTGCCGCGCTCATGCGCGAGATAGCCCTTGGCCGTTTCCACCAGATTCGGAATCAGGTCATGCCGGCGGGTCAGCTGCACATCGATCTGCGCGAAGGCATTCTTGTAGCTGTTGCGCGAGGTCACCAGCGCGTTGTAGATCGCCACGAAGTACAAGACAATCAGAACGACAACAATCAAAACAATGATCAGGCCCATCGTCGACTCTCCACCCTGAGGCGCTTCCCCACGCCGGAATCACACCAGAATATCATGCAGTTCCAGAAGATCTTCCTGTTGCTCGCAGGCGCGCTCGGGCTGGTCTGTGCACCGGCCCGCGCCACCAGTACCGCGACAACGTTGCCAACTGTCGTCGTTCACGGCGCCACGGGAAGTCTGCCGCCGGCACGCATCGAGCAGACCATCGCCGACTACCAGCGCTGGCTGAACCGCATAGCCGAGCGACATGCCGTCGCCGGCCTGGCCACGGCGCTGGTGGTCGACGACAAGGTGGTCTTCGAAGGCACCGTCGGCTACGCCGATGCCGTCACCAAACAGCCGGTGACGCCGCACACCGTGTTCCGGCTTGCCTCGTTGTCGAAGGCATTTGCCACCGCCATGACCGGCCTGCTGGTGGACGATGGCAAATTGAGCTGGGATACCAAGCTGGTCGACGTGCTGCCCTACTTCAAGCTCAAGGACATGCAGGCCGCCTCCGAAGCCACCGTGGCCGACATCCTGGGACAGCGGCTCGGCCTGCCGCGCAACACCTACGACAACATGCTCGAGGATGACATCTCCTACGAGGAGCTGGTGCGCAAGCTCGACGAGGTGAACCTGATCTGCGGTGTAGGCCAGTGCTATGGCTACCAGAACGTCGCGTTCGGCATGATCGGCGACGTGGTGCTCGCGCGCACCGGCGATTTCTTCTATCGCCAGGTCGACAAGCGCATCTTCTACCCGCTGGGCATGACCACCGCCAGCTACGGCCGCGCCGCGCTGGAATCCAACAAGAGCTGGGCCCGCCCCCACCGCGCGAGCAGCCACGGCTGGCTGCCGTTCGAACCGAACGAAACCTACTATCGGGTGGCGCCCGCGGCCGGCGTCAACGCCAGCCTGCGCGACATGGAAAAATGGCTGATCGCGCAGATGGGCGGTCGCCAGGACGTGTTGCCCACCTCGTTGCTGGACGTGCTGCATGCGCCGGGGGTGACCACGCCCAGCGAACTGAATGCCACGCCGTGGCGCCGGGCGAGATTGACCAGCGCGTACTATGCGCTGGGCTGGCGCGTCTACGAGTACGGCGGCGAAACCCTGATCTTCCACGCGGGTGCCGTGGCCGGCTATCGCACCATGATCGGCTTCTTCCCGAAGTACCACGTCGGCGTCGTCACTTTGTGGAACTCCACCGGCCCGATTCCCAGCGGCCTGATGCCGATGGTGTTCGACGATCTGCTGAACCTGCCGCACGTGGACTGGGCCCAGATCGAAGGCAATCCCAAGGCACCGGCGGCGGCACCGAAGCGGAAAAAGCTGCGCAGGCATCGTCCGGGATACCGCTTCTGAATCGCGGCAACGGTCCGGAACGAAAGACGGCGCATGAGCAACATGCGCCGTCCGGTCCGTCTCATATCAGTGCATGACGATCAGAGCTTGAACTCGATCTTCTGCTGCTTGACCGTGGCAACGGCCACGCCATCCTTCTTCGCCGGCGTGAACTGGTAGCGCTGCACTGCGTCTATCGCGGCGCGATCGAAAACGCGGCGCGGCTGTGCGTCGACCACCTTGATGTCACTGGTTCGCCCGTTGGGATCGATCGTGAACGACACCAGCACCCAGCCCTCCTGCCGCTCACGCATCGCTGTCGCGGGGTAGCGGGCTCCTACGGCCTTCAGCAGCACCGCATCGCTGGTCTGTCCAGCATCGCCGCCGACCGCACCGGCAGCCGCCGAGTTCCCGGCCTCCGACGACGGCTGACTCGAGTGTTGCGCCGTGCGGGAGGGCTGCGCTTTCGGCTGCTCGGCGGCCAACTGGGCCTTCTGCTGCTCGGCCAGCTGATCCGCCGCCGCCTTGGCCGCCGCAGCCTTCTGTGCCGCCAGTTGCTGCGCCTTCTGCTGATCGGCGGCATCCTGCTGCTGCTTGTCCAGCGTCTTGCGCTGGGCATCCAGCTTTGAACGCAGAATGGTCAACGTGAAGTTGGTCGGGTCGGCCTTGGCCAGCAAGTCGATCTGGCGCTGCGCTTCATTGAAGTCGCGCGAGTTGATCGACTGCTCCGCCGAAGTGGCGGCGAACGGGAACGTCTCGCGCAACGCATCGGACGCGACCTTGTTGCCCGGATCCTTCTCCAGGACACGCAGATAGAACTCGAAGGCGTTATTGCCGGCCGGTGCCAGATAGCGCTGTTCGTTCATTGCCGTGCGCGCCTCGGCCAGCAGCTGGTTGACGTCCATCGCCGCCACGTTGGCGGGCGGCGGCGGCAGCGTCCGGGTCGCCGTGGATACCGGCGTGGACGGATGGCCGCCTGCGTCGGCCATGACCAGTTCCTGATGCGGCTTGATGATCAGGAACCACGCGCCTACGGCCAGCAGGACGAAAACGGCGATGATGGCGATGACTACGGGCCTGATGGCCCCACGCTCATGCCTGCGTGTATGAAGTACGTCTCGGGTATCCATGGTCTCTCGCTGAGTGTCGACAGATACCCGCGCTTTTTTCCCCCTGTCGATCCAGGAGCGGCGAATCCCCCGGATTCACCGCAGCGCGGATGTGCGAAAGGTAACTCCAATAGCCGGGCACGGCAAATCGTGCGAGAACTCACGGTGCGGAAAGTGATTTTGCTCCAGGGCTCCGGGACCGGGCATTCGCTTCGGCGATGAATCAGCCGAGGTGCAGGCCGCCGTCGTGGCGAACCTTTTCGACTCCACAAACGAAGCGTCCCGGCCAGGCCGGGACGAAGGCTTCTCGAAATGCTCTCCCCGCGCTGGGCACCGCGGGGAGAGAAGTATCGGGTGACTTGTCTTATTGGAGGTGTCGCTTGTCGCTTGTTGCTTACTTCTTGGCTTTGGAGGCCTTCGCGGTCTTGGTGGCTTTCACCACCTTGGCCGGTGCGGCTTTCTTGGCGGCAGCCTTCTTCGGCGCAGCCTTCTTCGCAACCTTCTTCACGGCAGCCTTCTTGGCCGGCGCGGCTTTCTTGGCGGCAGCCTTCTTCGGCGCAGCCTTCTTCGCGACCTTCTTCACGGCAGCTTTCTTGGCAGCCGGCTTCTTGGCGGCGACCTTCTTCACGGTGGATTTCTTGGCGGCCGATTTCTTGGCAGCCGGTTTCTTTGCAGCGGATTTCTTGGCAGTGGCCATGGTTCGTCTAAGCTCCTCATCAGTTGGCAGTGGTTGCCCAGTAAAAGCGTGCAGGAACGCCTCGACCAACAAGTCGCTGTTGGTGGCGTGCCGAAGATTGTTCACTTGGCGGTGGGTGCGCAAATCAGAAAGCCGCCGCAGGACATGCAGCGGAATCGAGACGGTGATCTTGCGTACTGCATTGGCCTTTTCACCGTGCTCGACATAAGGCTTGATGAATTTTGCTGTCGCCATAAAGCGCATTCCCCGTGATCTGTTGCGAAAGCTATCCCTGAAGATTTCAGCTGTCAATTGATTTTAGTCGTGAAATCAAACCACTGCACCCCTCCCCACACCCACCGAAAGCCGGCTCCGGCAAGGCCTCGAGGCCTCTCATGGCCATTATCAGTTGGACGTCTATACGTCCATACATTTTTCAGTCAAAAACGATGATTACCCTCGAAACCGTTGCCACACAACGATTTCAGGCAAACCGTCAGGCCGCGCAGAAAAAACGCGCCTTGAAAAATGCCGCTTGCGGCGACGCTTCCGCCGGACCATCCCGCCGCCTCCGCCAGATGAACGGGACACGACTGAAATTATTTTCAGCCGGACCGCCGAGCCGGGCAAAAAAGTTCGTCAGCCCGGCTCGCGCGGACTTCGACCGAGGTGACCGGCACCTCGACGCTCGTCGCCGAAGACCGGAGCAGCGACGACATTTTCCTGTGCGATGGCAGCGGCGACGATGCGCAAACGCGGCGTCGACGACGACACGATCCCGCCGAAAAAACAGAGCATGGTCGGTGCCGAAGCTGTTCCATGCAGATCGACCAGCGACACGGCGAATGCGCGTGATGCATGCAAGGCGTGACGACTCGATGCCTGCCGCTCGGAGAGGTCGTGTCCGTCATCACCGAGTCGGGCGAAGACTCGGCCGGGCTCCCGGATCGCTACGCCGGAAACGTCGCCGGCCGCACTGGGCGGCCGGCAACATCACGCTATGGCGCAAGACTCAGTGGTCTTCGTTCTCGACCAGCTCTTCGTAGTCGTTCGCGTCGAGCAGTTCGTCCAGCTCAGCGCGGTCGCTGGGGCGCACCAGGAAGATCCAGCCTTCGCCGAAGGCGTCCTCGTTGATGATCTCGGGCTTGTCGTTGAGCAGCTCGTTGACCTCGACGATTTCGCCGGAAACCGGCGAGTAGATGTCCGAGGCGGCTTTCACCGACTCGACCACGGCAGCGCCGACGCCCGCCTTCACCGCCGAGCCGACTTCCGGCAGCTCGACATAGACCAGATCGCCGAGCTGGTCCTGCGCGTGGTCGGAAATACCCACGCGGACCAGGCCGTCGTCTTCGGCGCGGGCCCACTCGTGGGACTTGAGGAATTTCAGATCGCCAGGAATCTCGCTCATGATCGGGTCCAGTCGTTTGGTGTGAGTCGGGGTACAGGCGGTGATTCTAGCCACAACCGCCGTGGGTGAGTTGTGCAGCGGTGGATCAGATGCCAGCGCACGGCTTGCCGTCGCGCACGAACGGATACTTCACCAGCCGCACCGGCACTTCGCGGCCACGGATGTCCACCCGCACGTCGCCCGGCTCGCCGGCGGGAATGCGCGCGAACGCCACCGCCTTGTCGAGGGTCGGCGCGAAACTGCCGGAGAGGATCTCGCCGTCGCCGTTCGCGGTCAGCACTTTCTGGCCGTGGCGCAGCACGCCCTTCTCGTCCAGCACCAGGCCGACCATCACGCGGGGCACGCCGGCGGCTTTCTGCCGCTCCAGCGCAGCGCGGCCGATGAACTCGCGGCCCTCGTCCAGCGCGATGGTCCAGCCCAGGTTCGCCTCCCACGGCAGCACGCTCTCGTCCATGTCCTGTCCGTAGAGATTCATGCCGGCTTCCAGCCGCAGCGTGTCGCGTGCGCCCAGGCCGGCCGGCGCGACGCCGGCGGCGGCCAGCGCTTCCCACAAGGCGACGGCATGCTCGGCCGGCACGATGATCTCGAAACCGTCTTCGCCGGTATAGCCGGTGCGCGCCACGAACAGCGGCATGCCGTGCGGGCCCTGCGCCGCAGCGGCGGAGAACTTGCCGAGCTTCTCGATGCGCGGGCGATCCACCTCGTGCAGCAGGCCGAGCACCTTGGCGCGGGCGTTCGGACCCTGCACCGCGATCATCGCGAATTCCGGACGCTCCTTCACCTGCACATCGAACGCGGTGGCCTGCTGTTCGATCCAGGCCAGATCCTTGGCGCGGGTACCGGCGTTGACGACCAGCCGGAAGTGCTCCTCGCCGAGGTAATACACGATCAGGTCGTCGATCACGCCGCCCTGCTCGTTCAGCATGCACGAGTACAGCGCCTTGCCGACCACCTTCAGCTTGTCGATGCTGTTGGCCAGCAGATGGCGCAGGAAGTCGCGCGTGCGCGCGCCGTGCAGGTCGATCACCGTCATGTGCGAGACGTCGAACATGCCGGCGTCGCGGCGCACCGCGTGGTGTTCCTCGATCTGCGAGCCGTAGCTGATCGGCATGTCCCAGCCGCCGAAGTCGACCATGCGCGCGCCGAGCGCACGGTGAGTGGCGTTGAGTACGGTCTTCTCGGTCATCGCGGCGGCGCCTTGCAAGGGAAGTCCCGTATTATCGCCGCCGGCCCCGGGCAATCCAAGCGTCACCCCGCCGATGGCGACGCTGTGTCACGCACGGGTGCCATCGTTGTGCAGCCTGGCCAGCAACTCCGCGGTGACCTGCTCGGCCAGTTGCTCGGCGCGCTGCCCGCTGCTCAACAGATGGATGTCCGGCGTCTCGGGCCTTTCGTACGGCGCGTCGATGCCGGTGAAGTTGCGGATCGTGCCCGCGCGAGCCTTGCGATAGAGGCCTTTGGGATCGCGCCGCTCGCATTCCTCCAGCGGCGCATCCACGAACACCTCCATGAACTCCGCCGCCCCGAACAACTCGCGCGCCGAGCGCCGCTCGCTGCGGTACGGCGAAATCGCGCTGACCAGCACGATCAGCCCGGCGTCCACCATCAGATGCGCCACCTCGGCGATGCGCCGGATATTCTCGACGCGATCTTCCGGGGTGAAGCCCAGGTCCTTGTTGATGCCGTGGCGCACGTTGTCGCCGTCGAGCAGATACGTGTGAAAACCCAGCGCATGCAGCCGCCGCTCGACCAGGTTCGCGATGGTGGACTTGCCGGCACCGGACAGGCCGGTGAACCACAGGCACAGCGGGTGCTGGCCCTTGCTGGCGGCGCGTACGGTGCGGTCGATATCGACGTGTTGCCAGTGCACGTTGGCCGATCGCCCCAGCGCGAAGTCCAGCATGCCGCAGGCCACCGTGGCGTTGCTCAGGCGGTCGATCAGGATGAAACCGCCCAGCGTGCGGTTGCTGGCATAGGCCTCGAAGGCAATCTCGTCGTCCAGCCCCAGCGTGCAGTAACCCACTTCGTTGAGACCGAGGTGGCGTGCCGCAAGCTGGGCCTGGCTGTTGACGTCGACCTTGTACTTGATCGACATCACCCGCGCATTGACCGTGCGCGTGCCGATCTTCAGCCAGTAAGTGCGGTTGGGCAGCAACGTGGCGTCGCCCAGCCACAACAGATGGCAGGTGAACTGATCGGCCACCGGCGCCGGGCGCAGCGCATCGGCGATCACGTCGCCGCGACTGACGTCGATCTCGCGGTCCAGGCACAGCGTCACCGCCTGCCCGTCCGCCGCGCCGGCCAGATCGCCGTCGGCGCTGACGATGCGTTCGATATGCGCGCGCTGTCCGCCCGGCTGCACGATGACTTCGTCGCCGCGGCTCACCCGGCCACCGCAGATCGTGCCGGCGTAGCCGCGGAACGCGTGGTCCGGCCGGTTCACCCATTGCACCGGCATGCGGAAATCGGCGGCGCGGAACGGCGCGACCTCGACCGACTCCAGCAGTTCGAGCAGGCTGTCGCCCTGGTACCAGGGCATCCGCGACGAACGCGCGCCCACGTTGTCGCCGGTCAACGCCGCCACGGGCAGGCAATGCACCTCGACGATGCCCATCTCCTGCGCCAGCTCGCGGTATTGCGCCGCGATCGCGGCATAGACCGCCTGGTCGTAGTCGACCAGGTCCATCTTGTTGACCGCCAGCACCACCTGCCGGATGCTCAGCAACCCGCAGATATAGGTATGCCGGCGCGTCTGCGGCAACAGGCCTTTGCGCGCATCGACCAGCACCACCGCGAGCTCGGCGTTGGAGGCGCCGGTGGCCATGTTGCGGGTGTACTGCTCGTGCCCCGGGCAATCGGCCACGATGAAACTGCGCCGCGCGGTATGAAAGTAGCGGTACGCCACGTCGATGGTGATGCCTTGCTGGCGTTCCGCATCCAGGCCGTCGGTGAGCAGCGAGAAATCGAGCACGTCGCCGGCGTCGGCATGCTGCCGGCGGCTGTCGCGGGCCAGCGCGGCCAGCTGATCGTCCGCCAGCATGCCGGCGTCATACAGCAGCCGGCCGAGCAGGCTGCTCTTGCCGTCGTCCACGCTGCCGCAGGTGATGAAACGCAGCAGGCCCTGCGCGGGCAACGCGGCAGTCTTTTCAGTCGTCGCACCCATCAGAAATAACCCTCCTGCTTCTTGCGTTCCATCGACGCAGTCGGATCCTGGTCGATCACCCGGCCCTGCCGCTCGGAACTGCGCGAATCGGCCATCTCTTCGATGATTTTCGCCAGCGTGTCGGCCGAGGACTCCACCGCGCCGGTCAGCGGGTAGCAGCCCAGCGTGCGGAAACGCACTTCGCGCATCTGCACGCTTTCGCCGTCGCGCAGCACGAAGCGGTCGTCGTCGACCATGATCAGCGCGCCGTCGCGCTCGACCACCGGGCGCGGCTTGGCAAAATACAGCGGCACCACCGGAATGTTCTCGCGCTGGATGTACAGCCACACGTCCATCTCGGTCCAGTTGGACAACGGGAACACCCGCACGCTCTCGCCTTTGCGGATGTGCGTGTTGTAGGTGTGCCAGAACTCGGGACGCTGGTTGCGCGGATCCCAGCGATGCTGCGCATTGCGGAACGAGAAGATGCGCTCCTTCGCCCGCGACTTCTCCTCGTCGCGGCGCGCCCCGCCGATCGCCGCGTCGAAACCGTACTGGTCCAGCGCCTGCTTCAGCGCCACGGTCTTCATCACGTCGGTATGCACGGTAGCGCCGTGGGTCAACGGCGAAATACCCTGGCGCACGCCGTCCTCATTGATGTGCACCAGCACCTCCACGTCGCCGGCGGCCGCCACCTGGTCGCGGAGCGCGATCATCTCGCGGAACTTCCAGGTGGTATCGACATGCAGCAGCGGCATCGGCGGCCGCGCCGGATGGAACGCCTTGCGCAGCAGGTGCAGCAGCACCGAGGAATCCTTGCCGATCGAGTACAGCATCACCGGGCGCTGGAAACCCGCCAGCACCTCGCGAAAGATGTGGATGCTCTCGGCCTCGAGGTCGTCGAGATGGGAGCGCGATTGCAGGGAAGCTGTCGTCATGCCGGAATAGCCCGAATGGTTTGCCGCGGAGGTGTATCAACGATGCCGTCGACATCGCATGCCGCCCGCCATCTTACGCGATCTTCAGGCGATCACCGGATAGGTCGGCTCGGCATCCAGCGTCGCGGCGCATGCCGCCGCCAGTTCCAGCAGGCGCAGGTCCGAGCCGCGCGCGCCGACCAGTTGCAGCCCGATCGGCATGCCATTCGGCAAGCTGCCCATCGGCAGGCTCACGGCGGGACAACCGGCCAGGCTGGCGAAGCTGGTGAGGTCGGCTTGCGAATCCGGCACCGGGCCGTCCAGCGGAAACGCGCCTTGCGGCGTGGTCGGCAGCACCAGTACATCGACCTGGGCGAACAAGCGGCGCATCTTCAAGGTGGCCGCGTCCAGCACGCGATCGGCCACCGCGTAGTCGGCCGCGCTCTTGCCCGCCGCATAGCCGAGCATGTTGCGGAAACGTGCCGATACCGGATGCTCGGTATTGGCCAGATCGGCGGCGAAGGTACCGAGCATCTCCGCTTCCATCAGCAGCAGGCCGGCGCGGCGGGTGCGGCTGAAATTCCAGTCGTCGAAATCGACCGTGCGCCGGTCGCCCAGCGCATGCGGCAGCTTCGCCAGCGCCGCCTCGAACACCTCGATGACGTCCGGCTGCACACCCACCGCCGCCAGATCCGGCAGCAGACCCGCGCGTAGATTGCCCGGCTCCCAGTCCGGCAGCGCGAAGGCGACCCGGCGCCGGCGCGAACGCGCGTCGTCGGCGTCGTACCCGGCCAGCACCTGCAGCAGCACGGTAAGATCGTCGACGCTGCGCGCCAGCAGGCCCACGGCGTCGAGCCGGCGCGCCGCCGGCACCAGGCCGCGGGCAGAAATTTCGCCATGCGTGGGCTTCAGCGCATACACGCCGCAATAGCTGGCCGGGATGCGGATCGAGCCCAGGCTGTCCGAACCGACCGCCGCCACCGCCAGGCCCGCGGCCACCGCCGCCGCCGCGCCGCCGGAGGAACCGCCGGCACTGTAGCCGTGCCGATGCGGGTTATGGGTGGCGCCGAAGTGCGGATTGTCGGTCACCGCGCCCAGGGCGCCCTCGTCCATATTGGTCTTGCCCACCAGCACCGCGCCGGAGGCACGCAACCGCGCCACCACATGGGCATCGTCCTGCGCCGGTGTTTCGCGGCCCGGCAAGCCCACCCGGGTCGGCCAGCCGGCCATGTCGAAATTGTCCTTCAAGGCGATCGGGATGCCGTCGAGCCGCCCGATCACGCCGTCGCGGCGGCGCCGGTCGGCCATGTGCGCCTGCTCCTGCAACAAGCCCGAGCGCTCGTCGACATAAGCATTGAGTTCGGGATTGAGCCGTTCGATCGCGTGCTGATAGGCATCGGCCAGCGCCTGCGGCTGCACGCGGCCCACCGCCAGCGAGTGCAGCAGCTGGCACAGCGAGGCGCGGCGCAGGTCGAGATCGGCGATCGGCGGCATCGAATTCATGGACTCTCCTTCAAATATGCCCCGATTATCGCCGTGTCCGATCAAACGATTGCAAGCGGTAGCGCAACACGCGTTGCCGCATGGCGCGCGAAACCGGACAATGGCGGCCTGATCCATACCACCACGCACGGCCACCGCCTGCACCGCCCGCGACACCTGGGAGTCCGCCATGAGCGACCGCGAGACCATGGAATACGACATCGTCGTCGTCGGCGCCGGGCCGGCCGGCCTGTCGTTCGCGATCCGCCTCAAGCAGCTCAAGCCCGAGGTGAGCGTGTGCGTGATCGAGAAAGCCTCGACCATCGGCGCGCAGATCCTGTCCGGCGCGGTGATCGAGCCGCAGCCGCTGGATGCGCTGCTGCCCGGCTGGCGCGACAATCCGCCGCCGATCTGCGTGCCCGCGGGCGAGGACGAGTTCTGGCTGCTGAGCAAGACCGGCGGCCGCAAGATCATGGTCCCGCCGGGGATGAAGAACCACGGCAACTTCATCGTCTCGCTGGGCGCGATGTGCGCCTGGCTGGCCCCGCAGGCCGAGGCGCTGGGCGTGGACGTGTTCCCCGGCTTCGCCGCCGCCGACACCATCTATAACGAGGACGGCTCGGTCGCCGGCGTGCGCATCGGCGACATGGGCGTGGCGAAGGACGGCGCGCACAAGCCCGGCTACGCCGAAGGCATCGACATCAAGGCCAAGGTCACCGTGCTGGCCGAAGGCGCCCGCGGCAGCCTGACCAAGCAGTTGGTCAAGCGCTTCAAGCTCGACGCGGACAGCGACCCGCAGGGTTACTCGATCGGCATCAAGGAACTGTGGCAGCTGCCGCCCGGGCGCGTGACACCGGGCAAGATCGTGCACAGCTTCGGCTGGCCGGCCGACATACATACTTATGGCGGCAGCTTCCTGTATCACCTGGACCAGGACCGGGTGGCGCTGGGCTACGTCAGCGGGCTCGACTACAGCGACCCGAACTACCAGCCGTGGGAAGCGTTCCAGCAATGGAAGAACCACCCGACGGTGAAACCGCTGCTGAAGGGCGGCACGATCCTTTCGGCCGGCGCCCGCGCGATCGTCACCGGCGGCTACCAGTCGTTGCCGAAAACCGAGATGCCCGGCGCCTTGCTGATCGGCGACACCGCCGGCCTGCTCAACGTGCCCAAGGTGAAAGGCACGCACCAGGCGATCAAGAGCGGCATGCTCGCCGCCGAGCACCTGGTCGCCAACGGGCTGAAACCGGCAGGGTTCGACGCCAAGCTGCGCGGCTCGGACGTGATGGCCGAGCTGAAGAAGGTCCGCAACATCAAGCCCGCGTTCAAGAAGGGCCTGTGGTTCGGCATGTTGAATGCGGCGTGGGAGACCGCCACCGGCGGTCTCTCGCCGTGGACCCTGAAGAACAAGGCCGACTGGTCGTCGCTGCACAAGCTGGGCGCGCAGGAAGAACCGCAGCGCGACTACGTGCAGCGCACCCTGCCTCCGCGCGACCGCCTCGCCGGCGTGTACTTCGCCGCCACCGAGTACGACGAGGACCAGCCCATCCACCTGCACGTCGCCGACACCAGCATCTGCATCGACCAGTGCACCACCGAATACGGCAACCCGTGCACCCGCTTCTGCCCCGCCAGCGTCTACGAGATCGTCGAAGACGTTCATGCCGACGGAAGCAAGAGCCGGCGCCTGCAGATCAACGCCGCGAACTGCGTGCACTGCAAGACCTGCGACATCAAGGACCCGTACGAGATCATTACCTGGGTCACGCCGGAGGGCGGCTCGGGGCCGAATTATCAGAATCTGTGAAATGGCGACGGCTCACAGGCCGGAGTCGAAGGGCGCGCTTATTGGAACCTCGAATAACCCGGTTTTTGGCTCTGGGAGCGCACCCTCTGGGAGCGGCTTCAGCCGCGATGCCCTTGGTTTGGTGAGAGCAAAAGCATCGCGGCTGAAGCCGCTCCCACAGAAGCCGCTCCCGCAGGGTGCGCTCCTACAGATGACCCCAGCAGGACTTTTCCAGAGCTGATTGCCAGCCAGCTGTCGAGGCCCGTAGGTCCGCCAAATAGCGGGAAAAATCGCTGCTGGCCGCAACGAAAGCATGAAGCTATACTTGTATAGCACTTCACCGGAGAAACCCCATGCTCGCCATTCGACTACCTGAAGCTATCGAACTGCGCCTGGAAGCACTGGCGAAAGCCACCGGCCGCACCAAGACCTACTATGTCCGCGAGGCCATCGTCGAGCACATCGACGATCTGGAGGATCTGTACCTTGCCGAACAGGAGTTGATCAAGGTCCGCGCAGGACGCAGCAAGACAACGTCACTGGCCGACGTCATGAAGCAGTATGACCTGGCGGATTGAGCTGTCGTCTCTCGCACAGAAAAACATCCGCCAGTTCGATCCACAAACACGCCAGCGCATTCTGAAATTTCTGAGCACTCGCGTTGCGCCGCTGGATGATCCGCGCAGTCTTGGCGAGGCGCTGAAAGGCTCCAAGCTTGGCGATTTCTGGAAATACCGGGTGGGTGATTACCGCATTATCGCGGACATCCAGGACGGCGCCCTGTGCATTCTGGTGGTTCGCATCGGCAACCGCCGTGAGGTGTACCGATGAACTCGTCTCATCGGTCACCCCGCGAGGTAGCCGTGCAGGATCGAACCGTCAAAGCCTTCAAACTGCCAGGGGCACTCCGCTGATCGGCAATCTGTCATGGCGACTCAAGCGCCTCCATTATCTGTGGCAACGTACGCGTGGCAGCTTCGCCTTGCGCGGCTGGCGCGGCACGCTGGCGCGGATGCGTCAGGAGTTCCAGTCGCGACCCGAACTCGACGAAGACCTGTCGCTGCTGCCGCTGGACGAGCCGTTCGCGCCTTTCGCGCTGCCGGTGGCTGAAGAACCCCGCGTTTCCATCGTCATCCCGGTCCACGGCAAGCTCGCCCACACCCTCGCCTGCCTGCGCTCGCTGGCACGGCACGGTGCGCAAGCGCCGTTCGAAGTGATCGTGGTGGACGATGCCTCGCCCGACGACAGCGCCACCGTGCTGGCGCAAGTCGCCGGCCTGCGCTTGCTGCGCAACGAGCGCAATCTCGGCTTCATCGGCAGCTGCAATGCCGGCGCGGCAGCGGCGCACGGCGAGTTCCTGCTGTTCCTCAACAACGACACCCAGGTGACAGCCGGCTGGCTAGATGCGTTGTTGCGCTGCTTCGCGGAACGCGCCGACTGCGGCATCGCCGGCAGCCGGCTGGTCTATCCGGACGGTCGCCTGCAGGAAGCGGGGGGTATTGTGTTCGCCGACGGCAGTGGCTGGGCCACCGGCCGCTTCGAACGACGTGACGCTCCCGCATTCCGCTATCGCCGCGAGACCGATTACGTCTCCGGTGCCTCGCTGCTGATTCGCCGTGAGGTGTTCCGGCGCATCGGCGGTTTCGATGCACGCTATGCGCCGGCTTATTACGAGGACACCGACCTGGCGTTCGCGGTGCGCCGGCTCGGCCTGCGGGTTTATTACGAGCCGGCCAGCACCGTCATCCATTGCGAAGGCATCACGGCCGGCACCGACCTCACGCGCGGCATCAAGCGCCATCAGCTGATCAACCAGGCGAAGTTCGTCGACAAATGGAAGGTCGAGCTTTCCTCGCAACCGCCGGCAGGCACCGCGCTGGAACGCGCCGCTCGCTGGCGTTCGCGCGGCCGCGTGCTGGTCGTGGATACGATGACACCGGAACCGGCACGCGACTCGGGCTCGCTACGGTTGTCGGCGATCCTGCGCCTGCTGGATGAGCAGGGTTGGTCCACCAGCTTCCTGCCCGACGACGGTCGCGCCAGCGCGCAGGAAATCACGGCCCTCGGCTCGCTCGGCATCGAGGTGTTGTGCAGGCCGTGGGTGTCCGGGCTGCCCGGATGGCTGCGCGAGCACGGTGCGGAGCTGCATGCCGTGATCCTGTGCCGCCACACCGTAGCCGGCCAGTACGCCGACCTGGTGCGCCAACATGCGCCGCAGGCAAAGCTGCTGTTCGATACGGTGGATCTGCATTTCTTGCGCGAGCAGCGCGCCGCCGAACTGAGCGGCAACTCGGTCATGGCCCGTCAAGCCGAAGCCTCGCGCCGCAGCGAGCTGGCGGTGATCGGCCAATGCGATGTCACCTTCGTGGTCAGCCCGCACGAACAGGCGTTGCTCGCGCAGATGCTGCCGCAAGCCCGGGTGGAGGTGTTGTCCAATATCCACGACGTCCACGGCTGCCGACATCCCCACGGGGAACGCAAGGACCTGGTCTTCATCGGCGGCTATGGCCATCCACCCAACAGCGACGCGATCCGCTGGATGGCCGGCGATATCCTGCCGAAATTGCGCGCCGCGCTGCCCGACATCCGCCTGCACATACTCGGCGATCTGCCGGATGCGGTACGGCGCGACCTTGCCATGCCGGGCCTCGAACTGCATGGCCGCGTATCCGACCTGGCGCCGTGGCTGGACAACTGCCTGGCCTCGCTTGCGCCATTGCGTTTCGGTGCCGGCGTGAAGGGCAAGATCAACATGGCGATGAGCCATGGCGTGCCGGTGATCGCCACCACGATCGCGGTGGAGGGCATGCAGCTGCACGACGGCGTGGACGTACTGGTGGCCGACGATGCCACCGCCTTCGTCGACGCCGTGCTGCGTCTGCAGCGCGACAAAAACCTGTGGCAGCAGCTGTCGGAACACGGCCTGGACAATGTGCGGCAGCACTTCTCCGCAGTCGCCGCCGCCGCGGTCCTGCATCGCGTGCTGGATTGACTGCGCGTACCGGCGAGGTTGATCACGCGTACCGCTCCGCCAGGATCAGTGTTCCGTTGGTGATCAGAGCCGCGGACGCTGGCCGATCCTGCGATCTTGTCTGCCAGACCGCGCCGATGTCGGCGTCTTCAGTGTTGGTGTATTTGACAACACCTTGTGAGTGTTGGCATGTTCTCCAACATGAAAGTCAAACTGCTGCTCCGCGAGCGCCAAAGCCTGACGGAAACAGCGTTCATTGAGGCTGTCATTTGGCACGGGTCCAGGCCAGTGTCCGGCAGAGACCATGACTACAAGTACAGCTTGGTGCTGGTTGCTGAAGGTGTCTGCGTACTGCGATATGACAACGAAGCTGGCAAAGGCGACCACAAGCATGTTGCCGGCCGCGAAGTGACTTATCGCTTCATCGACCTGTCCACGCTGCAAACCGATTTCTGGAACGACGTTGAAGTGTGGAGGGCAGAGCAATGAAAACAGTGACGCTCGGTGTTTCTTCAGGTGAGGCAACCAAGCGGCGAATGGCCGCCGCTTTCCAGGGCGAGGCGCAGGGCACGTTCATTTCGTTCACGTCGATTGAACTGCTCTGGAAAGTGCTGACCGCCAAACGATGGGAAATCCTGCATGCCATGACAGGTCAAGGTGAACTGGCGATCCGCGAGGTGGCCCGCCGTGTCGGCCGCGATGTCAAAGCTGTTCATGGCGATGTGACGGCTCTCGTCCATGCTGGCGTACTTGAACGATCGGGCGATGGGGTATCGTTTCCCTACGACGCCGTGCATGTCGATTTCACTCTGCGCAAAGCAGCGTAGCCACACACGTTTTCCGACGATCCTGCCGGCAGCGCGGCGGGTGATCACGGTGCGTCGGAACTCCGATCATTTCTCACCGGCGCACGCAATTGACCACAGTCGTGCCAACCGCGATGCTCCGACATCACCACCGATAGGGCACCATGTCACCTCGCGACTTCGCCAAACGCTCCCTGTTCGCCGTGCTGCGCCTCGGATTCCGGCTGACCCCGATGCCGCTGGCCACGCGCGACCGGCTGCGTCAGCGCTTCCTGGATCGGCACGCGTACCTGCTGCCGCCGGGTCCGCGCGGCCAGGTCGATGGTTCATCACAGATTGAACGCCGACCCCGTGTCCACGCCGCGGGGCGCGCGATTGGCTATGTCCCCCGGCGCACCGGCACGCTGCCGACGCGACTGCCCGCCACGCTGGTGGCGTTCTATCTGCCGCAATTCCACCCGATCCCGGAGAACGATGCGTGGTGGGGCGAGGGCTTCACCGAGTGGCACAACGTGGCACGCGCCCTGCCGCAATTCGAAGGTCACGCCCAGCCGCGCCTGCCCGGCGAACTGGGCTTCTACGATCTGCGCCTGCCCGGCGTCATGCGCCGGCAGATGCAGTTGGCGCGCGAATACGGCATCGGCGCGTTCTGCACCTATTTCTATTGGTTCGCCGGCAAGACGTTGCTGGAACAGCCGCTGCAGCAATGGCTGGCCGATGCCACGCTCGACCTGCCGCTGTGCCTGTGCTGGGCCAACGAGAACTGGTCGCGCCGCTGGGATGGCCGTGCCGACGACATCTTGGTCGGCCAGCAGCACAGTCCGGCCGATGACCTCGCGTTCATCGAACATGTCTCGCGCTACCTGCGCGATCCGCGTTATCTGCGCGTGGACGGCAAACCGCTGTTGCTGATCTACCGCCCCGGCCTGTTGCCGGAGCCAAGGGCAACCGCCCGGCGTTGGCGCGAGTGGTGCCTTACGAACGGCATCGGTGAGATATCGCTCGTCTATGTGCAGAGCTTCGATCGTGTCGATCCGCGTGACATCGGCTTCGATGCCGCCGTGGAATTCCCGCCGAACAACACCACGCCCGCACCGATCACCGCCCGCCAGCAGCTGCTCAATCCGGACTACCGCGGCGATGTGCATGACTGGCGCGAGATGGCCCGCCAGGCCATGGCGAAACCCGATCCTGTGTATCCGTGCTACCCCGGCGTCAACTCGAGCTGGGACAATGAACCCCGGCGCAGCGGCCGCGGCCGCGTGTTCGCCCATGCCTCGCCACGCGGCTACCGTGACTGGTTGCGTCAGGCCATCACCACAGCGCAACGACGTCTTCCTGCGCAGCCCATGGTCTTCATCAACGCCTGGAACGAATGGGCCGAAGGCGCCGTGCTGGAACCGGACACTCGACTCGGCCACGCCTGGCTCGAGAATACCCGCGCGGCACTGCATCCCGCGCCGGTTGCAGACACGCGCCCGTGTGCGGTGATCCATGTCTGGTATCCCGACCTGCTGGACGAACTCGTCGCGGCACTGCGCGCCAGCGGCATCGACTGGCGCATCATCATCACCACTGCCGAGGAGCGCGAACTGCAGGTACGCGAGCGAGTAGCGCAGCTGGATCTCGACGCCGAGATCGACGTATTCGAAAACCACGGCCGCGACATCCTGCCGTTTCTGCGCGTCGCCAATCGCCTGCTCGACGAAGGCGTGACGACCGTGCTGAAGCTGCACGGCAAACGCTCCACTCATCGCGAGGACGGCGAGATCTGGCGCCGCGAACTGCTGGACAAGCTGCTCGCACCCGAGCGAGCCGGGCACATCCTGGCGGCATTCCGCGACGATGTCACCCTTGGACTGGTCCATGCCGAAGGGCACCGGCAACTGGTTGAGCAATACTGGGGCGCCAACCAGGCCAACGTCGACTACCTCACCTGTCGCCTCGGCATCGAGCCGCCCCAGGCGGAACAACACAGCAGCTTCATCGCCGGCAGCATGTTCTGGTTGCGCCCGGCGGCGCTGCGCCTGCTGCTCGATGCCCATCTGGAAGTGGCGGAGTTCGAAGCCGAGGCCGGGCAGCTGGATGGTACTTTGGCCCATGCCGTCGAGCGCGTGTTCAGCCTGGCCGTAGCCGCAGCCAGCTTCAGCACGGCCAGCGCGGCCAGCGTGGTCGGCCTGCCGGAAACCGCTGCTGGAGCGTATCCGTACGCGCAGCGCAGCGGCTGAGGTCAGCCGTGGGCTCTACGCCCGCAAAACCACTTTTTCGTACGATTGTTTGATGCCGGGTAGAATGGGCAATTCGCACCCCGGCACGGGGCAGCCAACAAGGTAGGAAATCGCAGATGAAAATTCTGGTCGGCTACAAGCGCGTCGTGGACTACAACGTGCGCATCCAGGTCAAGCCCGACGGCAGCGGCGTGGTCACCGACGGCGTCAAGCTGTCCGCCAATCCGTTCGACGACATCGCGCTGGAAGAGGCGCTGCGCCTGCGCGAGAAAGGCGTCGCCACGGAAGTCGTGGTCGTCGGCATCGGTCCGGCCGACCTCACCGCGCATCTGCGCAACGGCCTGGCGATGGGCGCAAACCGGGCGATCCACGTCGTCACTGCGGATGCCGTGCAGCCGCTGACCGCCGCCCGTGTCTTCCTCAAGCTGATCGAGAAAGAGCAGCCGGGGCTGGTAATCCTGGGCAAGCAGGCGATCGACGACGACGCCAACCAGACCGGCCAGATGCTGGCCGCCCTGTGGGATCGCCCTCAGGCCACGTTCGCCAGCAAGGTCGCCATCTCTATTGAGAGCGGCGCCGATGGCAAGGCCACGGTGACCCGCGAAGTCGACGCGGGTCTGGAAGTGATCGAGGCGGATTTGCCGGCCGTGATCACCACCGACCTGCGCCTCAACGAACCGCGCTTCATCAAGCTGCCCGACATCATGAAGGCGAAGTCCAAACCGATCGACACGATCGAGTTCGCCTCACTCGACGTCGCGGCACACGACCATCTGAAGACCACGCACTACGCCGCCCCAGCCAAGCGCAGCAAAGGCGTGATGGTGAAGGACGCCGCCGAACTGGTCGCCGCTCTAAAGCAAAAAGGCCTGCTATAAACCCCCTTCCCGCGTAGGAGCCCGCTAGCGGGCGATGCTCCAGTTCTGATGTCCAGATAGGGAAGATTCAAAACAAGAGCATCGCCCGCTAGCGGGCTCCTACACGCGTCAATCGCGATCCGTTGGTCAGCTGTTGGCCTTGGGAGCAATAGATCAGGTGACTAGCAGGTAATGCATTTAAGCATTACCATGCAAGCGAAATACCCGCGCCGAAATACGAGGACCTCCACATGACCACATTGACCGTTACCGCCCGGGGGCAAGTCACCTTTCGCAAAGAGGTGCTGCAGCACCTTGGCATCAAGCCGGGGGAGAAGATCGAGCTGGACTTGCTGCCTGATGGGAGGGCCGAGTTGAAGGCCATCCAGCAGAAAGGGTCGCTGCGCAATCTGGCCGGGTTTCTGAAAGGCAAGACCAACGGCAAGGTGCTGACCATCGAGGAAATCGACGCCGCGATAGCCGACGCGAACGCGGCAGCAGGCGCGGGCCGGACGTGAAGATCGTCGCCGATACCAACGTCCTGTTGCGCGTCATCGTTGGCGATGACGCCAGGCAAAGCCAGGCAGCGCTGAAAGCGATGGAACATGCCGACCTCGTCGCGGTCAGTCTGCACTCGCTTTGCGAGCTGGTCTGGGTTCTGCATCGTCGCTACGACGTATCTCGGGAAGACATTGCCGTGGCCATTCGCCAGCTGATGAACACACAAAACATCGTGCTGAACCGGCCCGCCGTCGAAGCCGGCCTGTCGATACTCGATGCGGGCGGCGATTTCGCTGATGGCGTGATCGCCTTCGAAGGACAATGGCTTGGCGGCGAAACCTTTGTTTCATTCGATCAAAAAGCGGTTGCACTGCTCACGGCACAAGGTCAATCCGCACGCCTGCCATAGAACCATGTAGGAGCCCGCTCGCGGGCGATGCTCTTGATCCAATAGACACATCAGAACAAAGGCTTCGCCCGCAAGCGGGCTCCTACATTAGATCCGCCAAACACCAGAGCAAGAGCATCGCCCGCCAGCGGGCTCCTACCACGCACACACACACGAAGCTTCGGAGACACGTTATGAGCAAGATCCTGGTCATCGCCGAACACCTGGGCGGCAAACTCAACTCCTCCACCGCCCGTGCGGTAAGCGCCGCCATCGCCGTGAAGGGCGAAGCCATCGACGTGCTGGTACTCGCCGACAGCGTCGACGCGATCGCCACCGAGGCCGCGAAGATCGACGGCGTCAGCCGCGTGCTCACCATCGCCCGTGCCGAGAACGCGCATCCACTGGCCGCCATCCTGGCGCCGCAAATCGCCAAGGCCGCCGCCGGCTACAGCCACGTATTCGTACCGTCCACCACGTTCGGCAAAGACGTCGCCCCCCGCGTCGCTGCCCTGCTCGGCGTGGCCCAGGTCAGCGACGTGATGAGCGTGGAAGCCGCCCACACCTTCAAGCGTCCGATCTACGCCGGCAACGCAATCATCACCGTCGAGGCCGACGCCAACCACACCGTGGTCGCCACGATTCGCTCCGCCTCCTGGCCCGCCGCAGGCAATGGCACCAGCAGCGCGCCGATCGAGGCACTGAACATCGACGTGGCACTCCCCACGCATACCCGCTTCGTCGAACTCAAACAGGGCAGCAGCGATCGCCCGGATCTGCAAAGCGCCAGCAAAGTCGTCTCCGGCGGCCGCGGTGTCGGCTCGAAAGAAAACTTCGACATCATCTTCAGGTTCGCCGATCGGATCGGCGCCGCCGTGGGCGCCTCGCGCGCCGCCGTCGACGCCGGCTACGTGCCCAGCGACCTGCAGGTCGGCCAGACCGGCAAGATCATCGCTCCCGAGCTGTACATGGCGATCGGCATCTCAGGCGCGATCCAGCACCTCACCGGCATTAAGGACGCCGGCACCATCGTGGCGATCAACAGGGATGGCGAGGCGCCGATCTTCGAGATTGCAGACTTCGGGCTGGTCGGTGATCTGTTCAAGATCATTCCGGAACTGGAGCAAGCGCTGAGTTGATGCGAGCAGCGACTGAATCAGGCCACGGGTCGGCCCCCACATCAAAACAACGGCCACCACGCCATGACAGGCAATTCCACACAAACATCAAAACATGGCGCGGAATATCGATCGGTTCACGCCCGGGGAATACACCGCGTCATCATCTGTACATAGATTTAGTAGATTGCACCTGCCTGCCCATAGACTAAGCAGCTGCTGACGCACCAGCTCATGCTTTCTGTATTTAGAGAGATTTAGGGATGAACCAGGCAATGACGGAAGAAGCCTCGGCACTGCACACGAATAGAGCCGTGCCACTATGCATCGACCTCGACGGAACCCTGATCCGTTCCGACCTGTTGGTGGAGTCCGCACTTGCGCTGATCGCAAGCAACCCGCTCACCGTATTCGCGATGCTGGTATGGATGCTGCGCGGCAAGGCGTATCTCAAGCAGCAGATCGCCCAACGCATCGCGCTCGACATAGCCACCCTGCCCTATAACCAAGAAGTCCTCGAATGGGTGCGTGAGCAACAAAAGCTGCGCCCCGTTGTCTTGTGCACCGCATCAGACCACAGCCTGGCGGATGCTGTTGCCGCTCATCTCGGTGGTTTCAGTGCAGTACTGGCCAGCGATGGTCAGCACAACCTTTCGGGAAGGAACAAGGCACAAGCACTGATCGCGCTTTACGGCGAGCGCGGCTTCGACTACGCCGGCAATGCCACGATCGACTTGCAGGTATGGCGCCATGCACATTCGGCCATCGTGGTGGAAACGAGTGCGCGGCTGAGCAAGGCCGCCGCAAGCGTGACTGGTGTCGATCGCAGCTTCAAAATCCCACGCACCTCGCTTCGCATCTGGGCGAAAGCCTTACGCATGCATCAATGGATCAAGAACGTGTTGGTGTTCCTGCCACTGCTGGCAGCGCATCGTATCTTCGATCCGGCAGCCGTCTCCAGCTCGCTGCTGGCATTTCTGTGCTTCGGCTTATGCGCATCCAGCGTCTATGTGACCAACGATCTTCTCGACTTGGGCGCCGACCGTTTGCATCCGCGCAAACGGCGCCGGCCGTTTGCCGCCGGCGCGCTGCCGTTACTTGCAGGACCCGTCGCTGCAATTGCCTTGCTGGTAAGCAGTTTCGTGCTGGCCTGGTTTGTTGCACCCGCGTTTCTTGAGGTACTGCTCGGCTACTACGTTCTCACTACCGCTTATTCGCTGCGCTTCAAGCGCATCATGATGTTGGACGTGGTGGTGCTGTCCATGCTGTATACCACGCGGATTCTCGCCGGTGCGGCTGCCGTCAAGACCTTTCCTTCGTTCTGGCTGCTGGCCTTTTCTATGTTCATCTTCCTCAGCCTGGCGATGGTCAAGCGCTATACCGAACTTGTGTCCGCACTCAAGCTAGGCAAAGTGACCGCCAACGGGCGCGGCTACGATGTCGACGACATCCCGCTAATCCAGTCGATGGGGAGTTCCAGCGGCTATCTGGCCGTACTGGTGTTGGCGCTGTACATCGACAGCACCGCAAGCCAGGCGCTTTACAAGCACCCGCATTATTTGTGGCTGCTATGCCCACTATTGCTCTATTGGATCAGTCGGGTATGGGCCATCGCACACCGGGGCATCATGCACGATGACCCCGTGGTGTTTGCCGTCATGGACAATGTCAGCCGCGTACTGCTGGCACTCGCGGCGATCATCATCGTCGTGTCCGTCTGATGAGTCGTGCCGGTCAATCCTGGGGACGCTATCCACGGGTTACACAAGCCAGGATCGACCTTTCGGACCGGCACCGCCCGCTGCCTGCGGTGGAAGGTTCGATGCTGCCTTACGGCAACGGCCGGAGCTACGGCGACAGCTGTCTCAATGACGGTGGCAGCCTGCTGCACGCACACCGGTTGAACCACTTCATCAGTTTCGACCCTAGCAACGGTCAACTCGAATGCGAAGCTGGCGTGCAGCTGGCCGAGATCCTCGACCTCGTAGTCTCGCAAGGCTGGTTCGTGCCGGTCACCCCAGGCACGCGGTTCGTCACTGTCGGCGGCGCCATCGCCAACGACGTGCATGGCAAGAACCATCACCGGGGCGGCAACTTCGGACGACACGTGCTGGAGCTGGAACTGCTGCGTTCCGACGGCAGCCGGCGGGTCTGCAGTCATGCGGAAAACCCCGACTGGTTTGCTGCCACCATTGGCGGACTGGGGCTGACCGGGCTGATCACCAGGGCACGCATCCAGTTGCGGCGCATCGCAGGTCCGTGGATGAGTACCGAAGTGCATCGCTTCGAAAACCTGGACGGCTTCTTCCGGCTCTCGGAAAACTCCGATCGTGACTACGAATACACGGTGGCATGGATCGACTGCCTGGCCACCGGCCGCAGTCTCGGGCGCGGCCTGTTCACCCGGGCCAACCACGCGCCAGCTCACCCCGACCAGCGGCCCTCCAGGTCATCGCGGAACCTGCGCATGCCGTTCACACCGCCGCTGTCGCTGATCAACCGGTTCACCTTGCGTGGCTTCAATGCTCTGTACTACCTGCGCCAGCGCCGGCAGGTGGTGCATGCCATCACCCATTACGAACCGCATTTCTATCCGCTGGACGCCATTGGCGACTGGAACCGCATCTACGGACAGCGCGGCTTCATGCAGTATCAATGCGTGGTCCCACCCTACGATGCCGAAGACCGCGTTGCGCAGCTGCTGCGGGTCATTGCCGCCTCGGGCAGCGGCTCGTTCCTGGCCGTACTCAAGCAGTTCGGCACGCTGTCCTCGCCGGGTATGCTGTCCTTTCCCCGGCCCGGCACCACGCTGGCACTGGACTTTCCGAACCAGGGTACGCGCACCCTGTCGCTGCTTAACCGGCTCGACGACATCGTGGTCGAGGCTGGTGGTGCGGTCTATCCGGCCAAGGATGCGCGCATGTCCGGCGCGCATTTTCGCCAATACTTTCCTGCCTGGGAATCCTTCCGCTCGTTTGTCGATCCGCGCTTCTCGTCCAGTTTTTGGCGCCGGGTCATGGAGTAAACATGCTCAACGTACTCATCATCGGTGCCACCTCGGCCATCGCGGAAGCCACTGCGCGATGCTACGCCGCCCGCGGCGCACGGCTGTTCCTGGTGGCTCGCGACGCGACGCGACTGGCCGACATTGCCGCCGACCTGCGCATACGCGGCGCCATCGACGTCGGTCAGGCCACGCTTGACGTCAACCGGTTCGACGCCCATGCCGGCGTACTCGACCAGGCCTGGCAGCTGCTGCAAAGCGTCGACGTGGTGCTGATCGCCCACGGCACGCTGCCAGACCAGGGCGCCTGCGAGAGCTCGGTGAAAACCGCACTGACGGAATTCGCCACCAATGGCACTTCCACCATCGCCCTGATGACCGCACTGGCACCGCGTCTGGAAGCACAGCGGTGCGGCGTACTGGCTATCATCTCGTCAGTCGCCGGCGATCGCGGCCGGCAGAGCAATTATCTCTATGGCGCTGCTAAGGCCGCGGTCAGCACGTTCGCCAGTGGCATGCGCCAGCGCCTGGCCAAGGTCGGCGTCAGCGTGTTGACCATCAAGCCAGGTTTCGTCGACACCCCGATGACCCGTGATTTCCGCAAGGGCGCGCTATGGGCCACGCCCGATGCGGTGGCGCGCGGGATCGTGCATGCGGCGGACCGCAGCCGCAGCGTGGTCTATCTGCCATGGTTCTGGTGGCCGATCATGCTGATCATTCGCCACATTCCCGAATTCATCTTCAAGCGCATCAGACTGTGACCGCACCATGAGCAAGATCGACAAGCACGCCAAACTGGTCCTTACCGGCGCCGCCGGCCTGGTTGGCCAGAACCTGATCGTGGAGCTGAAGGCGCAGGGCTACACCCGACTCGTCGCAATCGACAAGCACGCCTACAACCTCGACATCCTGCGTCAGCTGCACCCCGACGTGACGACCCTGCTGGCGGACCTCGCCGAAGACGGCGACTGGACCGAGGCCTTTATCGATGCCTCCTGCGTCGTGCAGCTGCATGCACAGATCACCGGCAAGACGCCCGACCTGTTCGTGCGCAACAACCTGGACGCCACCCGACGCGTACTCGAAGCCGTGCACCGTCACGCGGTACCCTATCTGGTACACATCAGCTCGTCGGTGGTGGTGTCGGTAGGGGATGACGACTACACCCGCACCAAGCGGGTGCAGGAAAAGATGGTGGTGGAGAGCGGCATCCCGCACTGCGTGCTGCGCCCCACCCTGATGTTCGGCTGGTTCGACCCCAAGCACCTGGGCTGGCTGTCGCGCTTCATGGCCAAAACCCCTGTGTTCCCGATTCCCGGCGACGGCCGCTACATGCGTCAGCCGCTGTACGAACGCGACTTCTGCCGTTGCATCGTGCGCTGCATCGAGGCTCAGCCCGGTGGCAACATCTACGACGTGGTCGGCGACACCCGGATCGACTACGTGGATATCATCAAGACCATCAAGCAGGCCAAGCGGCTGCGCACGCTGATCGTGCATATCCCGTACGGCCTGTTCCACCTCCTGCTGCGCGTCTACGCGAAGTTCAGCGGCAAGCCACCGTTCACCGCCGACCAGCTCAAGGCGCTGACTGCCGGCGACGAGTTCCACGGTGTGGATACAGCGCAGGTGTTCGGCGTACGGCAGACGCCGTTCGCTGAGGCGATCCGCGAAAGCTATTGCGATGAAAAATATTCAGGCATAACCCTCAAACGGTAGACGCGCGACAACACGCCCCGCCCCAAGGTTAGTGAGTCGCGACGCGGCTATCGACATTCACTCTACAAGAGGTTTGAAACATGAGCTCGGAAGCTGAAGTACTAAAGAGCATGTATGAAGCGCGTTTCGACAAGAACGCTCAGGCAAGAAAGAATGAAATATGGAAAGTTCTCTGCCGGAACTATTTCCAGAAGTACGTGAAATCAGCCGATACCGTGGTTGATATCGGCGCAGGTTATTGCGAGTTCATCAACAATATTCAGTGCGCCGACAAAATTGCAGTGGATCTCAACCCCGACGTATCCACCCGCGCCAACGCCGGTATCAGGGTCATCAATGAGTCGTGCACCCAGCTCTCGTCGATCCCCTCCGGCAGCGTTGACTGCGTGTTCATGAGCAATTTTCTCGAGCACTTGCCGAGCAAAGAGCTTGTGCTGAATACCCTTCGCGAGTCCCGCCGCATCCTCAGGTCAGGCGGTCGCATAATGATCCTTCAGCCCAATATCCGCTTCCTTCCCGGGGAATACTGGGACTATTTCGACCATCACACGGCACTTACCGATCGCAGCTTGGCCGAAGCGCTGGTCTTGGCGGGCTTCGAAGTTTCCGTCTGCATTCCAAGATTTCTCCCATATACAACAAAGAGCCGCCTGCCCCAGTCGCCGTGGCTTGTGGCGCTCTACCTTCGGCTGCCCATTTTCTGGCGATACATCGGCAAACAGGCTTTCCTGGTGGGTATCGTGCCTGCCTGAATGTTGCTGGTGTCCATCCTGCATCCAAGCACTTTGTCATTCGGAACTAGTCAATGAATTTCAAGATAGTAGGCGCCGGCCCGATGGGCCTGATGACCGCCATGGAGTTGCTCAAGTGCGGCCATGAGGTCGACATATACGAGCGCGACGACCGCATTGGCGGCATGTCGGCCACATTCGATTTCGCCGGCCTGGAAATCGAGCGCTACTACCACTTCATCTGCAAGACCGACTATCCGTTGTTCGAGCTGCTCGCCGAACTCGGCCTGTCGGACAAGCTGCGCTGGACCGACACGAAGATGGGCTTCTACTACAACGGCAAGCTGTACAAGTGGGGCACCCCGTTCGCCCTGCTGGCGTTCGACGGGCTGGGCCTGCTCGGCAAGATCCGCTACGGCCTGCATGCGATGTACACCAAAGGCATCAAGGACTGGCGTCCGTTCGACCGCATGCGCGCGACCGAATGGATCCGCCGTTGGGTCGGCGAACGCGCCTACAACGTCCTGTGGAAGAGCCTGTTCGAACTGAAGCTGTTTGAGCACAGCGACGAGATCTCCGCTGCCTGGATCGGCACCCGCATCAAGCGCGTGGCGCTGTCTCGCCGCAGCCTCATGCAGGAAACCATGGGTTACCTGGAAGGCGGCTCCGCCACGCTGCTCCGCGAAATGGAGCGCTTCATAGTCGAGCGCGGTGGGCGCATTCACCTAAAGTCCGGCATCGACCGGGTCAACGTCACCGACGGCCGCGTCAGCAGCATCCTGGTCGACGGCGAGGAACAACCCTGCCAGGCCGTGATTTCCACCGCCCCGATCCAGTACGTGCCTCGGCTGGTGCCCGACCTGCCGGCCGACTTCACCGACCGCATCAACCGGATCAAGAACATCCCGGTGGCCTGCGTCATCCTCAAGCTCAAGCAACCCCTGAGCGAAAATTTCTGGATGAACATCAACGACGCGAGCATCGAGATACCCGGCGTCATCGAGTACACAAACCTCAACCACATGACGCCCTCTGTCCTCTATGCGCCGTTCTACATGCCCAAGACACATCCCAAGTGGGCGCACAGCAACGACGAACTGATCGACGAGGTGATCGGCTACCTCGGCAAGCTCAACCCGGCCTTTTCACCGGACTGGGTGCTGGCCCGGCATTGTCATCGCTACGACTTTGCCCAGACCATCTGCCCGCCGGGCTTCTACGACATGCTGCCGCCCATGGAGACGCCGATTGCCGGTCTGTACATGGCGGATACCTCGTACTACTACCCGGAGGATCGCTCGATCAACGAGAGCATCGCGGTGGCCCGCCAGCTGGCCGCCCGCGCGATCGGATCGTTCATATGATGTCGCGCCAATTCATCAAGTTCCTCGTGACGGGCGGTGTTGCGGCCATTGCAAACTTCGGCTCGCGCATCGTCCTCAGTCACTGGATGCCCTACGTCCCGTCGATCATCATCGCCTTCTGCATCGGCCTTATATCGGCCTTCGTGCTCAACCGTGCCTTCGTCTTCGTCAATGCCTCCAACACGCTACGAAACCAGGCCTGGTGGTTCACCATCGTCAATCTCGCAGCACTGGTGCAGACCTTGGTCATCAGCGTCGCCTTGGGGAAATACGCATTACCCGCGCTCGGCATTGACGCACATGCCGAAACGATCGCCCACGGCGTCGGAGTGCTGGTGCCGGTGGTGACAAGTTATTTTGGTCACAAGCAGTTTTCGTTCCGGGTGTGAGCATCTCTCTAAACCCCGGGACGATTCAAATGTCCGGTCTTCTTTCCGCAGACGAGCCACTTTTCCCCGGACCTTTGAAGCACTTTGACATCGACAGAGCCACTTAATGAGTTCGCATCTATTAGGGCCTCGAAACCGACGTTATAGATTTCGGGATGATGGAAAAAGGCAGCGACATCGCCGCGCGAGACCGTGTTGTTGGCTGGGAAAAGCTGGACGTGACCGTCAGGAGCGATGAAAGCGAGTGAGACTGCGTCGTTTTGTTTGCCGTTCTGGCCCGAAATCATTGCCCATCCTCGAATGCGCACAAGCCCAGTGGTCAGATTGATCGGCGCCACGCCGACTTCGTTTCCATCTATCCCATCGATATTGCAGTCACCGGCGACCTGATACGAGTTGATTGAACTGACGGACACAGGCTGGCTGAAAAGAACTTGGTCCACGCCGGCGCTGGCGGCGATGCGCGCGATGGAGAGGCTAACAGTGTAGCGCTGACTCCAGAGCAGGCGCGCACCACTCTCGCCAGCTATGCTGAAGGATATTGGATACCGCCCCGCAAAAAATTCCACTGAACGAGATGACTGAAGAGCTACAAAGTCGTTCCCGCTTGAGACCGTGGGAGAGAGAAGAAATCCCGCCTTCGCCATTCCAGGTATAAATCGGTAGGTGGCAGAGCTTCCGTCAGAGTATTGAACCGAAATATGGAGTGGCGGCAACTTGTATACGGCTGAGGCGAGCTTGCCAAGCCGTGTGGGATTGATGTCGATCTGCGCCCAAATTGGATGGTTCGCCGAAGGCACTATAACCTGAGCACCCAATTTGACCGAGTTTGCAAAGACTGGTCTATCGATCGCAAACGCCGCCTGATTTGGACGCTTTTCTAGGATCGTGTATCTCCCAACGAAGCCTACCGGTTTATAGCGAACGATAAGGTCAGGCCAACTGACCCCGTCTTCCAGTGATGGGTAGTGCCCATCAGTGGGAGTGACATCGAAATAAATACGATCGGGTGGCTTTCGAAGCAAATGTGCCTGGTTGATACGAGCAAGGTCAGTTGTATAGGCCGCATAGCTTTGTATGATCGGCCGAGGATTCCATTTCGTGTCGCTGGCAAAGAGAAGTGATAGGTCTACTGGGTAGATATCAGCCGTTCCAGTATAGGACGGAAGGCGCAATGTTTTTTGAATTTGCTCATTTGCCTGGCGCCACTCGTTCGATAATTGATTGTTGTCGAAGAGTCGAATCAAAATCCCGTTTGAGGATTTTTTCAACACCGCAGCAACACGCGAGAGATCTGCTTTCGGACCATAAGGTACATAAGATGCATGGTTAATAATGGCCCAGCTGATAATACTGATCGCAAAAAAAGCCACGCCACGGCGCAATTCGTCTCTGAGCAAGATCACATACCCAACGAGCACCAGTGCGGACCCAAAAATCGCTACATGCCACCAGTCAGGACGCACAACTGCTGCTTTGAAGCAGACGAAGAGCACGAAGGATAACGCAATCATGATTCGCCAGCTCGATGACCGAGGAGTCGAGCGCCACATTGCCCACACCAAGCTCGCCGCGACGATCAGACAGAGAACCGATTCAAATCGATTGCTGCTCGCGTTCAGGCTCATGGCTACGGTATAGCCGGATATAATCATATCCTGTGCGATGAAGAAATTTGGCAGTCCCTCCAGCGGCTGACCTGCCCAAAGCCACGCGACGATCATGACAGCCGCCTGGGTTACTACTAGCGCGACTGCATCAACACGTGAGCGGCGCCACACAGGGACAAGAGCGAGGCCCGTGCAAAGCAGAACCGAAGCACCTAGGCTCCCCTTTATCAAAGGAAGCAGCGCGCAGGCCCCAGCAACGAGCAATGTGATGACCCTACCAACTACGCGGTGATCGAAATCTCGCTCAGCAACAAGCAAGAGAAGAAACGGCAGGAAAATGAAAAGTCCGTCGGGAGTGGCGAATTGACAAAGCATTATTGGTAGGGCGATAAGCCATACACTTTTTTTTGGATATGCCAACGAGGCAAACCCGGCGAAGGCCGCGGACGCCACAATGAAAGACACCACAAGCATCATATTATCTGTGGAAGGGTGATAGAGATGCGTGTAGGCAGGGGCGAGCGGCCCGAATGTGAAGATGACGTCCCTGCCAAAATGCAGATGGTTGGCAATAGCGACATTCATCGCGTACGCCCACGAAGCATCCGTGCCGGCGCTCGGAAAGCTTGGGCCGAACGGCACTAAAACAAGAATGGTGAGCACATAACTCACCACCATCCACAGGCGCGCGCGCGCAAATAGAACCCCGTCTCGACTCGCCGAAATTATTTTTTGATCCATCGTCATTCCCTGGCAGTGTCTCGAATCTACTGCCCATTGTACTGCGATATAAATTGACCTGATTTAGCCTCGATACTCAGCTATAAAGATTTGTCGCCAAGTGCAAGGCCGGCTCCGAATGAGGTTTGCAGAGCATCATCGCGCGCGCCAGCCGATGGAGCATCTCGCGCAGTCGAAATCGGCGGTTGAAGCGGTACGCCGCCTCAGCCGGATAGCGCGCGCGTATTTGCCTTGCTTGATCGCATGGTAGCTGCCGCTGATTGCGCGCTTGACGTTGCCCAGCAGGACGTTGACCCACCAAGCCCCCGTTGACCGTAACCGCCCGGTACCGCACGCTGCGTATCGAGTGTCTCATAGATCAAAGCTAGGGCGACGGAACCAGAAGGACCATTCTCAACGGGCGGCTAAATGCTTGTGCTATTCAGATCGGTGGAGATATCGTAAATGGACATACTATTGGGCGTACATGAGGCCAATCTTGGCCGCCTTATCTAAAGCCGGGCCGTTATCCCACGCCAGTGATTGTGAAGCTGCAATCGGTGGGTACCCCCAAATTACGAATTGCTTAATTCCACTAATTCTCGATAGATCATAGTGCATCGCACCTGCATCTGAACCTGCGCGCACCACCAGCGCGTGGGCTAACTTGATTACAAAATATCTATTATCTTTGGACTTAGACAATGATGCGATGCCGTCCGCACAGGTATCGCCTTGGCACAAATGGACTTCTAACTCTCCATCCGAAGTGTTCCCGTAATTACCGATGAGTACGCCAAACGCGGAGATAGAGCCAGCCTTAGGAGCTAGGAACGAGCCTGACAGATGATGACCAACACTCAACTCCAATGGCACATTCTTATCTTCGCCAACGGCAATATATACAAGCTGATTCAAATCAGCAGCATTCGATGTAGGTGGCGCAGAAGCAACCTCCGTCTGTACATCGACCGTATTTTGTCCGGATGAGCATGCCGTGATCATTATCGGAGCAATAGAAAGGCAAAGCAAAGCACCTAAAAGACGCTTATTCATTGATGATACTCCTTTGGGCAATTTCGAATAAATCGAGTTAACCATTTTTCGGTCTATCGGAATCACTGAGTTGAGGGTGCTCAGTCACATGACTTTTTAACTTGTTATCATACCGTCCAGAGCCACTACTTCCTTGATCTTCGGCGCCGAGCGGTACAACCAACCCATCCTGGTTCCAAACGTCGCGAAGTTCCACGTTTGCTCCATCATCTTCGTTCTTCACTAGGGTCGCGAGTTGCTCTGTTTTTCCAGTCATTTCAGTTTTTCCCTGTTGTCACAGTGCCAAGAGTGCGCTATTTGTTTCGCCACTTCATCGAACCCACCTTCCGCCAGAAACGCGTGGTCCTCGCCCATCAGACCGAGAGGCGACATTTTCCGCCGCTCCCACTCGTTCACCTCTTGCGCAATCGCAGCAGCAATTGCCTCCGGCGAGAACTGCTCAGCCGAGCGAATATTTGGCGAAAAGTTACCCAGATCCTTGTTCGCGAAACGATTAGTCACCACGCCCATACCGAACGCCGCCATTTCGAGCGGCGGGTAGCTCGGATGTGGCGAGATCATCAGCGACACGCCAATTGCCGAGGTCGCCAGCAGCCGGGCGTAATCGGGCAAATCCAACTTGCCCAGCGCGTGCACCCTGAACGGGCCCAGATCAAGATCGGCTGTCAGTTCGCCGGCGGCCACCACCTCCCACTGTGCGGAGGCCGGGTCGGACCAGCCCCAAGTGCGCAGCGCCTCGCACAACAGCTCGAAGGAGTTCCTTGGCGTCGAAGGACGCGCATAGACCACCATGCGCCTCTGGCGCGGCTGCGATTTCGCGCGGGCCTGCTCGAGCACATGTCGAAGCCCGTCATTGAGGGTGGGCTCGAACACGAACCGGTGTTGATAGGCGAGACCCTGCAGCTCGAAGTAATCCGCCAGAAGGCGGGTATTGAATACACCCACATCCTGATCCGGTCGGTACGTGCTCAATGCCAGTGCGAATTGGCTTGACCACGGGTAGAAGCCGGGCTCGAAATCCTGGATAAGATTGATCAGGCGACCTGCGGCGCCGAATTGCTGTTGCTGCCACGCAGCCAGACGTTGGGCCGAATAGGTGGTCCACCATGCTGTGGTCAGCCAGCAGTCGCCTGCACCAACAGGCACGGTGCGGCCATAGCGGTCGTTGAACGGAACAATCTGGTGACTCGCAGCGGAATCGGCAGCACAGTCCACCAGTGTGTGTTCACTGAACCGCTCCAGCGCGGCAGCATCAGGCGCGCTATCCACCAGCACGATGCGGGTAGCCGGAAAGTGTTTTTCCAACGCACGATACAATTGCACGGCGGTATGGATGCCACCGAAGTAGTGGCGCGCATTGATGGAAGGCAGCAACAGATTCAGGCGGCAACCCTGCCAATCCGACAGGCGCGCATTGCACGGGGTCGTCTCTGCCACCGTGGTAGCTGCCTGAATCGCGACTCCATTCTGGCTTGTCGTGGCGCTGGACATGAGGCCCAACGCTCTCGCAGCCCGGTAAGCAGCTCCACGCAACATGGATTTCATGGCATGTTCCGCGGCCGCGGCACGCAACTCATGGGGTCGAGGTTGTGGTTGAAGTAGGGATCGCCTGCCGTCCGGTACGGATGATAGGCCTGCTCGGAACGGACAAAATCCGTCTCCGGGATATTGCCCGGATCACGCGTCTTGGATTCGTGGTGCACCAGCTTCGCTTCCGGCACATAGACATTGAGCAGGCCGCCATGGAACGCACGCAGGCAGATTTCCACGTCGCTGCCGCAGATGATGAAGGACTCGTCGAAGCCGCCGAGTGCGTCGAACTTGGCTTTTTCTATCGCCATGCAAGCTCCGGTCACCGCCAGCACGTTGCGACGCATCACCGGCGAGGCAAAACAATTTTGTACGTGTGAGGCAGGCAGGCCTTTGAACACATGATCGGCCCAGCCACCCATGCCTACCACCACACCGGCATGCTGGATGGTCATGTCCCCGTATAGCAGCAGCGGACCGCACACGCCCACGTCGGGTCGAAGAGCCACGTCCACAAGGCGCTCCAGCCACTGACCATCAATGATTTCGGTGTCGTTGTTGAGAAACACCAATACCTTGCCACGCGCTTCGCGCGCCGCAAGATTATTCAAGGCCGACCAGTTGAACGGGATATCCGCCGGCAACACGCGGATATTGGCTTCGCGCGACATCCGGTCGAACCACTGCATGGTTTCCAGCTCTACCGAGCCGTTGTCGACAACTAGGATTTCGTATTGCTTGTACTCCGTCTGTTCGCGCAGGGTGCGTACACAGATATCCAACAAGTCCACCCGGTCACGGGTGGGGATCACGATGCTCGCCAGGGGCTGATGATCGGCCATGAGGTTGTAGCGCACGTCGTAGCAGAAGGTATAAGCCCCATCCTTCGCCTGTGCACCGGGATAGACCCGATCCAGATAGCTCTGGATTGCCCTACGCCCGGCTTCATGGGCGTAGGGCTTGGAGTCGGCGTTGGCGGAAGTCGACCCGCTATGCTGGCGCCAGTGATAGAGCACACGCGGCACATGGGCGATTTTCGCCCCGTCGGCAAGGCAACGCAGCACCAGGTCATAGTCCTGCGAACCATCCATCTCCGGACGCAAACCACCAAGCCGGTCGACCATGTCGCGACGAAATACCACCAGATGGCCCAGATACATCTGCGAAAGAAACAGATCCAGACTCCAGTCCGGCTTGAAGTACGGCAGCCGCCGGCTGCCGTATTCACCAACGCAGTCGTGATCGGTGTAAACGATGTCCGCATCGGCCTGCTTCAATGCGGCAGCCACAGATGCAAGCGCATCCGGATGCAGCAAGTCATCATGATCCAGGGGTGCCACATACTCGCCGGTGGCAAGCTTCAAGGCATCGTTGGTGGCACTAGCTATACCACCACGTTGCTCCCGATACATGACGCTGATGCGCGGATCACCGTTGCCTACATCCGCAAGGATACGGTGCACGTGGGGGACATCTGACGCGTCGTCGCAGATGCACAGCTCCCAGTTCAGATAGGTCTGCGCAAGCACACTAGCGATCACTTCGCGCAAGAACGATTCAGGCGTATTGCACGTCGGCATGATCACGCTGATCAGCGGGCCATCGATCAGCGTCGCCACTGTGGGCTCATGCTGCTGCAGCCAGCGTTCATAAGCGGACAGCTCCGCACCTGTCGTATTGGAGGGATCCATCGCCGGGGCACGATATGACTCGCGCGTATCCATCTGCGCCAACTGATCATAGGCCATCACATGCCGCGCAAAACCACGCGGCCCTAGCCGGATGCAATTGACAGCCTTGCGTACGATTTGAGCCAGCCCAAGGCCTGCAGCACGGGCATGGCGAATGCTGCGGGCAACCGCATGCAGAAGCGCACGAATGCGCACGAATAGACTTGGCCTGTTCATTTCAATCCCTGTACAGCCGACGGCAGCATCAAATCAAACGAAAAAAGAATGCAGCGAGCGCTGCCAGAAGCACAACAACTCCACTGCCAAGGGCCCAGCACTGTCGACGTTCAAGTCCCCTGACCCGCAATAGCAAGCGACCCTGATGATAGGTCAGCTCCTTGTTTTCGGCCATCAGCGATTGGTGCCTATCTTCAAGAAGACGCATGCTTTCAACTGCGGCCCCATGTTGCTTCTCAAGCGCTTCAAGTTGCTCTCTCGCAAGATCGGTCTCCGCGGTCTGCTGTTGCAGGCGGCCAAGCGTTAGCCCCAGTAGCGCTTCACGCTCCTGCCGGACACGCGACTCAGTCTCTAACCTTGCATCCGTATCAGCGAGCTGTTGGATGAGAGACCGGTACTGTGATCGCATCTGCTCCAGTTGCGCTTCAGTCTCCCGAAACCTTTCAGCTGTTTTCCGCCATTGCTCCGAGACATATAGTTGCTTGGCCTCGGATTCGTGCAGTCGCTCGACGGTGTGCGCCCATTGCTCCCGCGCATCCTCCAAGCTTGCTTCCGCGACCCGTACCAGCTCAGCTGTTGCCTGCCATTGCTGCGAGGCATGCAACTGCCTGACCTCGGATTCGTGCAGCCGCTCGACGGTGTGCGCCCATTGCTCCCGCGCATCCTCCAAGCTTGCTTCCGCAACCCGTACCAGCTCAGCTGTTGCCTGCCATTGCTGTGAGGCATGCAACTGCCTGACCTCAGATTCACGCAGCAGCTCAACGGTACGGCCCCACTCAGCAGCGGCGGCGGATAACTTGGCATCACCTTCTGCAACCTTTCTTGCAGCAAATTGCCACTGGTTCTCAGCAGAGTAAATGCGGTCAGCGATGGACTGCAACGATGCCCCCAGGGATGACACCAATGCCACCGCTGCTTCGTCCGGCTGCGCGGTCAGCACAGGCGATCGTCGGATGCACTCCAGATCCTCCTTGTTCCGTACCGCGACAAAATATCCGCGATAGGATTTTTCGCTTCGATCGCCTGCAAATACACTGTGGTTGTAGAGCCGGTCGGCGCTCGCGACGATGGGCCGCATTTCAGCAATGGCCTCCTTGACAAAATGGGCACCCATCAGCCCCGACCAAATTGCGGTGTCGCCCTGTCCAAACCTCAGCACCATGCGTCCCGACTTGACCAATGCTTGCTCGATCTCGTCACCGGCGACGAGGCCAAACTCCTTGTGCTCCGCCAGCCACGGATAGTCTTCCCCGAAGTAATTGCGCCATACACCATTCGCGTCATGTTCTGCCGCGTGAACCCAGGGTTGATCAAGTGGGCAGGCGATAACCACCAGCCGGGCCGCCACACGGGCCATTTCTGCTGCAGCCCTGGCGCGAAGATGCACCGGCATGTGCTCGATGACATCCAGCGCTACCACTACATCAAACCGTGCATCCGCAAAGGGTAGCGCGCTAGCGTCGGCCTGCACGAAATCGTCGGCTCCAGCTTGCTCGAAAAGATCACTGAATACCAATTTGCTGTGTGGCAAAAAGCTAGCCAATAGACGCTGGCGATTTGCACCTACCTCAAGCACGGTTGACGTCGGCATGGCTAATGCGTCAACCAGCGCCGCCGTTGCGGCATAGCGCTGATAATGATCGAAGGGAATGTTTTCCAGCTCAGTCGACATGCACGATCCACTCGTGAGGGATATACACCAACCCTTCACTGAAATAGGGTGCGGCAACCGTCAGTTTGGCGACATCGGAAAGGTAATCAAGACAAACCATGCCCTTGTCAGTAAACAAACCGACGTCAACGCGATAGGTCCCCGTGAGCAGAGGCATCGAGGGAATATGATAGCTAACGCGATGCGATCCTTTTTTACTGGGAATATCCACTCGTTCGAGATGCGTATTCGGCCCAAAGATATGCTGACCGTCCAGACCTTTGATGGCAACGCCAAGCAGGAAGCCGTGGATAGATTCATCGCGAATGCAGTAACTGATATCTACTGTTACGGGCTCGAACGGTGCCATGAAATCCCGCGAAAGGCTCACCGTCTCGATGAATGCCGGCACCTCCCCCTGAGACCCTCCAGCTTGCGATGCATCTTGCCGTGTCTCACTGTCACGGCCAATTTCATGATCACGGAATTGATCAGCAACGAAGCTGGCCTCCCCATGCAACTTAACACGACCGCCCTCCATCCAGATGGCCGTCTGGCAGAATCGCTTGATCTGCTCCATCGAATGCGAAACAAACAGGATTGTGGCACCGCGTGCGCGCAACGCTTCGATGCGCGCAAGACATTTCATCTGAAAACGGATATCACCGACAGATAACGCCTCATCCACGATCAGCACATCGGGCTCGGTATGAATGGCCACCGAAAAGGCAAGCCGTACATACATACCGCTCGAATACGTCTTCACCGGTCGCTCGAAGAAGTCACCAATATCGGCAAAGGCGCGGATACTGTCGAGCCGGTCGTCGATTTCCGCTTTCGACAGACCTAGCAGCGAAGCATTCATGTAGACATTCTCGCGACCTGTGAAGTCGGGATTGAATCCCGCCCCCAATTCCAATAAGGCTGCAAAACGTCCGTTGATCCTAACCGTTCCGACTGTTGGTGTTACCGTGCCGCAGAGCACCTGAAGCAGTGTTGATTTTCCTGCACCATTACGTCCGATGATGCCCATCGTCTCGCCACGCCGGACGATGAGGCTGATGCCATCGAGCGCGCGAAAAATCTTTCCACTGTTTCCAGAGGAATTCGGCTTGATCAACGAGACCAGTCGCTCCCGCGGGCTACGGTAGATCGCATAGTCTTTCACCACCTGCGATATTTCTATGGCGGTGTCGTCCGTGAACGGCACCTCATGCGTTTGATCACTCATAGGACGTCTGCAAAGCCGCGCGACAAGCGGCGAAATAGCTGAAAACTAAGCCCAGCAAGGAGTACGGAGAGGGCAAAATGCTGAGCCAAGGCTGCGAAGTCCGGCAGGCTGTGTTGGACGGTTACGGCGCGCAACTGCTCCATCGGAGTTACCAATGGATTGAAATCGATCAGTGCGCGCAGGTTCTGGGGAATGGATGACGACGGAAAGAAAATGGGGCTGAGAAATAGCAGTATGCTCGAAACGATACCGACAAACTGGGCGATATCGCGCAAATAGACTCCCAACGCGGAAATTGCCCAAGCTATACCTAACAGCATCGGCACCATCTCCAGCAGTATCAGCGGCGCAAAAACAGCGCTTGGCGATGGCATCTGTCCCACCATAGCCTGTGCCACCAGCAGAATGACCAGACTGAGCAGTGCCGTGACGAGTGCCGCTGCAACGCGTACGACCGGTAGGATTTCCACCGGAAAGACCACCTTCTTGACATAGTTTGGCTGCCCGACAATCAGCGTTGGTGCCGAGACCAGAACTTCCGAAAGAAAATTGAAGATGATCAGTCCGGCAAACAATACCAACGCAAAATCGGCGGTTGTTGCCGTGCCCGCCCAGTGTGTCTTGAAAATTCCGCTGAATACCAAGGTGTAGACACCCAGCATCAGCAATGGCTGCAGCAACAACCAGAGGACACCTAACGCTGTCGTTTTGTAGCGTGAGGCGAGTTCGCGTCCGAGTAACTGGCGGAACAGGAAAGAAAAGTTCGCGTGACCTTGCATGTATATTCCTTCGCGGTCAGCCAGCAAGTGCAGATGCAAGTTCTGCACGCAGATCGACGACATCCTCCACACCTACCGAAAGTCGGATCAGCCCGTCGGTGATACCAAGCCGCTTGCGATTGGCTGCGGGCACCGACGCGTGCGTCATGATCGCCGGATGCTCGATCAGACTCTCGACGCCGCCCAACGACTCGGCCAGCGCGAACAACTCGCAGCGCTCCAGCATGCGCTTGGCTTTTTTCAGGCCGCCCTTCACCTCGATGCTGATGATGCCGCCGAAACCATCCATCTGGCGCTTGGCCAGAGCGTGCTGCGGATGGCTCTTGAGGCCGGGGTAGATCACCCGCTCCACGGCCGGGTGCTTTTCCAGCCACTTCGCCAGTTCCAGCGCGCTTTGGCAATGCGCCTTCATGCGCAGATGCAGGGTCTTCAGGCCGCGCATGGCAAGGAACGAGTCGAACGGACCCGCCACCGCACCGACCGAGTTCTGCAGGAACCCCATCTGCTCGGCCAGCTCCTTGCTGCGGGCGACCACGATGCCGCCTACCATGTCGGAATGGCCGTTGAGGTATTTGGTGGCCGAATGCAGCACCAAGTCCGCGCCGTATTCCAGCGGGCGCTGGATCATCGGCGAGCAGAATGTGTTGTCCACCACCAGGATCAGGCCGTGTTTCTTCGCGAAGGCGGCGACCTTGGCCAGGTCGACCAGCTTCAGCATCGGATTGGTCGGCGTTTCGGCCCAGATCATCCGCGTGTTGGGCTTGAGCGCCGCCTTCATCGCCGCGGTGTCGTTCAGATCGATGAAGCTGAAATCCAGCCCGGCCGAGCGCCGCCGCACCTTTTCGAACAGCCGATAGCTGCCGCCGTAGAGGTCGTCCATGGCGATGACGTGGCTGCCCGAATCGAGCAGATCCAGCACCGTCGCTGCCGCGGCCAGGCCGGAGGCGAACGCAAAACCGGCCACGCCGCCCTCGAGATCGGCCACGCAGCGCTCATAGGCCATCCGCGTAGGATTTTGCGTGCGCGAATACTCGTAGCCCTTGTGCTTGCCCGGGCTTTCCTGCACGTAGGTCGAGGTAGCGTAGATCGGCGTCATGATCGCGCCGGTGCTGGGATCCGGATGCTGACCGGCATGAATGGCCCGGGTCCCCATGCCGTGCTGGCTACGCTTTGCAGCAGTTTTCATCGCTGTCCTTGCAGCCCGGCTGGCGGACTGTCTCGTGTTAGGAAGTCCACCATCTTAGCTTTTATGCCGGCCATTGCCGACCGACGCAAAAACTTGGCGTTCATGTAGAAATGGGCAAACTGCGGCCCTCGCGCACCGGGCAACCATGTCGACAGCCCGCCGGTGCTTGGTCGGCAAGGCAAGAACAGGCATCATTTGCCGTCTGCCGGACGGCCGGGATGTCCTGGCCGCCCCTCTTTCGTCAAACCATGGACGTCATCGATGAACAACCCCTCCGCAGGGATCAAGACTCTGCTGGTCACCGGCGGCGCCGGCTTTATCGGCGCCAATTTCGTATTGCAGGCGGTGGCCGATGGCTTGCAAGTGATCAACCTGGACAAGCTGACCTATGCCGGCAATCTGGACACGCTCAGCTCGTTGAAGGAAGTCCCTGCCCATACCTTCGTCCAGGGCGACATCGGCGATCGCGAGTTGATCGCGAAGCTGCTGGCCGAGCATCGCCCCGACGCCATCGTGAATTTCGCGGCCGAATCGCATGTGGACCGCTCGATCGACGGTCCGGCTGAATTCGTGCAGACCAACGTGGTCGGCACGCTTGGGCTGCTTGAAGGCGCGCGCGACTACTGGCGCAGTCTCGAAGGCGCCGCGCGCGATGCATTCCGTTTCCTGCATGTGTCGACCGACGAGGTGTATGGCTCGCTCGGCGCCGAAGGCAAGTTCACCGAGCAGACGCCTTATGCACCGAACTCGCCGTACTCCGCCTCGAAGGCCGCCTCGGATCACCTGGTGCGCGCGTTCCAGCACACGTACGGCTTGCCCACGCTGACCACCAACTGCTCGAACAACTACGGGCCGTACCAGTTCCCGGAAAAGCTCATTCCGCTGGTCATCCAGAAGGCGCTGGCCGGCGAACCGCTGCCGGTCTATGGCGACGGCAGGAACATCCGCGACTGGCTGTTCGTGGGCGATCACTGCAGCGCGATCCGCCGGGTGCTGGAAGCCGGCCGCATCGGCGAGACCTACAACGTGGGCGGCAATGCCGAACGCGAGAATATCGCGGTGGTGAAGACGATATGCGGGCTGCTCGATGCGCGCCGCCCGCTGGCCGATGGTCGTGCCCGCGAGTCGCTGATCACCTACGTCAAGGATCGCCCCGGCCACGATCGACGCTACGCGATCGACTCCAGCAAGCTGCAGAACGAACTGGGCTGGCGTCCATCGCAGACGTTCGAAAGCGGTATCGCGCAGACGGTGGACTGGTATCTCGCCAACCAGCCGTGGAGCCAGCGCGTGCTCGACGGCAGCTATCGGATGGAGCGCCTGGGGTCATGAAGGATGGGGTCATGAAGGATGAGGTCATGAAGGATGCGGTCATGAGCAATACGAAGAAAGGCATCATCCTCGCCGGTGGCTCCGGCACCCGGCTGCACCCGATCACCCGCGCGGTCAGCAAGCAGCTGCTGCCGGTGTACGACAAGCCGATGATCTACTACCCGCTGGCCACCTTGATGTTGGCCGGCATCCGCGAGGTGTTGGTGATCAACACCCCGCATGAGCAGGCGATGTTCCAGCGCCTGCTGGGCGACGGCTCGCAGTGGGGCCTCGACATCCGCTACGCGGTGCAGCCGTCGCCGGATGGCCTGGCGCAGGCGTTCACCATCGGCCGTGATTTCGTCGATGGCAAGCCGAGCTGCCTGGTGCTGGGCGACAACATCTTCTATGGCGGGGGCCTGACCGAACGGCTGAAGCATGCGGCGGCACGCGATCACGGCGCCACGGTGTTCGGCTACTGGGTGAAGGATCCGGAACGCTACGGCGTGGCCGAATTCGATGCCGCTGGCCGGGTGATCGGACTGGAGGAGAAACCGGCACAGCCGAAGTCCCATTACGCGGTGACGGGTCTGTATTTCTACGATGGTCGCGTCTGCGATTACGCGGCAGCGCTGAAACCCTCGGCGCGCGGCGAACTGGAAATCACCGACCTCAACCGCTGCTACCTCGACGACAATTCGCTGCACCTGGAACAGCTAGGCCGTGGCTTCGCCTGGCTCGACACCGGTACGCACGACTCGCTGATGGAAGCTGGCAGCTACATCGAGACGATCGAGAATCGCCAAGGCCTCAAGGTGTGCTGCCCGGAAGAAATCGCCTACGTCAACGGCTGGATCGACGCCGAGCAATTGCTGGCACTGGCCGCGCCGCTGGCCAAGACCGGTTACGGCCAATACCTGGAGCAGCTGATCAAGCAGGGACCCGTACGATGAAAGTGATCGAAACCGCGTTATCCGGTGCACTGATCCTCGAACCGCAGGTGTTCGGCGACGCCCGCGGCTTCTTCTACGAGAGCTACAACGAGGCGAAATACCTCGCGGCCGGTGTCGACCATCGCTTCGTGCAGTCCAACGTCTCGCGCTCCGCCCGCGGCGTGCTGCGCGGCCTGCATTACCAGTGGCCGAATCCGCAGGGCAAGCTGGTCAGCGTGCTCGAAGGCGAGGTGTACGACGTGGCGGTGGATATCCGCCGCGGCTCGCCCACGTTCGGCCAGTCGGTGGGCGTGATGCTGACCGCCGACAACCATCGCCATTTCTGGGTGCCGGAAGGCTTTGCGCACGGCTTCTGCGTCCTGTCCGAATTCGCCACCTTCACTTACCAGTGCACTGCGCTGTACGACGCCAAGGCCGACGCCGGCATCCGCTGGAACGATGCCGATCTCGGTATCGACTGGCCGCTCAGTGCGCCGTTGCTGTCGGACAAGGACGGCAAGACGCCGCTGCTGCAAGACGTCGCACCCGAGCGCCTGCCGATTTTCGTGCCATGAGGATCCTGCTGCTCGGCGCCAGTGGTCAGCTCGGCCGTACGTTTCTCGGCCACGCCGGCCAGATCGCAGGCGCTGAAATCATCGCCGCCAGCCGCGACGGCGTGCTGGCCACCGGCGGCTACGGCGAGGTCGCCGACCTTGCCGAACCGGCCAGCCTGCCCGCCCTGCTCGACCGCGTGCAGCCCGACGCGATCATCAATGCCGCCGCCTATACCGCCGTCGACCGGGCCGAGCAGGAGGAGGCGCTGGCCACCCGCGTCAACGGCGAGGCGGTCGGGGTGCTCGGCGCATGGGCGGCGGCGCACGGCAGCCTGGTGATGCATTACTCGACCGACTATGTGTTCGACGGCAGCCAGTCGCAACCGTATGCCGTCGACGCACCTGCCGGCCCGCTGGGCGCCTACGGCCGCAGCAAGCTGGCCGGCGAGCACGCATTGCGCGACAGCGGCGCCGACCATCTGACGTTTCGCACGGCGTGGGTGTATGCCGCGCATGGCCAGAACTTCCTGCGCACCATGTTGCGGCTGGGCGCCGAGCGCGAGGAACTGCGCGTGGTGGCCGACCAGCACGGCGCGCCGACCGACACCACGCTGATCGTCAACGCCAGCCTGTCGGCGCTCGATCGCTGGCGACACGCCGATGCCGTGCAGCGTCGGCAGCTCAGCGGCACTCATCATCTGGTCGCCAGCGGCGCCACCACCTGGCACGGCTTCGCCAGCGCGATCTTCGAGCAGGCTGCCGCGCATGGGCTGATCCGGCGGCAACCGCGCGTGATCCCGATCACCAGCGCTGAATTCCCCACGCCGGCGGTGCGCCCGGCGTGGTCGCTGCTGGACAACACGAATTTCCAGCGGCAGTTTGCCGTGGTTCTACCGGACTGGCGCGACGGCCTGCGCGATGTGATTGCCCAACTCACCGACGAGCGCCGCGCCACCTTGTAGGAGCGCACCTTGTGCGCGATGCTCTTGCTTGCATCGCCCGCCGAAGAGCATCGCCCACAAGGTGGGCTCCTACATACGCGATTTGATGCTCACGTCCCGGACTTTGCCCCAAGGTACCCTTACCGACATGTTGATACCTCTTATCCTCAGCGGCGGCAGCGGTACCCGTTTGTGGCCGGTCTCGCGCAAGAATCTGCCCAAGCAGTTCCTCGGGCTCGCCGGCAAAGGCACGCTGTTCCAGCAGACCATCGCGCGCACCCGCCAGCTGCCCGGCGTAGCGGCACCGATCGTGGTGGCCAGCGAGGATCATCGTTTCCTCGCCGCCGACCAGCTGCTGGAAGCCGGTGTCGAGGACGCCACGATCGTGCTGGAGCCGCTGGCGCGCAACACCGCACCGGCGATCGCGCTGGGTGCGTTGCAGGCGCTGCAGCGCGATGCCGACGCCGTGCTGCTGGTGCTGCCAGCCGACCACTTGATCGGCGACACTGCCGCTTTTGTGGATGCGGTGAAGCAGGCCATGCCCTTGGCCGCGCAGGGCTGGCTGGTCACGTTCGGCATCCGGCCGGATCGTCCGGAAACCGGTTTCGGCTACATCCGTCGCGCGGAGGCGATCGGCAGCGATGGCTACCGGGTGGAGCAGTTTGTCGAGAAACCCGACCTCAGTACCGCCGAGTCGTATCTCGCGGACGGGAACTACGACTGGAACTCCGGCATGTTCCTGTTCAAGGCTTCGCGCTACCTGGAAGAGCTGGCTGCGCATGCACCGGCCATGCTCGCCGCCGTGCGCGAGGCGCATGCCAAGGCGTCCGCCGATCTGGATTTCGTGCGGATCGACCGCGATGCGTTCGCCCTGGTGCCGGACGATTCGATCGATTACGCGGTGATGGAAAAGACCCAGCGCGCGGCGGTGATCCCGGTCAGCTGCGCATGGAGCGACATCGGCTCGTGGTCGGCGCTGTGGCTGACCGGCGACAAGGATGCGCAAGGCAATTTGCGCGAAGGCGACACCATGGTGGTCGACACGCGCAACTCGTTGCTGCGTTCGCACGACCGCCACCTGATCGCCACCATCGGCGTCGACGACCTGATCGTGGTGACCACGCCCGATGCCACCCTGGTGGCGCGCCGGGACGCTGCGCAGGACGTCAAGAAGATCGTCGAGCAGCTCAAGGCTGCAGGACGCAGCGAGCATTCGCTGCACCGGGTGGTGCACAGGCCATGGGGCAGTTACGACTCGCTGGAAGCGGGCGAGCGATTCCAGGTCAAACGCATCCAGGTCAAGCCGGGCGCCAGCCTGAGCCTGCAGAAACATCATCATCGCGCCGAGCACTGGATCGTGGTCTCCGGCACCGCCGAAGTCACCTGCGACGACAAGGTGTTCCTGCTCGGCGAAAACCAGAGCACCTACATCCCGCTGGGCAGCAAGCACCGCCTGCGCAATCCCGGCAAGGTGGCGCTGGAACTGATCGAGGTGCAGTCGGGCAGCTATCTCGGTGAGGACGACATCGTGCGCTATGACGATGTTTACGGGCGGGCGTGAGGCGGTTCGAGGATCTGTGCGGCACATGGTAGGAGCCCGCTGGCGGGCGATGCTGTTGCTTTGATCTTTCCTACTACCCACCATCAAAACAAGAGCATCGCCCGCTAGCGGGCTCCTACGGGTTTTCTTCTGACCATTGGAGCAGGGGCATCGCCCGCTATCTCGGTGAAGACGACATCGTGCGGTATGACGATGTTTACGGGCGGGCGTGAGGCGGGTCGGGGATCTGTGCGGCACATGGTAGGAGCCCGCTGGCGGGCGATGCTGTTGCTTTGATCTTTCCTACTACCCACCATCAAAACAAGGGCATCGCCCGCTAGCGGGCTCCTACGGGTTTTCCTCTGACCAGAGCAACGGCATCGCCCGCTAGCGGGCTCCTACATGATGTGGGGATCGGGGCGGACGGGGAGTGGGGTTGGGGGGCTGCAGCTCTTTGGTGGGGGTCTCGGCAATCTGATCGCATGCTCTCCTTTCCACACAGCGGTCGCCAGGCCTTGCGCCGGGGGCGGGTATCCATTCCCGGCCAGATCTATCTGCTGACGACCACGACTCGTCACCGCCGCCGGCTATTTGCGGATACGGCTTCCGCACAGGCGGCCAGCCGGGTCATCCACTCGGCACCCACCTGGGGGGATTCGCGGCTGCTCGCTTGGGTACTCATGCCCGACCACTGGCACGGATTGCTGCAGCTCGGCGACGAGCCGCTGGGCCGGGTAATGAATCGTTTCAAGGGCGGAACCTCGCGTGCGTTGCATGCGTCGGGCCAGATGGAAGGGGCGCCCTGGGATCGCAGTTTCCATGACCGTGCATTGCGGTCCGGCGAGGATGTACGGGAGGTGGCGCGTTACATCGTGGCCAACCCGATACGCGCCGGGCTCGCCGACAATGTACTTGGATACCCGTACTGGAACGCCACCTGGCTCGATCACGACACGCCGACGTTGTTGTTGTAGGAGCCCGCGTGCGGGCGATGCCCTTGTTTTGATCTCTCCTAATCCCCTAGCCGACCAACCATCGGAGCAAGAGCATCGCCCGCACGCGGGCTCCTACATTTTTCTGGGGGTGCCGGGCGAGATGGAGGGAGCTCCCTGGACCGCAGTTTTCATGACCACTGCATTGCGGTCCGGCGACGTTGTTGGTCTTGCTGTAGGAGCCCGCGTGCGGGCGATGCCCTTGTTTTGATCTCTCCTATCCCTAAGGCCAATCATCGGAGCAGGAGCATCGCCCGCTAGCGGGCTCCTACATTTTTCTGGGGGCGTCGGGCGAGATGGAGGGAGCTCCCTGGACCGCAGTTTTCATGACCACTGCATTGCGGTCCGGCGACGTTGTTGGTCTTGCTGTAGGAGCCCGCGTGCGGGCGATGCCCTTGTTTTGATCTCTCCTATCCCTAAGGCCAATCATCGGAGCAGGAGCATCGCCCGCTAGCGGGCTCCTACATTTTTCTGGGGGCGTCGGGCGAGATGGAGGGAGCTCCCTGGACCGCAGTTTTCATGACCACTGCATTGCGGTCCGGCGACGTTGTTGGTCTTGTTGTAGGAGCCCGCGTGCGGGCGATGCCTTTGTTTTGATCTCTCCTATCCCTAAGGCCAACCATCGGAGCAGGAGCATCGCCCGCACGCGGGCTCCTACATTTTTCTGGGGGTGCCGGGCGAGATGGAGGGAGCTCCCTGGACCGCAGTTTTCATGACCACTGCATTGCGGTCCGGCGACGTTGTTGGTCTTGCTGTAGGAGCCCGCGTGCGGGCGATGCCGTTGTTTTGATCTCCCCTATCCCTAAGGCCAACCATCGGAGCAGGAGCATCGCCCGCTAGCGGGCTCCTACATTTTTCTGGGGGTGTCGGGCGAGATGGAAGGAGCTCCCTGGACCGCAGTTTTCATGACCACTGCATTGCGGTCCGGCGCCGTTGTTGGTCTTGTTGTAGGAGCCCGCGTGCGGGCGATGCCCTTGTTTTGATCTCTCCTACCCCTAAGGCCAACCATCGGAGCAGGAGCATCGCCCGCTAGCGGGCTCCTACATTTTTCTGGGGGTGTCGGGCGAGATGGAGGGAGCTCCCTGGACCGCAGTTTTCATGACCACTGCATTGCGGTCCGGCGACGTTGTTGGTCTTGTTGTAGGAGCCCGCGTGCGGGCGATGCCTTTGTTTTGATCTCTCCTATCCCTAAGGCCAACCATCGGAGCAGGAGCATCGCCCGCTAGCGGGCTCCTACCATTTGTTGGGCCAATCATCGGAGCAGGAGCATCGCCCGCACGCGGGCTCCTACCGGGGGGTTTTACTGACCGATCTTGCGCAGCGGTTGGCCGGACATCAGGTTGCGTTCGATCTGTTCCAGCGTGACGTTCTTGGTCTCCGGGATCAGCCAGAAGGTGATCAGCAGGAATACGGCGTTCAGCGCCGCGTACAGCCAGAACGTCGCTGCGTTGCCGATGCCGTTGAGCAAGGTGAGGAAGGTGGCACCCACGATCATGTTGGCGACCCAGTTGGTGAAGGTCGAGCAGCCGATGCCGAAGTCGCGGCCCTTCAGCGGCTGCACTTCCGAGCACAGCGTCCAGATCAGCGGACCGGCCGACATGGCGAAGCCGACGATGAAGGTCAGCAGCATC